>JAENZQ010000067.1 GCA_016841185.1 Anaerovorax odorimutans
AGTTATGTTACAACACCGGAAATAACCACTGATTATATATTGCATGGAGACTTTGGCTCCTACATAACAAAAAATATAACAAGACCTTCAAGTAACAGTATAAGAATCAGTTTGTTGACAACAGGCACCCCGGCTCCCGTACCACTTACAACAGATTCCACCGATATAGCAACATTTTACCTCACAATTGACGAACCAACCTCAAATAGCAATTTGGTATGGGTAAGTCAATCAATAGCCCCGGCGTTTCTACAAGCTCCATATACAAACGGGACATGGACTAACTTAGATGAAACTCCATTACCGGTAGAACTAACAACCTTTGAAGGAGAAGTAGTAGATGAAGGAAAAGTGCAGTTAAGCTGGATAACAAAAACAGAAGTAAAGAACTACGGATTCGAAGTAGAAAGAAGCAACAACAGTGGAGAAGAGAGTTGGGAAACAATAGGATTCGTAAGTGGCAATGGAAGCAGTAACATAGAGAACAGCTATAATTTCATAGACAACAACCCGGTAGGAGGAAATCACTTCAGGTATAGACTAAAACAGATTGACATAGACGGAGGCTTTAACTACTCGGAAGTAATAGAGATGGAAGTAATACCGGATAAATATGAATTATACCAAAACTATCCAAATCCATTTAATCCGGAAACATATATTAAGTTTTCGCTGCCTGAGAAGTCAAAGATAAGAATAGAGATCTACGACATTCAGGGAGAGCGAGTAGAAGTATTAGTTAATAAAGAATATGAAGCTGGATATCATAAAGTAAGCTTTAGATCAAACGGAAAGGCGAGCGGAGTATACTTCTGCAGAATAATCGCCGGAGATTTTATTCAAACTAAAAAGATGATGCTTTTGAAGTAAAGAATCGAAATATTATTAATCAATGGAAATCGGAAAGCTCGCTTTCAAATCTTGCAATTCAATGCGAATTGATGGATATATAAAATGATAGATGAAAAAATATTAGATGCCAAACTTTAGATTATCTTCTCAAGTACCAGAAGAAGTGATAGCAAAGCCAAAAAATAAAAGTGCTTTAGAGAAAGTGGATTCAAATTAATTTAATTTCAAGGAAGTGTAGCGGAATCGAAACAAATTAGTTAAACAAATCAGATTGTCGAGTTGAGTGAAAATTCTAAAATAATTGAAATAACGACAGATTAGTTAAACAAAAACCAAATGATGATAACAAAAATTAGTTTATGACATAGGTATATACTTTTGTGTCGAGGGCCAGAAATATTCCCCAGTAAAAAGGTGTTTAGGGTCAGAAGTATTCCCCAGTTAAGTCCAGAAGGATTCCTCAGTGCAGGGTCAAAAGTATTCCTCACTTAGGGTCAGAAGTATTCCCCACCCATTAGCTAATCGTAATTATCAAAAAATGTTAATCACTTAATTACCATATTTGATCTCCTCTTAAAATAAACCGGAGACCAAATGGGATATAAAAGGTTAGTAATTATGGAAATCCTTGAAATAATCAGAAGATATTTTGACAATCAAAACATCTCACAGATATCGGAAGTAACCGGATTTGACCGGAAGACAATAAGACGTTATATCAATTCGGTAACTGAACATGGAATCAACAATTACGATAAGGAGAAGATACTTCGAGTAATTGATGGGATGAAACCCCTCGGGCGTCCAAAGAAAACAGAGGGAATTCTTGATAAATACTTAGATGAGATTAGTTTTCTTATAAACAACAAAGAGAATCCTCTAAAAGCAAAAAGCGCCTATGAAGTAATATGCCAGCGTCATGATTTAGTAGGGAAAGTAAGCTACAGCAGTTATAAAAGGTTCATCCGGAAAAACAAGATTGTAATTCTGAAGGATAGAACTACATGCCGGCTTGAATCGGACCCGGGAGAGTTCCTGCAGATAGATTACGCAAAAGTTGGTAGAATATATGATCCTAAAGCCGGGAAGAATAAAAATGCATATGCATTTATTGGGACTCTTTCATTCAGCAGACATAAATATGCTGAGTTTGTCTATAGTCAAAATCAGCAGAGTTTTGTTCAATCTCATGTAAAAATGTTCAGTTATTTTGGAGGAGTTCCCGGAATAATCCTCTTGGATAATCTTAAAGCAGGCGTAATAAAACCCGATTTGTATAATCCGATAATTAACAGATCCTACAGCGAGATGGCAGAACATTACGGGTGTTTCCTAAATCCTCTCAGAGTATCAAAACCCAAAGATAAGCCTATCGTAGAGCGAGATGTACAGACAATACGTGAGGAGTTCAGAAAGTTAAAAGCGATAAATGATAAAATATCCTTAGAGGAAGCGAATCAGTCGATTCTTAACTGGATAAAGAATCAATACGGACAGCGACCTCACGGGACAACAAAATTAAAACCATATGAAGAATTTATCGAAAAAGAAAAACCGTCTCTTCTTAAACTTCCCATCATAGACTTTGAAACAGCAGTATGGAAAGAAGCCAGGGTTCATCCGGATCATTACATTCAGATAAATAAAAAATCCTACTCCATACCGCATCAATACGTCGGGGAAAAGGTATTGGTAAAAGTAACTAACAAATTAGTATCTGTTTACCATAAAGAAAAACTTATTAAAAGCCATACAATACCTTCGGGATACCGTCAGACAGATTTGAATGATTTTCCGGAGAATATGCAAAATGTCATGAAAGCCGGTATGCCTAAATATCTTCTCGGAGAAGCCGAAAAAATCTCCG
The DNA here is from genome assembly GCA_016841185.1 of Anaerovorax odorimutans. Taxonomy (GTDB): domain Bacteria; phylum Bacillota; class Clostridia; order Peptostreptococcales; family JAAYPU01; genus JAENZQ01. The sequence goes on from JAENZQ010000067.1 coordinate 2,720, forward strand.
GGGATTTTGGGTACTTAATCAAAAAAATACTTTCGCCGCATGCTTATATCAATATGAGAAAAGCTCAAGGCTTAATCAGAATAGCCGAGAAATATCCGGTTGAAATAATAAATGAAGCATCAAGAATAATTTTGGATGACTACAAATCAGTAAACCCGAGATTATTCAGCTCAGTTGTAGCTGAACTCTTAAGTTCAGAAAAAGAAGAGCAACTCCCTATCTCTAATGAAACCTCTTCTTACGTACGCAGCTCAGATTATTTTATTTACGATAACAAGTAGAAGGAGGAAATTTGATGTCCGAAATAGCTCAGTTAAAACAACAATTAAAATCATTAAAACTATCGGGTGCTTTTGAAACCATTGAGTTGAGGATAATGGAGGCTTCACAAAATCAATTATCCTTTCCGGAATTTTTATCTATGATAGTACAAGATGAAATCGAGACGCGCCGGAGCAGAAAACTTCAACGGTTAATTACTCATGCACGTCTGGAATCAAATAGAACAATAGAGAGCTTCGATTTTAGTTTTAATCCTTCCATCAACGCACACCAAATAAGGAACTTTATATTATGCAGGTTTATTGAGAAAAATGAAAACATATTTTTTGTTGGACCAACGGGAACCGGTAAAACTCATCTTGCCAAGGCAATTGCTCATTCGGTATGCAGAAAGTATTTGACAGTAGGCTTCTACAACTTCCATGATCTTTTTCTTAATCTGAATCAAGCAGAGATCAATAATAAGTTAGATAAACTCTTAAAAACTATTATCAATTATGAGCTCTTAATAATCGATGATTTTGCTTTTAAGAAAATAGATCAGAAATCCGCGGAGTTACTTTACGCCATTGTTGATGCAAGATATGGAAACGGTTCTATAATAATTACGGCTAATCGTTCTATGAGCGACTGGTCAAATATCTTTCCGGATAAAATTATGGCAAATGCTTTAATGGACAGATTGTGTCATAATGCTCATCAGATTATAATTAAGGGAGAATCGTACAGAAAGAAACTTAATCCCAAATTGAACGAGAATAATTGAATTTTTCTAAACGCTAAAAACAGAAAATTGCTTATTTTATGAAACGATAATTACTAAAATGTGGGTGGGGAATACTTTTGACCCCACTGGGGAATATGATGACCCTTGACA
>JAENZQ010000031.1 GCA_016841185.1 Anaerovorax odorimutans
AATCTGCTTGAGTTGGACTTCCAGTCCAGCTTTTTCTTTTTCCGCCTTTTCCAATTCACTCACCAGGGATGGCGAAGAGCAGCCTTGTCGTACTATACGGATTATATCAGCTATTTCTTTATTCAGTCGGCTGATCTGGCCATTCAGAGCACCTGCTTTAACGGTAATATCACTGTTCTGCTGCTGCATATATTTATTAAACTGTTTGGCCAATTGGGGCAGTCTTTTTTCATTAAATATTTTGGCCTCCAATTGACTCAATACATATGCTTCTATATACTCCCGTCTGATTTCCTTGTTATCGCAGGTGCGTGTTCTATATCGGTTGTTGCAGCGATAGGTTACATATAATTCCTTACTGCGGCCTGCTCGTCTGGAATTGCCAACCAGAGCCTGCCCACACTCGCCGCAGAAAATCAGACCTGACAGAAGATATATCTCTTTGGCCTTATATGCTCCAGCTCTGTGCCTGTTCTGCTCCATTTTGTCCTTAACCTTTTGATATTCTGCTTCCGAGATTATAGCTGGCATACCTCCAGGGATTTTGATGATATCCTCTTCATTTTTGGATCGATGATTATTACGCTTGTTATTGGCATCTTTAGATGTAGTTCTATTAAAGACATAGGTTCCCGAATATTTTTCGTTGGACAGAATATCGTGCATGCTGTTGACGGTAAAGGGTCGGCCAATCTTAGTGCGATAACCTTGGGCATTAAGGCAATTTACTATTCGGGAATAACCATCACCGTTTAAATACATAGCAAAGATTGTCTTAACGATCTCAGCTTCATATTCATTTATCTCATATTGTTTTGTTTCGGGATTAACATCGTATCCTATAGGAGGTCTTCCTCCTAAATGCCTGCACTTATGGGCACATTCCTTCATATTCTTCATCACTTCTCGGGCCAGATTACGGCTGTAATATTCAGCCATTCCCTCCAGCACCGACTCCATCATAATGGATTCCGGGCTGTCATCCAGGCGTTCCAAAACACTTATAAGCTTTAGTCCGCATTTTTTAATCTGATACTTATAGTGCGCGGAATCATACCGATTTCGCGCGAACCTGTCTAGTTTGTGCACTATTACCGCGTCAAAAAGGCCCATTTTGCAGTCGCTGATCATTCGCTGGAATTCAGGCCGTTTATCGGTTGTAGCCGATTTAGCGCGATCGATATAGGTTTTTACTACAGTTATTTGATTTCTGTTTGCATAATCGTGTATAGCGTTTAATTGAGCGTCTATAGACTGGTCATTTTGATTGTCACTGCTGTACCTGGCATATACTGCTGCATTCATAATCAGCATTTCTCCTTTCTATTAGATTTTTGATCGGCAGCCTCCTGCAGATGGATCTTGTGCAGGGCTGCCAATAATCGCAAGGCTGGGAGAAGAAATCTTTCCTCCTCCTGCTCGTCCCGGAAATCTCTGCTTTCCAGAATGTTTACCTTGTTTGTGGAATAATTAGCTTCTGTCAGTTCAGTTCGGGAAACTGATGCTTCAAACTTAATTAGCTTGGCCATTTAGGCACCACCTCCATGCAAACCCCCCTTCTGTTTTTATAAGTCAGGCAATTTGAAGATAGTGAAAATGAAAAAAGTAAGTACTAACCCTTATAGCGGCAAGGGTTAACCGACTTACTTTTTACTTTCATTTCACTTTTCTTTCACTAATAAGGTATTCAGTTTTAAGAATGTAAGAAGATTATCGTTACGATCACATGAACTCCAGCTATTTTGTGTGTAAACTGCTCTCCTACTAAAAATAATGCCTGCTCTTATATTCTTTTGTACCAGATATTTCTAGCTCAAGTCAAGTATTACTGGGACAAATTGCAAAACTTAAGAATTTATACTTGATTCTTGTAAGTTTCTTTATTTACCATAGGTTCATCCCAGTTAGGATTTTAAAAAGACGATAAAGGTTTTACACACATTGCATTGTTGTTATGCCTGGAACTGGAGCGGTACATGGGATATTATGTTTAAGTAATTGTTCCGCACAAATCTCCCACAGAATTCCTAAAGATTTGCAGTTTTCCAGGCATCGATATTGGACCAAGTTAATTTTGGTCTCCGCACAATAGCTTCTTTCATATTTTGGGGAGGAGTGCGTGCTAACATTGTACTCGCCTTGTGGGGGCTTGTATATTTACTGAAACTTGTATTGCCCCGATGATATTTTTTTTGCAGCCGTTTGTCAGGTCAGGATTAAAGGTGCCCCAGCGCCTTTAATCCTGACCCCTTCGGCATGGGCATATATCTAGCAAGGCAAAGAGGAACTGCGCGGGTGTCGCTCAGACACACGCGCAGTTCCTCTTTGCCGGCCAGAATAACCCTTCAACCTAATAATTATTGCTTTTTAAGGTAAAAACAGATATTCCTATTGCCATGGAACCACGGTTAGCAGCTATTCAGCAGAATATGAAAATCATTAAAATAGCCTAACACTATTTGAGGGGTATTAATTAGTATGGGTTAAATCAGGGTTCCACTCATTTAGACATCCAGCTACCATCGGTATTTGGAGATAGTCTTTTCACTGGGAAAAAGGTTCCCCTCGCTTTCAAAAATATACTTGATTTATGGATTAATCTTTTTATAGCCTATGGTCATATTGGGAACGGCCCGTTTTCATGGTTTTGCAATAAGATGTCAGCCCTAATTTGGCTCTGCCTTGTGACTCTGGAAGATGGCCGGATGGTTGCGATTGTTTCGGAACCTATGAGGTTTTGAAACAATCGCAACCATCACCTGATACTAATAAACAATAAAAGGAGTGATGATAATGTCACGACATAATATCAAGTATCAGTTTAATAGTGCCATAGAAGGGGGGTTCAGGACCCAAATGGATAAGCATGCTCTGAAACATGCTGGTCAAACTAAAGGCAAAGTATTCAGCTTTCCAGAGAGAAAAAATCTCTGTAAACTATCACATCAAATGCACCAGTACCTTAAAACAGCGTATCCTGGCGTTCGTATGGCCGAGGATATTACCGCGGAACACTGGAATAAATTTCTTGAAGAAAAATCCAAAACCTCAAGCCGCTATACGTTGAATAACTATGTCAGCCGTATCGGCAAAATGGAGGACCTGGTAAATCGGTATTTCAAGGTTACCGTGGAATGGCGGGGTAATGTAAAAGCTCCAGAATCAGAGAAAGCGAATGTATTGCAACGTGTGCAAAGCATGGACCCGTCTGATTTCGAGAAAATACGGGAATACGGGCGTACTTCCAAATCCCGTGCTGTGGGCGCAGTTGAATTATCTGGCATATACGGGCATCGCGCCGCTGAATTATCGAGTTGCATAGTAGACGATATCGATACTGTTGCAATGAAAATACACATCAAAGGGAAGGGCGGTCGAGAGAGATGGGTGGATGTAAGGCCCGCAGATTTGCCTTTTCTGAAGAGCCTGATTGAAAGGGCTCGGGGCGATAAGGTCTTTGGAATCAAGGCTGATAGCATAAACCGCTATTTGCTTCGTGCTATGACCGCTGTAGGTATTAAAGATAAGTATCCGCTAACGTCCATTCATAGCGTTCGCAAAATGGCCGCGCAAAAGCATTGGGATGAACTAAGAGCCCAGGGTTTATCCAAGAAGGAAGCCGGGGAAGAAGTGAGCAAATGGCTTGGACATGGAAAAAACAGAAGCGATATAATTTCTGTTTATATAAAAGACAGAAAGTAACTTTATTAAAATCCAATATAAGGGGGAATAACTATTATGCAAAACATTAAAAAAAGCCGTAAATTTGTGAAAATGGTAAATGGCGATATTGTTAATATCCCGGAAACCATAAAAACCCGGTTTTCCTCGTATAAGTATAACGAGGAAAACCGGGAACTACGGGTTGAGTGTTTCAAATGCCATCAACAATTCGCGATTTATAAGTTATCAGCGGATAATGATTGGGAGGATATACACAGTGAGGTGGAATACCGATATGTTCGCAGCAAGGGGTACGGCACATATTGCGCTGAGTGCGAAGGGCAACAAACCAAACCAAACCAAACCAAAGTAGCTTGTGCCCTGGTCAACCGACGCAAGAGCTATGAACTGGAACCAGAAAACCAAAAGTATCTGGCTCACAGGGCTATCGATGAGGATATCTCGATAACCCAATTGTTAAACCACATAATTTCTAACGAAAGAAGGCTACAGCCTAGGGGCAAATTAATTGAAAAACGATGTAGATCGAAGTGAAGGATAATAAGACGTTATACAATAATACTTCTGCAAGAGTCCGAGAAGTAGAGCACAAATTATAGATGCGATAGAGCCGCCTCCTCTTAATTGAGGAGCGGCCCTACATAAGTGATATATTTGGCTAGGAATCGCATAATGGGGCACCAACTTCCCACGATTCCTTTATTATTAACTGCGTAAGGTGATTTGTCCAAAATTCATCTGCATTTGCAGCCCGGTAGATAATTCGTCAAGTGTTTCGTATTACCGTATGTATTTAACTTGGGGAATACCACACTCCTCTCTCACTCAATTAACGTAGTTTCTGACTGTTCTTCGCTAACGCCTTCATCTATCTTTCGTTCCCGCAACCAGTCCAAAACCTGAGCGCTGGTCATGTCCGGAAATCTGATTAACCAGGACCTGATTAGCTCATAATGTTTATCAAGTTTATTGCTCCTGGTCTTTCTTACTTCCAAGTAGCTGTTCCATTTCTTCAAGACTGAAGTTCGAGATAGATCAAGCCATCTGGATATCTAAATATATTCGTGTTTACTATCGGGCGGGCAGTTTTTGCCAGTCATCCTGGGGTAACCTACATAATGCTATCTCCTTTGGGCTTAGACTTGGGAGGAACGATTTATCTTTAACAACCGTTAACATTTTTGCCTTAACTTAATTCAAAAATTACTTGATTTTCTAATTTTTCTTTTATTAGTATACATATATTCGCTTAGTTTGTTTTTTTGTTTTGAAATGCCTTGAGGAGGTGAATAGTGATTAATATTTAATTTATTTATGCATTAATACTGGATAAATCCAAATCAATTAAAATCAAAGGAGATGTCAGATTATGAAAAATAATCAAGATTATATTTATTATTCCCAAAGACTAATTACTCTTCTGAGAAAGTATGCGGAATCGTCCCAAGTGTCATATGTTCATGGGTATGAAAACTGCCAATTAAATAATAAAACTTTTGTAGACTTTAAACAGCCATACACTCTATTCATTACAGATAAAGGTTACTTAAAAAGAAGCGGCCATGTCTCAGTAAATGAAGAAAAAGTAGATATTATTATGGGAGATAACGATGAATATTTGAATGAATACGATTCTATGACGGTAGGAGACTTAGAGTGGCTTGCCGACGAGTTTAAGCTTGAGCGGCCTGTAACCATATGGGAAAATATACGCGATAAAGCTATTACGCAAATGGAAGAAGGATTCAATAAATGGGGAAACAGATATTATCCCGCAAAGGTCGTAACCCGTATACTCGAAGCATTCGGTGCACATGGCGAACATCTTTGGGGTGGACCTGAGCCATTTGATTGCCAGTTTGCAAAATCGGATTGGAATATACCTAGATACAAATGTCTGCTTTACACAATATCCTGTGTTGTAATGAAAGACGGGAGTCGCGTAGTTTGGGAAAATGGAAAAAGCCTGATTATTAAAATTACCGTCTATAACTCGGATATAGCAGTAGTAGATAGATTAGACGTGGTTTTCGAATAGGGCAAATAAGCTAGATCCTACCTTTGAGGTAGGATACATATTACATTTTATGATGTTGTAGCACCATTTGCAGTTCAGTAGCCAGACAAGACTTCTAGTATGAAATGGTAAGAGAGAAATATTTTTGGCACCTCTTTCCTTGCTTACATGCTTCCACCCCGATGGCGGTAGCCATATGGGTTTTACCGGTCCGTAAAGTATCAAATTTTCCTTTCTTTTCAGCAATGCGGCAGTTTTCAAAACATCTACCGAGATAGAAGCTGGTATTTCTATATGATCAAGGCTATAGCCGTTAAAGGTTTTAATGACATCGAAGCTGGCTCTGTGCGATTTTTACGGTTTAACTCTCGTCTTTTCACTTCCGTTTCCAAAAGTTTAACCAGAAACTTTTCATGGGTATCCGCTGTAATATCGGGATAGTTTTTTACTAGGGTTTCCCCAGCGCAATTGCTTGCAGTAGTCTTTAATCAGTTCTTTCATCTGTACTCACCTGCTTTCAGGAAAAACATCATAGCAGGCCCTAGACCAGGTGTATATATTGCCGGTGTATTTCAAGGCATTGGGCCTTTGGCTAAGGTACTAAGATAGGGCAGGCCAGTCCATTATTTTCTGTTCCTGACCATACAGTCGCTTGTGTCTTACTGATATTGCTCATTAACAATATCAACCTGATGTACCCCCAGTTTTATGTCTATCTCTTTACCAACTACCTGTGGAGAAGCTGAATAAAAATTGCCGTCATAACGGACTTTGCGTATTTATTGTACGACCCAATATCAAAAGGTTTGGTCGGTAGAGGGAGCATAGCGGCTTTATCTTCCAACAACAGCTCGGCTATTTCAGTTCCTTTAGGGTAATGCTTTCGTTGGGGTTTCAATTGTATTGAACGGCGTCTCTTTTTTCAAAGACCTATGTTAAGCATTACAGGAATGCTCCCTATTGTAAAACAGAAAAATATGCAATACAGACACTTATTAACCAGAATAGAGTAAAATATGACAAAATATTAACAAATAAGACAAATATTGACATGGTTGAATTTAATAGGTATACTCATAGAAGTAATTATGACGAGAAAGTAAGAATGGAGGGGAGAGTGTGCGCAGATATAAAGTGCAGGAATTAGCTAAGTATTTCGGGGTTTCAGAAAATACGATATTTCTGTGGATCTCCCAAGGGCGTTTTATGGACATCAAGATAATAACTCCTGTGGCGATAAGTATTGACGAGAATGTTATGTGGCGTGCTCAAACGGATGAACTTATTTCAGTAACGGATGTCGTAAGGATGTGGTGCGAAGAACATGGCCAACATCAAAAAATAAACAGGGATGACGAATTAGATATTCTAAGTGATGAAATAGCGTTTTTTGAGAAAAAATACGGTGGCCCTTATAAAAAAACGTTGTATTTGAAAGAAAAATTGAATGAATTAGAGAAAAGGGACAACGATGAATGGAAATATTTGCTAAAAAGGCATGGTGAAAATAAGTACAAACACTCATGAGATGAATTCATTTATATCGGGGAAACACTCCTTCACAGTTGCACAAATATTACGACCCGTTTAGATAGCTTAAACAAATTAAATAATGAAGGAGGTCTTTGTGCATTGGCAAATGACTACACAAGAGCAGTAAAATTGGCCCAGGACTTGGTGGATGCTGGTGAAGATTTTAGATTATTTACCAGGGATGAGCTTAAAACCTTTTTTGAGATAGGCAGACTCACAGATGTTCGAGTCGACAAATTATGTTCAGCATGCACATATGCCGGCCTAATATTATTCCCAGCCCCCAAACAAGATGTTGGACTAACCCGAGTATACTTAGCGGACTCAATAATTGGGAGATTTGTTGATTCAATGATATCCCCAAGTATAATCAGCGAGAACGAACGGGTGTTCGAAAAAGGGATTCATCGAGTCTATTCTGCAACACCGGGAGAAGTTTATAAAAAGATTAAGGATGTATTCGAAAAAGAAAACTGGGTACATAAATGAGTTTATAACATAATAAAAATAGCCAAGAGCATACTTATAGGCTCCTGGTTATTTTTTTCAATTCTTTCTGTAGGTTAATTAGAATATGAAACTATACAGCATATCTGCAGAATGGAAGAAATTTTCTCTGATAGTCAATTTATCATCTAATACAATGTATTACTGATATAAAATCTTTTTCATTTTTCTTACTGGAAAGATAACAATAATCTCGCAGATTCGGCAATATAGAGGAATTTGGTAAATAAAGAGAGAAAACATTATAATGTGGAAAATGGCATTATATAGTGTTAACCAGCTGTTCTGTAATATTTAGTACCTACAGATGGTTATTTACTAAGCATGGAATAGGATGAGTATTATGCTCACAGCATTATTGAATGGAGAAAAAGTAATATCCACCGATAAACAGTGGGACAACCGCAAAGAAGAATTTAGAGACATGTGTAATGCAAAAGCTCTATGTCCAATTTGTAAGGAACCAATAATATGCAAGTTCGGTCCGGTAATGATCCATCATTTTGCACATAAGCACTATAGTAATTGTCCTGGGAATCATGAATCCGAAGAACATATGTTAGGCAAAAAAATGCTGTATGACTTCATGCAAACCAAGTATGGCGATAAATGGAGAGTAGAGATAGAATACCAACACACGCCCGGACTTATAACAGATGTGTTTCTTAGTTTTGATAAAGATGTCAATTGGGCAGTTAATTTCTATTGTGGATTAGAAAAGAAAAAGCAAATTCAAGACAAGATAGATTTTTATGAAGAAAACATTATTAAATCAAATTGGCTTATCTCAGCCGAACGATATAATGAACAGGACGGTTATTTAAAAGTAAACTTCCCAGATAATCTCCTCATACAAACAACAGGCATAGATAAGTTCTATATAGGTGACTGGTATGAAAAAATTGTTAAGGGAAGACTTAGGCGTTCTCTGCCCACGGACTTGAGTTCACTGGGTTCCTTAATGTATTTGGATATAAATAATGAGCTTCTAAAAATAGTAAGGGCACTAACTAATAAAGCATCATGCACTACTCTGCACGATTACCGTGAAGTTGTATCCGGTAAATTACATGACGTAACATTTAACCTCACGAAGCATTTGGGGATAGTATGGTATTTTGAAGAAGAGAAAGTATTGGGAGAACAATACAGAGAGGCTAAGAGGGTTTTGAAAGTCCTTAATGATGATTTTGAGAGGCAGCAACAGATCATAAAACAAGAAGAAGAAAAAAGAAGGTCGGCTCAGAAAAAAAGTCATCCAGTTTCATTAACATATAAGCCTAAAAATAACAATACAGACAAGCAAAAAACTGACTCATATGAATCAAACAGCTGGGGAAACAGCTTCTCGAATCCTTTAAACGGGTTATTTGAATGCAAAATCTGTGGTCGAATGGTAGAAAGCAGTGAAATGCCCGTAATTGATAATCTAAATGTGCGAATAGGAACCTGTAAGAACTGTTTGAGAAATGGCTGATAGGCAAGAGAGTAAGCTATAATAAAAAGGGTGATTGACCATATAAAAATAATTCGGAGTGTGTGCGGTGAAAAAAACCTTGAAATACAATGCCTCCTTAACCGGAGAGCCTTTTCTGTTTTATGAAACCAGGCAGGTGGCAAGACTTAAATTGAACGGATTAAATGATAAAGAAATACTGGAAGAGGTAATAAATAATAATCTCTTCCAATATGCAACGGAAAAAAGTATACCCAAAAGGGTAAGAGCAGCACTGAAAAGGTTACAGGTACTAGATGAAAACATGCTGCAGTACCTGCTGGAAAAACCTTCTGAAACTGCAAAAATTATTAACCTTTATGCCATTGTGAAGTCCAATCGACTTGTAATGGAATTCGTAAACGAGGTTGTCGGAGAAAAATTTGCTGCCAATAACCTGGCCTTGGATAAAAAGGACATGAACGAGTTTTTCCTGGAAAAACGGGAGCAAAGCGAAGACGTTGCCCGCTGGCGAGACGATACTATCAAGAAATTAAAACAGGTATTGCTAAGAATGCTCACCGAAGCCGGCATACTGGATGATCGCGATGGTTGTACCCTGCACAGACCTGGGCTTGATACTGATGTAATCCGGTATATAGAGGCAGCGGGGGAACTTGCTCTGCTAAAATCTCTGGGCATAACAATATAATACTAGGAGATGTTGAACATGCCAAATATAAAAGAACGCCTGGATCAGATTATACCTAAAATTCAATCAGAGGCTTTTATTCAGAATAAAGGGCTGGGAAATGAAATCGGTTTTTACATATTTGATTATGATCCTGCCGAAGAACTCCTGGTCCGAGACTACGTGAAGCATATTAAAAAAGAGTTTAGCTTTGAAGCTTCCAACCGTAGGATCATAGAATATGACCTGTTTGAAATCCTACTGGATATTGCACGAGATAAAAACATTATTGATCAGGTAGCTGAGATGGAGGCGAATAAAGGCAGGGACAGGCTTTTTGAGGCCCTGGCCAATATCGCCAGCCCTGATGCATATATTGCCAGAATGGAATATGACCAGAAACCCGGTGATGTAGTTTTTATAACCGGAGTAGGTAAAGTTTATCCATTTATGCGTTCGCATAATATACTAAATAATTTATTCCATGTATTGGACCGGGTACCCGTTATTATGTTTTTCCCGGGAACTTACGATGGACAATCCTTAAGGCTGTTTAATCGTTTTAATGATGATAATTACTATCGTGCTTTTCAGTTAATAAAGTAGACGAGTTGTGGAGGGATGGCAATGCTGGTTGGGGAAATGTTCAACAAAAGTATCACTAGGGAAATCAGAGGGGTTATAAAGGTAGCTCAGGATGATGAAGAAACTCGTTTTCAGGAATTAGAGGAATACGTAGTTACCCGGGAACTTTCAAAACGGCTTTCCCTATTTTATCAAAACTATCAAAAAGGTATAGACGGATTTACCGATGAAATGGGAGTGTGGATTTCCGGATTCTTTGGTTCAGGTAAATCGCACTTTCTCAAAATACTTTCATATCTGTTAGAGAATAAAGAAATAAAAGGCCGAAAGCCGATTGAATTATTTGAGGAAAAGGTAGCGGATTCCGTAGTCTATGCTGATATGCAGCGCACAGCCCGTTTACAATCTGAGACCATTTTATTTAACATCGATTCTAAAAGCCCCATGGGAATAAAAACAGATAAACATGCGATTTTAAAAGTGTTTGTCAAGGTGTTTTACGACCACCTGGGTTATTATGGTGACGACCTAAAAGTTGCAGAGTTAGAAAAATATCTGAGCAAGGAAGGGGTATTGGAAAAATACCAGGACTTTTTTGCCTCGGTAAAAGGAGAACCCTGGCTGGACCGTCGCAGCTGTTTTCTTTTTGATGAGGATGCTGTAGTTGAAGCCTTAATCAAAAGCACCGGGATGTCAGAACAAAGTGCCAGAAACTGGTTTAATCATAATAACGGTCCTAATATCAGCATCGAACAATTTGCTAGAGATGTTAAAGATTATATAGATAGTAAGGGAAAGAATTTTCACCTGGTATTTTTGGTAGATGAAATCGGACAGTATATTGGGGATGATACCGACCTGATGATCAATTTGCAGACAGTAGCCGAGGATCTGGGGACACACTGTAAAGGTAAAGCCTGGGTTATCGTTACCTCTCAGGAGGATATTGACTCGGTTACCCCTGTAAAAGGTAACGATTTCTCCAAGATACAGGGTCGTTTCAAAACCAGATTAAGTTTATCTTCCGCATCGGTAGATGAGGTTATAAAGAAAAGGATTTTAGAAAAAAACGACTTTGGTAAGGATAAACTGAGTCTCATTTACCATGAAAATTCAGCCGTATTAAAAAACCTGATTCATTTTTCCGAAGGAACCGTTCTGGATCTCCAGGGCTACAATAGTGAGGAAGAGTTCATAGCCACTTATCCCTTTGTACCTTATCAATTTCGACTCTTGCAGGAGGTCTTTAACCAGATACGGCGGCATGGAGCCAGCGGAAAACACTTATCTGAAGGGGAACGTTCCATGCTGTCTGCCTTCCAGGATGCCGCCAAGAAAGTGGCTGACTATGAACCGGGAGTCCTGGTTCCTTTTCACTCTTTTTACGACTCCGTGCACGAATTTCTAGATGGAAGCATCCAGCGGGTTATTACTCGTTCAGCAGAGAGTGCCAGCCAGGGATACGGACTTGAACCTTATGATGTTGATGTATTGAAACTGCTCTTTTTAATACGATATATTGGCGATATTCCAGCTAATCTGGATAACATTGCCACCCTCATGCTTTCCAGTATAAATGACGATAAATTGATCCTCAAGACTGCCATCAAACAGTCCCTGAACCGGCTGATATCCCAGAATTATGTCCAGAAAAATGCGGATGAGTACCGCTTCTTAACTGATGATGAACAGGATGTCAATCGGGAAATAAAAAACACGCTGATTGATGTTTCTGCTGTTGTTGATGCTATTGGCAAATATATTTTTAATGATATCTATGATGACCAGAAGTATCAGTATAATAAACGTTATCCGATTCCTTTCAACCGGAAAATAGATGAAAGTAACCTGGGCAACCAGACTGCTCGAATTGGACTGCGGCTGCTTACCCGGGCCTCTGATGACTATGACGCAGCTGAAGCTGAGCTCAAAATGGCTTCTGCGGGAAGCAACGATCTGATCATTCGTTTGGACGATTACAGTGATTATTTTGAAGAGATGCAGGAAGCTCTAAAGATTGAGCGTTTTGACAAAGTTAAAAAACAGGAGAATATGCCCGCCAGCCTGAAGAAAATAGTTATTGAGAAACAAGAGGAAGCCGCCCAACGCAGGAAAAGAGCGAAAAACATGTTGCAAGAGGCTATTATTAAGGGTACCTATTATGCCAGCGGCGAAAAAATAGAACCTTCCGGTTCGAACTCCAGAGAACGCATTAACAGCGGGTTTAAATTACTGGTTGAAAGCGTATATTTTAAACTTCCTTATATCACTGAGTTTCTGGATAGTGATAATGATATAAGGGAAATTCTTAACACGGAAATAGAGCAAATCACTCTGATGGGGCAGAGTTCAGATCCTAATCATTTGGCCTCAGAAGAAATTATGTCATATATAGATCTGCAGGATGCCAAGCATTTACAGATCACCATGAAAAACCTGCTGGATAAATTTGAAACCGATCCCTATGGCTGGCGGGAAATCGATATAGCCGGATTAATAGCTCGACTTTTTAAGCAGCAAAAATTGCGACTGCTTTACCAGGGCAGCTACCTGGAACCTGCGGATCAGAATATTCCAGCCTATCTGCGTAAAAAGACGGAAGTAGAAAAACTTATCATAAAAAAACGGATCAGTATAGATGAAAAACAGCTCAAGGTAGCGCGTGAACTAAGTAAAGAACTATTCAATGAAATAAACCTACCGGTGGATGAAGATGGACTGATAAACTACCTGTTGGACAAATTCAGGGAAAAGAGCCTGGAGCTGCATGAGAAATATCTTAGCCAGTATAAAGGGAAAGAATATCCGGGTGAAGCTTTGATCGAACAGGGTTTGTCTATATTTAAAGAAATAGAACACTGCAAAAATGATCATATAATTCTGCTGGGTAAACTTAAAGAATATCAGGATGACCTTCTGGATTGGGATGAAGATATGAGGTTGGTAGAGGGTTTCTTTGCCAATCAAAAGGATATATTTGATAAAGGTCTGGACATGATAAAGCGTATCAATACCAATCGGACCTATCTGCAGGAAGACGAATTTATCAGTAAAACTGCTGAACTCCAGGCTATTATTGATGATCCGGCACCATATAAGAAAATTATTCAAATTCCCGACCTGACTGCCTGGCTGGAGAAGCGTTTTGATGAACTGCTGCAGGAAAAGAAAAATGCGAGCAGGGCTGCTGTTCAGCAGGACCATGATGTTTTAATAAGTGCAGCAGGTTCTTACGGTCTGAGTGAACAGCAACAGCAGCATTTCCGGGAGAAAATCGAAAAGTGGTATACGGAAAAATATCACTATATAGAGAATAGCCAGAATTTTGAGCGCCTGGATGCGGCCATAGTACAGAGCACGACTTATAGGGATCAGGTGCAGGCCGAAATCGATGAGGCTATCACCAGGAATAAGGAAAAAGATCATAGCGGTAAAACTGAAGTTAAAGAACCAGCCTTTCATGTACTGGAATATAAAGAACTGGCAGTACATCATAAGCTGGAAACCGAGCAGGATGTAGATAAGTATATTGATCAGCTAAGACAAAAGCTCAAGGCACTCATAAATGGAAACAAAATTATAAGATTCAAGTAGCAGTATACATCATATATCCGGATTAGAAAGGTGATACGCAGATGAATAAATCCATCTTGAAGAATTTCGCGGTTAATGCCCGTAATGAACTTATAGAGAGAGTAAAGCAAAAAGCTTATGAGATCGGTATTACTGAGGACAAGGTAAAAGAAGCTCAGATCGAAGCCAGTGATGCCATATACATAAATGGGAAGCCCTTGAGTAATGTCCAGGTAAAACAGCGCAATAATCTGATCAAGCAGATACATACCAAAGGTTATTCACAAGTGATGGAAGAGGCCGCTTACACCTGGTTTAACCGCTTCTGCGCTTTGCGGTTTAT
The DNA here is from genome assembly GCA_016841185.1 of Anaerovorax odorimutans. GTDB lineage: Bacteria > Bacillota > Clostridia > Peptostreptococcales > JAAYPU01 > JAENZQ01. Next base: position 14,369 of record JAENZQ010000031.1, read on the forward strand.
GGAAATCAATAATTTCCTGCCCACCGGGGTAAGAGTATTATCTTCCACTTTGCCCGGCAGCGTTGAACCTGATATCTTACGGGAAGCTCTTAATGTTGATTTGGATATAGAGCGGGAGATAGTGTTTGATTTTAAAGAGAAAAATGACAACAATGAACTGTTTAAATATATGCTGATCAAGCAGTGCAACAGCCTGAATGAATGTTTTCCGTTTTTGTTTGAGAAAATTGAAGATCATTCAGAAATACTCTTTCCTGATAACCTGCTGAAAGAAGGTTCGTTTCTCCAAACCATGGTTAATACTGAATTTATACCGGAAGCAGACTGGAGGGATGTAGAGATAATAGGCTGGCTTTATCAGTATTATATATCGGAAAAGAAAGACCAGGTCTTTGCTGATCTGAAGAAAAACGTAAAAATCAATAAAGAAAACATCCCCGCCGCTACTCAGCTTTTTACTCCCCACTGGATAGTGCGCTACCTGGTGGAAAATTCCCTGGGACGGCTGTGGATGCTGAACCACCCCGAATCGAAGCTGATTGAAAAGATGGAGTATTACATAAAGCCGGAACAGGAAGAATTCGACTTTCTTAAAATTACATCACCTGAAGAAATTAAGATTTGTGATCCTGCCTGTGGTTCAGGTCATATGCTGGTTTACGCTTTTGACCTCTTATATGCTATCTATGAAGAAGAAGGTTATCTCCTTACTGAGGTACCGGGTCTGATTCTGGAGAAAAACCTCTATGGCATTGAAATTGATGAACGCGCCGGAGAGCTGGCTGCCTTTGCCCTGGTGATGAAAGCCCGCCAGAAATACCGTCGCTTTTTCCGCAAGCCGGTGCAGCCTAACATCTGTGTACTGGAAAATATACAGTTTGATAAGGATGAACTGAAAAACTATAAAGAAGAAATAGGTATTGACCTGTTTACTGCAAGTCTATTCCCCACTCTCGGGCAGTTTGAAGAAGCCGATAATTTCGGCTCTTTGATTAGACCTGAGTTGAGTGATGTAAATGATATTCTGCAGTTGCTCGAATCCAAGAACGTAGCTGACAATCTGTTCTTGAACAAAACCCATCAGAAAGTGCTGCAGGCACTCAGACAGGTGGATTATCTCAGTCCCAAATACCATGTGGTGATAGCCAATCCTCCTTATATGGGTAATAGGAGTATGAATGAAAGGATAAAAGTTTTTGCGCAGGATAACTATCCAGATGGCAAATCTGACTTATTTGCCATGTTTATTGAACGCAATTTAGATTTAGCAGTTAAACATGGATTAGAAGCGATGATTACAATGCAGAGTTGGATGTTTTTATCATCCTTTGAAAAACTGCGAGAAGAGATCTTGAATCGTAAAACTATTCTATCAATGGTTCACTTAGGTGCAAGGGCATTTGACAGTATAGGCGGAGAAGTGGTTTCTACTACTGCTTTTGTGATAGAAAATGCTCAAAATGCAGAATATAAAGGAGCTTACTTACGTCTCGTAGCCGGTAACTGTGAAGCAGATAAAGAAGCGGAACTCAAAGCAAATCGTTTTAAGCCGTATAGAGTATCCGCCATCGATTTCAAAAAAATTCCTGGCTCGCCGATTGTGTATTGGGTGAGTGAGAGGCTTTTGGCTAGCTTTGAAAATGGTATTCCCCTGGGGGAATTTGCTGATGTTAAACGAGGAATGACTACATCTAATAACGAAAGATTTCTTAGGTTTTGGCCTGAGGTTAATAATGAAAAAGTATTTAGAGGTGCAAAAAATGCTGATGAAGCGTTAGCTTCACATGCCAAATGGTTTCCGTATAGTAAAGGCGGAGGAAATAGAAAATGGTATGGATTTATGGAGTTTTATATAAATTGGGAATATTCTGGGAGGGATGTTATTGAGTTTGCGAAGACCATAAACAAGTCCTATACAAGAACTATAGTTAACATTGATTATTATTTTCTACCATCTGTTGGATTCTCATATATTACAAGTGGACCATTCAGTATGAGATGGTTACCAGAAGGTTGTTTATACGACTCCGGGGGACCAGGAGTTTTTAGCACTAGAGAAAAAAGAAAATATATTCTTGCATGTCTAAATTCGGCTCCATCAATGATTATATTAAAATTACTTAATCCAACCATTAATCTTCAAATTGCTGATGTAATACGTTTACCAATTCCTTTATATGAAGTGCTAAGCAAGAATAGATTTTTCTATAAAGAAATAGACAATTTGATTTCTTTGGCAAAATCTGACTGGGATTCCTATGAGACATCCTGGGATTTTAGCATACTTCCATTATTAAAACCTGAATACCACCAATCAACTATACACGAAACCTACAATGATCTCCGGAATCACTGGCGAGAGATGACTCTGGAGATGCAACGGTTGGAGGAGGAGAACAACCGCATCTTCATCGAAGCCTATGGGCTGCAGGATGAGCTGACTCCAGAAGTTCCGCTGTCAGAGATCACCCTTACTTGCAATCCTTATTACCGCTATGGGGGGGACAGGGCAGAGGAAGAACTGGAAGCCCTGCTTCTGCACGATACTATCAAGGAATACATATCCTATGGGGTCGGCTGTATGCTGGGACGTTATTCCCTGGATAAAGAGGGTCTGGTCTTTGCCGGGGGTGAATTTGACTCTGCTCAGTATAATACTTTTGCGGCTGACCGGGATAATGTGATCCCGGTGCTGGTTGAGGATTATTTCAAAGATGATATTGTTACCCGCTTTGTTGACTTCGTCCGGCTTACTTTTGGTACGGAAAAACTGGAAGAGAACCTTGATTTAATAGCTGATACCCTGGGACGTAAAGCCAGTGAAAGTGCCCGGGACAGCATTCGTCGTTATTTCGTAAATGACTTTTATAAGGATCATATCCAGACCTATAAAAAACGTCCTATCTACTGGATGTTTACCTCGGGAAAGGAAAAGGCTTTCAACTGCTTGATTTACCTGCACCGATATCAGCAGGATACCATTGCCACTGTCCGAACCGAGTATCTGCATCGTCTGCAGGAAGCCCTGGAAGTGGAGAAGCAGCACCTGCAGAGAATCATAGATGAAGAAGCTGGGAGTAAAGCCGCCCGTACTGCGATTAAAAACATAGCCAAACTGGACAAACAGATCTTGGAACTAAAAAAATATGAAGAAATTATTCACCATTATGCAGACATGCGTATTGATCTAGACCTGGATGACGGGGTTAAAGTCAATTATGCCAAATTTGATGAACTGCTGGCTAAAATAAAGTAGACTGCGGAGGAATTATGGAACTGGAACTTATAAAACAGAACCTGGAGAGCAAATTTTCAGCCAATCTGAAAGCCGGAGAAAAACGTAAAATAATCTTTTGGTATGATACTGAAGGTCAGTTTGCTGACCTGATTGACGAACTGCAGCTGGAAAATGCCAAGCTGCATCGTCTTACTGAGACTAACTATTTTTGTACTAAATATCTCCTGGAGACAGAGGATACTGAATCCAACTATCTGATTTATGCCAATAACCGACCAGCCAGGGATGAAGACAACTGGTTGATCGATATAGTGTTATATTCCTACGAATTTTCTGCTGACCGGCTGGCCCTGCAGATGGAAGAACTGGGGATAAATAAGACCCTTAAACCCCTGGTTAAAGATTATCAGAAGTTCTTCAACAGCAATGAACGCCGTAAAAAGCTGGCTGGTTATGGAGTTAACGGCTATGATGAAGCTGGGTTGGAGTTGGCTATGATGTCGATTTTATGTGGCTTGAAATATCCCGACCAGCTCCAGGTATTTAAAAAGGTCCTGGGAGGAAGTTTGGAAGAAGATAATAATCGCTATTTATCTGAAATCAGCCGGCTTATGGATAGTCAGGTTTTTTGGAAGCATGTGAATAAATATTTCGGGTATACTCGGGAGGAGTCCTCCTTACATAAGTTGGCATCTCATATTCTAATTAACAGTCTCAGCCGGGTTTTGGATGACAGTCAGCTCAGCCCTCTTAAAGAATATCTGTCTGCCCAGGGAAAAGCTAACTGCATTTTCTTCGTTGATAGCTGGATGAACCACCAGGCCGATAAGAAAGCTTATGAACAGTTAGCAGCCAGCATAGATGCAGCCTTGAATATTGCTGAGCGGCTGGATTCGGTGAGTATAGAATCTTTAAGCGAGTGTGATATTTTCGAAGTCTTTGATAAAAAGGTTCTGCATTATATAGTGGAATCCATCCATAATGAAATCCAAAATTATGAACAGTGCCTGGGTCTGATTGAAATCCGGCGCAGCAAACACTGGTATGAAAAGTATCAAAGTATTTATGAAGCAATTTATAATCTTATTAAAATACAGCAGTATCACAAAAAGCATCCGGACATACCGGGGCTCAATATTCAGCAGCTGTGGGAAGGTTATGCCAGTGATTATTATAATATTGATTACTATTACCGCCAGTTTTACTGGTATTATGATCAGAACCCGGTAGAAGTACTAAAACTGCTTCGTACAAAGGTGGAGAACATATATAGCAATTGGTTCCTGGAAGGATTGGGAACCGCCTGGTCAGCAGCTATAAACAATTATACAGGCAGTGACCTAAAAATAGACGGTGTTACCAGCCAGCAGGGTTTTTACAAGCGGGAACTGGCTCCCTTTATGGAATCAGGTGAGCGCTGTTTTGTCATAATCTCCGATGCGCTGAGGTATGAATCAGCAGTAGATATAGCAGGCAGGCTCAATGCTGAAACTGCCGGTACGGCTAAAATGGATACCATGATGGGAGTTTTGCCTTCCGCTACTAAATATGGGATGGCAGCCCTTTTACCCCATCAGGAAATCAGCTTGGAGAATGAGCGGGTTATGGCTGATGGCAATAGAACCGACAGTCTACAGGAGCGGGAAAAGATATTAAAACAATATGTGCCTGAGGCTGCTGCAGCCCATTACAAGAATATTATTGATATGAATAAAGAAGAACGCCGCGAACTGGTTAAAGGCAAAAAATTGATCTATATTTACCACGACAGCATTGATGCTATCGGCGATAAAGCAGCTACTGAAATCAAAGTTTTTGGTGCGGTGCAGCAGACTGAGAAAGAGATTTACCGTTTGATCCGCATTATTCGGGATGATTTGAGCGGGGTAAATATATATCTTACTGCTGACCATGGATTCCTATATAAACGGGACCCGCTGGTTGAAAGCGATAAAATCAAAAAAGAAACTCTGGGAGCAATTGAAGAAACCCGCCGTTATATGCTGAGTTATCAGGAAATGGAAAGTGATGCCTTAATGATGTTTAAACCTGAGTATCTAAAATCATCGGCCGGGCAGCCGGTGGTATACGTTCCCCGGGCGGCCATACGCTTCAAGGTACAGGGAGCAGGAGCCAATTTTGTTCACGGTGGTGCATCTCTACAGGAATTAGTAATTCCCTTGATTAAATATAAAGCAGAACGGGGATCAAACCTGAAGAAAAAAGAAGCCAGCAAGGTCAAAGTAAAACTGCTGAATGAGTCACGCAAGATCACCAACAATTTATTCAGCCTGGAGTTTTTCCAGACCGAAAGGGTAGATGACCGGAATATTCCTCGAACAGTTGTGATTTATATAGAAGATGATAATGGTAATGTTTTGAGCAGCCGAGAGACCATAATTGCTGACAAAACTTCTGATAAAGCTGGAGATAGGACTTACAAAGTGCGGCTGACTTTGCAGACTGGAAAATATAATAAAAATAAGGATTATTTCTTGATAATAAAGGATGTTGAAACTGAACTGAATGAGGACAAAATACCTTTCCAGATAAATCTGGCGATTAGTTCTGATTTTGATTTTTAATATGGGGTCTGGCCTGACATTGATACCTAATGTCAGTGTTGATATTTACCATTAAGTAAATGTTAATGTCAGGCCTGACCCCTATGCACCGAAAGCGAGGCGGGAATGATGGATGAGATAAATCTGGATACGAAACTGAACCAGTATTTTGCAGGCCGGGTAGTACGCAAAGATCTGACCAATATGATAAAACAGGGGGCCAATGTACCTACCTACGTGCTCGAATATCTTCTCGGTATGTACTGTGCTACGGATGATGACGAAGCTATTCTTGAGGGAGTAGAACGAGTTAAGAAAATCCTGGCTGATAATTTCGTCCGTCCAGATGAAGCTGAAAAAGTTAAGTCACATATTAAGGAACTAGGCCAGTATACAGTTATAGACAAGCTAACGGTCAAACTGAATGAAAAACGTGATATTTATGAAGCTGAATTCTCCAATCTGGGGCTAAAAGGAGTAGCGGTTAACCCTGATTATGTTAAAAAGTATGACAAGCTTCTGGCCGGTGGTATATGGGTCATACTAAAGATGGAATATTTTTATGATGAAGAGAATCGTAACAATAATCCCTTCCGCATTGAAAGCCTCAAACCTATTCAAATGCCTAATATGGACTTAGATGAGATCCTGGAGGGACGTAAAAATTTCACTAAAGATGAATGGATGGATGTGTTAATTCGTTCCACCGGATTGGAACCTACCCAGTTTGAACCTGAAGTTAAGTGGCACATAATCTTGCGGTTGGTACCGCTGGTGGAAAATAACTATAACCTATGTGAACTGGGCCCAAGGGGGACGGGAAAATCACATATTTATAAAGAAATCTCGCCTAATTCTATCCTGGTATCAGGAGGGCAGACTACGGTTGCTAATCTATTCTACAATATGGCATCTCGATCCATCGGGCTGGTAGGACTTTGGGATTGTGTGGCATTTGATGAAGTTGCCGGTATCAAATTTAAAGATAAAGACGGTATTCAAATAATGAAGGATTATATGGCGTCAGGTTCCTTTGCCCGGGGCAAGGAAGAGAAAAACGCCAATGCTTCTATGGTTTTTGTAGGCAATATTAATGAAAGCCTGGATTTTCTCCTGAAGACTTCCCATCTCTTTGCACCATTTCCTGAAGAAATGGCTAATGACAGCGCCTTTTTTGATCGTATGCATTACTATCTGCCCGGATGGGAAATCCCGAAGATGCGCCCTGAGTTAATTACTAATAATTATGGATTTATAGTAGACTACCTGGCTGAGTATCTGCGGGAAATGCGTAAGCACAATTTTGCTGATGCAATTGACCGCTATTTTAAACTGGGTAATAACCTTAATCAGCGGGATGTTATTGCAGTGCGCAAGACCGTATCCGGCTTGATGAAACTGCTCTATCCGCATGGAGAGTTCACCCGGGATGATGTTGCTGAAATACTGCAGTATGCACTTATTGGCCGGCGCAGGGTCAAGGAACAGCTCAAAAAAATAGGTGGCATGGAGTTCTATGATGTTCATTTCTCATATATCGACCGTGAAAGTTTGCAGGAAGAATTTGTAGCTGTACCTGAACAGGGCGGTGGAAAACTGATTCCCGAGGGATTAGGCAAACCCGGACATGTCTATGTGGTTGGAAAAGGAGACTCCGGGATGATCGGCGTTTTTAAGCTGGAGAATCAGGCCGTTTCAGGTACAGGTAAATTTGAGAGAACTGGACTGGGTTCACGTAAAGAGGTCAAGGAAGCCATTGATACCGCTTTCCGGTATTTTACCGCTAACTGTAAAAATGTTAGTGCAGGTATCAGTACCAAGACCAGAGATTACTTAATGCATGCCTCAGACCTGCAGGGTATTGGAATGAGTTCCGAGCTGGCCCTGGCTGAATTCATTGGCCTCTGTTCCAGCGCCCTGGAAAGACCGGTTCAGGAGAGCCTGGTTATTTTAGGAAAAATTACTGTATCGGGAACAATAGAAAAAATCTCTGATTTCGCCAATGTCCTGCAGGTCTGCGTAGATGCCGGAGCTAAACGGGTACTGATTCCAGCCGTATCAGTAGCCGACCTCCAGACCGTACCACCCGAGCTGCTGATAAAAATCCAGCCGATATTTTATTCTGATCCAATAGATTCCGTATTTAAAGCGCTTGGGGCGGTGTAAGAAACGAAAAACGCTTAGGTACGATCTAATGAGATGGTAGGTGATAATATGGCCGTTAGTGCAAACGCATTATTTCATTTTACGAGCAGTATAAATATTGTTAAGAGTATTTTAGAAAATGGGTTTTATCCCCGGTATTGCATGGAAAAAAGGGATTTCTTAAATGTTTATCCCGCAAGTGAGCTTAGAAACTCGGCTAGTCCGATGGTATGTTTTTGTGATATTCCACTGAGTTTAATAAATCAACATGCTAATGAGTATGGTAGGTATGGAATAGGTATTAATAAGGAATTGGCTCAGAGATTAAATTTACAGCCAGTGACCTATGTTTCTTCAAAATCAAAAACAACAAAATATATAAATTACAGCTATGCTGCCCTAAAAAAATATCACCCTCTTAATGAAAAACCAATCAAGGAATTGATGGATTTAGATTATTTGCACGGCGAGGCTTTGGATGCAATTTTTTATCTAAAATCATATGAGGGAAAAAATTGGCGAAAAAAGAGCTTTGCTGGGAAAAAGATATGCTTTTATGATGAACGGGAATGGAGATTTGTACCAGAACAAGTTCCATTAATGTTTGCAGATGTACCTCGATTTCTATCAAGAGATTTATTTATTGATATAGAAGCCTTAAATGAATTAAATAAAAAACTTGAAATATGCAAACTACCTATTAACGAAAAAATTATTCAATATATTATAGTTAGTCAAGATAGTGAAGTGCGGCAGATGGTAAATATCATTATGAATTTGGACGAAATGTGTGGATACCAATTATCAGTTGAGGATAAGGGTATGTTATGTACCAAAATTATTTCAATGGAGAGAATAGAATCGGATTTTTAAACGCAGGGGAGGGAGAGTTATGAACAAAGTTCCCAGTGCCTTTGTCAGTTACAGCTGGGACAGTAAAGAACACCAGGAGTGGGTTCTCGGGCTAGTGAATTTACTTAGGGAAAACGGAGTAGATGCTACTGCAGATGCGTTTGAAACTCAAAAAGGTACAGTAAATCTTTACAATATGATGATAGATAAAATAAGGAGCACTGACTTCACGGTTATTGTCCTCACTCCAGAATATGCTGCAAAAGCTGATGAATTTCAGGGTGGAGTTGGCTTCGAAACTGCACTTTTAGTACCTTTTATCCAAGAAAACCTGCAAAAAATTATTCCCATTATGAAGTATACAGGTGGAAAAGACAACGCAATTCCTTTTTACCTTAAAGGGGTTCATTATATAGATTTTTCTAATAAGAGTGAATTTGATGAAAAATTTAATGAACTTTTACACCGGATACATAGAATTGATTTAATTGAAAAATCTCCCCTGGGAGAGAAACCTAACTTAATACCCAAAAAGATTGGGACAGCTAATAAACCAGCATTTAATCATTTCGATGGGCTAATACCTGATTTTCGGGAAATAACTGATATAGATAAAAATAGATTTATGAGGGATAGTTTCATTCAAATCAGGGATGGGCTTTTAAATCTGTTAGAGCAAACAAAGATAAAGAATTCCAATTTTGAGTATGATTTCGAAAATGTAAACAGCAGAAAGGCAATATGTAAGATATATATCAATGGTCGCCAGCAATATGGTTTTAAGATATGGCTGGGGAATGGTTTCTATTCTAAAACGGATACCATAAATTTAGCCTATGGCAGCCACATCTCTGACAGTGATAATTCCACGAATGAGATTATTACTTGTAATGCTATAAAAGATAAATCACTTATTTTGGAAATGACCATGAATATGTATGGGAATAATGAAGCGAATACTCCTGAAGCAATATTAAGGGAAATATGGACGAATATAATGCAGTGGCTAAATTAGGCTTGAATATCAGACACTTCGGAGGTTATTAAATGTACGATGCTAAGGCTGTAGAAAACGAGTTTTATTTTCAATGGCACTTCGTTGTAAAGTGTAATTTGCGTTGTATCCATTGCTACCAGAATCATTACAATACTAATGAACTGTCCAGGGAAAAAATGTTATTTATTGCAGAAACAATGGAAAATACTTTAAAAAAATGGAGAAAAATTGGAAGGATTTCTCTGACGGGAGGAGAACCTTTTACTAGTAAGAGTAATTTAGTGGATTTAATCGAATTCTTTGACAATTCAGAATATTTCGGACGGATAGGAATATTAACAAATGGAACGTTAATCGATGACAGTATAGCAATTAAACTTGCTCGCTTTGGCAAGCTAAGTGAAATACAGGTGTCCATTGATGGATCAAATGCACGCATTCATGACCAGATCAGGGGAACGGGAAGCTTTTTACAAGCTGTAAATGGTATTAAATTATTGAAGAGGTATGGATTTTATGTTTCCATAATGTTTACCCTGCATAAATTGAATCAAAATGATGTGTTGAATGTTATAGATCTAGCCAACGAACTGGGTGTTGATGCAATTACTATAGAACGGGTTACTCCCATGAGTGAGAATGATATAGAGAAGCTGTTTATATCACCAGAAAATTTACACGAAATATACAATAAAATTTATCATAAAAAAGAAAAAGTCGAAAAAAATTCAGATTTAAAAATTCGTGTATCTCGTCCCCTCTGGACGCTTATAAATGAAGATATAGGAGGCTTTTGCCCGGTAGGATTTACCAGTTTATGTATACTGCATGATGGCACCATTCTTCCTTGTCGGCGATTGGAAATACCTTTAGGTAACATATTTTCAGATGGAATCTATAAGATTTGGTATACATCAGATGTACTTTGGCAAATAAGAAACAAAAAACTATTGACCGGAAAATGCAAAGAATGTACTTTGCTGCAGAATTGTGGAGGATGTCGAGCCATTGCTTATTCTGTTAACGGGAGCTATATGGCTGAAGATCCCCAATGCTGGAAATAGGAATTGAGGTAAGTTGATTGATGGAGAATAAGGTCTATGCTCTTAGCAGCAGTTATAGCTTGTTTAAAGGTGAATTTAATGATATAAAATATTATCTATTCAACATTGAAGATGGAAGCATCTACCGATTGAATGAGGTCAGCTATGATATGCTGGCGCTGTTTGATGGCAAAAGGGATGCCAATAAAGTATTTACATTGTTTAATGATATGTATCAAGGAGAGAAAGATACAATGATGATTGACTTTAAGAATTTGCTGCAAACATGGCTGGATAAAGAAATATTAATTACAGGGGGTGAATAGCATGGAAGGCAATAAAAAGGAATACCAAACGCCAGTGTTTGAGGAAGAACAGGAAATGAACTTTTCCAAGGAGATATGGGAAGAATTTGGTGATGGAAAATGGTGTTTTGGCTGTACTAACTGCAACTGTAACTAAACTATATTAAGATAATTATGTTTTACTAGGAGGTCGATGCAAGTCGGGCTCCTAGTTTGTCCAGGGGACTTATAGTGAAGGGAAGAGGTCTAAAATGGATAAGGGGGAGAACACAGAAAAAAGAAGCTGCCAGATATTAAAACATACCAATATATGGGAAATAGTAATTATAATTTTAATATTTATGGGTATATTTTATTTCGGGTATTTTTTATGGTTTATATGGGGAGTTGGTAAAGAGTCAGTGAAAGAACGGATAATGACTTTTAATGTAGAAACTACTTTTAATAATTCAGATACTGGAAAAGTCTTTTTGAGTAAAGATCAGTATGAAGAGATGCGGCAAACATTAGAGGAGATTCAAAAATATAACGATTATAACCACGAAAATAATTTGTCTGTTTCTACGTTAAATAACTTTTACGCTTCATTATTTACTGCTATTGCGGTATTAATTGCTATTATTGCATTAATAGGCTGGCGAAGCTACCAGAAGCAATTTGAAGATTATAGTTCGCGTTTAGACGTTATGAGGGAAGATATTGATAAATATTTTATCGAAATTCAAGAACAAGAGAGAAAAATGAAGGAAGATAATAACAACTATATTAACCAAATAAAGAAACAAAGGACAGAAATGACGGAAGCAATTAGAAAATATTTGGACCTCGAATCGAAAGTAGACTTCTTACTGAAAAAGAAAAAACATGCTGAATGGGTTGAGAAGAAGTTTGAATCAAAAAAGACTAACTCTTCAAATATTTCGTTTAAGTTGAATTTAAATGATGATGAAGACCAAAAAACTCTTGAGAATATTACTGATTCAGTAATTGCTGAACATGAAGAGACTGCATGGCTGGAAGTAATTATAGCTCATGAACTAGTTTCTGATCCAGACTCTATTGATGAAGAAAAATTAAAAGATGCTGAAAAGATATATCAATTTAACGAAAATAGAAATTTGTTTAAACCTAATTCGGCTATTGAACCATATCTATACCACTTTATGGGTGAATTATATCATACGAAATTTGAAAAATATCAGCAAAAATATAATGAAGCACAATTGGTTGATATACTAGAAAAATCAAGAGAATACTACTATAAATCATTGAAACTAAGAGGAGAAAACGATCAAATTCAGGCCCGAAGTAATCTGGCAGTTGTGTTGATTGATTTAGTTAAATTAAAGATAGGGCACTTGAATAATAATCAGGTGGATTTGAACCCTGAAAGCACAAAAAAGGAAATAGGAAACTTGCTAGACGAGGCAGAAAATCATCTATCTTTCGTAGAAGATAAGAACCCTGATTTCAATACTTATTGGGATCAAGCTCGTGCTACATATTATAAGAGTATGGCTAAAATTATGGACGAGCGTCAAAGTGAAGATATACAAACACTGCTAAAAAAATCTGTAAAAATGATTACTTACAAAAAAGAAAAGGATATATTCCTTAACAGACTCAAGGAAGAGCTAAGTGAATTAGATGGGCGAGGTTTCCCTGGTAATATGGAACTTATTCAAGAAATACAAGGCATGCTTGATGATAAGGCTTTGAGTGAGAGGGATTAACATATGATTTTTGATACTCATGTACACATAGGAAAAAAGAAATTCATGGTTAAAATTAAAAATGAAAACAGGGATCTACCTGCTTACAATTCGATTATAGAAAATACCTGGGAAAAATATATTAAAATCGCTGTAAAAAATAACATTTATAAGGCATTAATCTTTCCATTTCCTCTAGAAGAAGTGGATATTTATCAAGCCAACAATTATATACATACTGCCTACGAAATGAACCGTGAACTTTTTATTCCCTTTTATTTACTTGATGAACAGCTTGACCTTGATGAACTCGAACTAAATCAGGTGTTTGGTCTAAAAGAACATTTTTACATAAGCCGGAACGTTGATATTAGAGCATATTTTCCTGTTTATGAGTATCTGCAGGACAAAGGCAAGTTCCTGTATATACACCCTCATATGAGTGAACGGATAGAACGGATTCACCATATCAAAAATGAATTTCCACATCTTAAAATAATTCTGGCTCATTCCGGTAGAAAATGGCCATTCACCGGAGAAGAAGTATTAGATCTAGTTGTTCCTGAATTCAAATCATATGAAGATCTTTATTTTGATACCTCAACCATTTCGGATAGTAAGGTAATCAGCAAAATGACAAATATGCTGGGCGGGCACCGGGTATTGTTTGGTTCAGACTATCCATTTTCCCAGCCATCAGTAGATATATACCAAGCAGAGACTGAAATGATAGATAAACTTGATGTGACCGATGAAGACCGGGAAAATATTTTGAGAAATAATTTCAAAAGACTATTTCTTGAAAAAGTTTGGATAAGAAGAGTAGCTAGAGAGGATCGTACGAAGCTGTTCGAAATTTTTACTGAGCTCAGTGCACAGGATAGAAAATTTCTGGCTTTAGATCAGAAGCTAGACGTAATAAAAACTAATATAAGAGATGAACGCCATATTTATATTGCTGAGGACAACAACAATAATATTGTTGGTTATATTCGAGAAGGTGGCAGATCCAACCAGGGGGCGATTATTGAGGAGATATTAATCCCACGAAAGTACCGTGGTAAAGGCTATGCGGATTTATTAATCAGAACAGTTTATAATAAATTTAGCTATGTAGATGCCAAAACATTCATGGATAATACTGCTGTTCATGCTCTTAATATAAGACTCGGCTTTGATATTGTAAAACAATCAAAAAGCGGGAAAATACTATATTGGAGAAAAATAAATGATAAACGAATCAAATAATACCTTAGACGGACGAGTCTCAGGGGTAAGAAACCTGGGTGGAATTATTTTTATTACACTATTATCCAACAATGAAGAAAACTCACTTGTTTGTAGTAAAGATTCGATTGATATTACTGTGTTTAATAAAGTAAAAAAAATAAGAAAAGGGGACTATTGTGAATTCCAAGTTAATTTGGCAGATAATGAATTTAGGATAATCCAGCTTCAGAATCATCTGCCAAAAAAAAGTGAATCCTTATGGGATGAGCAGCAATTAGATATTTTACAAGCATATTCCTATTTGCTTCATCTTTTAAGGCTTTATGCAAATAATAATGGATATATTGAAGTTAGAGTACCCTCAGTACACTATGGACAAAACAAAGATGAGACTTTCTTTCTTGACTTTTTTGGAAATCCAGCCCGGCTTTCCTCGAGCAACGCCCTTTATCTTAATCTTTATGCTGCCCAGTTATCAAAAGCTTATTGTTTACAGAAATGTTATAGAGCAGAGCCTTCCCATACTAACAGACATCTAGCAGAATTTGATATGTTGGAAATGGTTAAGGCTAATTGTGACATGAATCAATCTATGTTTGAACTAGAATGCCTAATAAAATTTGTCGTATCAGAATGGGCTATCAGCCCCTTTAGTTACCTGCTTAAAGTGGATTCAAGCCTTATTGAAAAATCAAATTTCCCTATAATAGACTATAAAAAACTTGAAGACCAGTACAGTTTATATAGTAAAGGTCTTGGTAAATTCGAGCGAGAAATTGCGGGAAATTTACCAACTTTTGTAGTTGAGTTCCCGAGAAAAATAGCATCATGGATTGCAAAACCTGTTGATAGTAATTATTCTCTTTCTTACAATCTATTGGTTCCAAAGGTTGGAGAAATAGCTGAAGGTAATGAAAAACAAAGTGATTTAAATATCTTGGAAAGCAAGTTTAGACTTGCTGGGGTAGAAAAACAACTCAGGTGGTATATAAATATGATACCGTATTCTGATATTTTGTTATCCGGATTTGGATTAGGAGTAGAGCGTCTTTTTATGTGGCTAACAGGCCTGCAAAACATAAGGAACATAAACCCCATATTTCGAGATACTCAATTTTCGGAAATAAAAATAAAGAGGGAGCAGAATAATGCATAACTTAAAGTATTTAATAAAAACAGCGGCTTCTCTTCAAAATATGATAATTGAGATGAATGAAAAGGAAATTGAATTGAAAAGAATAAGCAAGACATCATCACTGTTAATGTTAAGTGGAATATCAAAGAATTCAATACCCACTAACATAATTGAAAGGTGTTTAGATAATCAAAATTCTGATGGGGGTTGGATAAGTATAGTTGATACAATGTGGAATACATTTTTTTTAAAAAGCGTTGATGAAAATACATTTGAGCGGAACATAAATATGGGGATAGAATTCTTGAAGATTCAAAGGAATTCAGAAGGTTTATGGGGGAGGTCATATCGGGATATTTACAGAATACCAGTAACTGGGGTTTTGTTCTATTTATTACCGGAACTTGCTGACCAACATAGTTTATATTTGTTGGAGCAATTATGCCAAAAAGAAAAAAATACCTTAACCTATAAAGCAGCTTATACGTTATTAGCATTTAATAAAAATGATTATTATCCTGATGATATAAATTTAATTACCGACTTGGTAGAGTGGTTAATCTCTAACCAGAGAAATGATGGAGGTTTTGCGCCCTGGTTAGAGCATCCTATAGAGTCAGACATATATTGTACTAGCCTGGCTGTTCTGGGATTGTTACAATATTCTGAACTTGTGCCGGAACGAGTACTTGCAAGGGCATTTGAATGGATAATAAGCAACCAATTAAATAATGGTATTTGGAAATACCATGAAATAGAAGATGGAGCTTCCTGGGGAATGTATGCGATGTCAGAAGTTATGAGGAGTGGGATATTAGATTTTGGCTAATATATTATTAATTTATCCGTCACCGGATAATCTTAAGGACTGGCGATTTGGGTTTTCTTTAAATTTATTATATTTAGCAACCATTTTAAAACAGGTAGGGCATGCTGTAATATTAAAAGATTATTCAATTGAGAATTTTGAGCTGAACGAATTAGCTGAGCTTTTGAAAACAATCGATGTGGTCATTATTGAATTTGATAGTTTCCCGCTAAAAAGAGCACTAAATATTTATAACGGTGAAAATATAGCGGAATATATTAAACGAAATAATAGAAAAATACAAACTATTGCTGTTGGAAATGACTGCATCTTATTACCGCGGGCTATTCCAAATATTGATATTGTGATTAATCATGAAGCTGAACCCAGCATCGTTTACGTTATTGATTGCTTATTGAATGATAAGCAAGTCGTAACTGATTTATTAAAAGATAGAGACAATAATTTAGATGATCTGCCTTTCCCAGATCGTAGCATCTTGTCTAGTTATGCTGAACATGGTGGTACTATTAAAAGAAAGCCTAATTTAGCAAAATCAACACTTATACAAACCAGCCGTGGATGCATGAATACTTGCAGGTTTTGCCAGAGAAAAGGATGGTTAGGTCAATATCGGGAACATTCGATAGAATATGTTATTAAAGAATTTAAGGAAATTGCAGCAAATAAATATACTAATATTTGGATTTGTGATGATAATTTTACCTTTAACCTTAAGAGAGCAAAGAATATATTACATAGCCTTAAAACTGAAAGAATTTCTGAAGGAATGAAATTAGCACTTAGCAGCTGGGCTAATATAGATTTCGACTTTATAGATATTGCCAAGAAGGCAAACGTATCAGTAATAAGTATGGGAATTGAGTCAGTAAATCATGATATTCTTCACTTTTATAGAAAAAAAATAGATCCAGCAAGAGCTGCGGAATTAATCCAATATGCTGATGAAATAGGGATATATACGGTGGGGAATTTTATATTGGGAGCTCCCATGGAAACAGAGAGGACTATCAATGAGTGCTTCGAGTATGCAATAAAGGTGCCTTTTGATCAAGTCAACATAAAAATATTGGACTATATGATAGGTGCAGACCTATATGATGAACTGCCTGAAAAACTAAAGACAGCAGAAAGGCATGTTTTTGCTTGTAAGGAAACAGGACTAAACGACTTACCTCTGAGTTACTTAAAAGAGATAATATTCCATTTCCGGAAGGAGTTTGATATTAATAGAAGGCAGCATCTTTTCGAGAAAATTAAATCATATGATTATCCTTATAAAATGGAGTTATTCAATGATTAAAGTTCAAACTCATTATTGAAACTGGACCTTTTAACGCCCAATAACAAAGGGCTTGATTGAGCGCTCGACATAATTATTATCTAAGCTGGCTAGGGGCATCTTTAATATGTTAAATGGCGGCTTGTTTTATTTTTCTAAATCTTTTACGGAATTTGCAGGAATTATACAAATAATTTCAGAATACTTGGAAATAAGTAGCAATTTCTAGGAGAGCAAAATGTATATTCGGGCATTAAAAATCAATAATTTTAGAAGTTTATATGAATTATGGTTTTTACCCAATCAAGAAGTAAATGTTTTGGTGGGTCCCAATAATAGTGGTAAAACAACTATTTTAACTGCTATTAAGTTGTTGTTTGATCCAACCATTCGGCTGCAGCGGGACGATGCAATATCAGTTTTTGATTTTCATAATGGAAACATAAACGAACCAATAGAAATTACAGCTTGGGTGCATTTAGGAGAAAATCCAAACAATGATATTATCCTTAGATTTGCAGATAAAGTATCTTGTTGGAAGCATAAGGGAGAAATTATTGAAACCGTAATAATTGAACCCGGGGAAGATCCACCTGATAAAACCGAAGAGTTGTTGGCAGTAAAACTTATAGCTGATTGGAATCAGGAATTAGAAATTGCTGAGACTGAAGTAATTATAATAGATGAAATGATCAACAAAAAAGGCGTTTTTACATATCAGGATAGAGAGGCAATTAACTTTCGTTACTATGGAACGAATCGCAACCCCGCTTTTGAACTATCGTTAGCTAGGCAGAGTCTTTTTTCTAAGGCATTGAAAGAAAAAGAAGTAATAAGAGAACTTAGAAACTTAATGGGCATTTTAGAAACGAATAAATCAAGCTTAGTCGAATTGGATAGCGTTAAAAATGCTTTAAATAATCTAGAGGGGTTCATGTCTCCTGAATTAGTTGGGGGATTTGATAGTTTTACCTTGACTTTCCTTGATGCCAACATAGCACGCTTTAAAACCGCCACATCAGTAGGATTGAAAAAAAAGTCCGAAACCCAAGAAAATATAATTCCCTTTTCTTTACTGGGAGATGGAGCACAAAATTTGATGCTCCTTACCCAAATTTCAGCTGCTTTAAGCGAAGAAGATTCCTCCCTAATCGTTGCCATAGAAGAACCAGAGCAAAACCTTGAACCTTCCCTGGCTAAATGGTTTTTTAATGAGATAACCACTAAAAATGCTAAAAGAACGGGTCAGGTGTTCATTACCACTCATTCTCCTGCTTTCATTGGAGAACTTCATGGCGCAAATCCGATATGTAGGGTATCACGAAATACCAGCCGTTCACGACAATCAACACAAGTTAGAGTAGGTTCGACTTTAGAACCAGTTTATAGAAAAGCTCTAGAACAATATCGTGACCTTTACGCTGGCGCTTTATTAGCTCAACATGCACTTATTGTGGAGGGGGCAAGTGAAGAAGGCTTTTTACCTATAGTATTCAATGCTTTGGGTAAAAAACCGGTTAATAATCCATTTTTCTTGGGTCTTACTATTGTTAATGCGGGTGGCAATGAAAAAGTTTGGAGGCATGCACGTAATCTTAGGGCTTTAGGGATTACTACACTTGCTTTACTTGATTATGATGTCCCCAAAAAAGAGGTGGAAGACCCTGACGCACATAAGAAAGTTGATCTATATGAATTATCAAAAAAATCCGCTGAGCATGTTATTTGTATGCCAAAGAAATCTCTATTATCCTTCTGTACAGGATGTGATATGGAGGTAATGCTTTTATATTATGTGCCTGTAGATATCCTATATCAAGCGATAATTAGATGTTACCAAGATGCTGGTCATGAGTTAAACAATGATAGTTGGAAAGACTTTGTTAAGAAAAACATAGAAAAGCCCTTTCAAGAGCTACTTCCCGTAAACTTTCCTTCAAATCTTGCTGAATTTTCACTTGGTGATATAAAATGCCAAGATAACTCAATATGCCAGGAAGATCTTCAAAAAGCCTTTTTATATGCTGCTTTACATCAACCACATTCTTGTAAAAGCCAAAAGGATATGAGAATAATCGCTGAAACTATGGTTCAGAACAAGGTTTTTCCCGCACCAATAACAAGCCTTTATAATAGAATTGTTAAGGTGATGACTGGTCAGGTAACCCCAGGAGGGGATATATTTGAACTTACCGACAAAGATTAAAGCAGTTCCTGTAGATGACGGTCAGCGAAAAGTTGGCGACATGCTGGAGCTTTACCCTCGAATTATGGTTGAAGCAGCCCCTGGAACAGGGAAGACATTCACTGGTGTATATTTAGCTTTGAGGGCACACCGTTCTGGGCTTGTTTCAAAAACCACTCCGGCCCTATTTTTAACGTTTTCAAAAAATGCGCGGGTACAAATTGAAAATGAAATTCGAAATTATGTTCGACAAGGATGGATGACTAAAGATCAGGTCGCTGCGATTGAAGTCCAAAATTATCATGCTTTTTTCTTTGAGCTTCTCAATAAGCGGGGGGGAGTATGGGGCATTCCCACACCTGCTACACCATGCTCAATAAATGAACGAAAGCAAGCAACGAAGCTAGCAAAAATAAAAAAAGCAGACGTTGAGAGAATGTGCGAGCCATTGTGTGGGTCAAATGACACTGTTTCATTGGAAATACGCAACAAGTATAGGAAAATGGCTATAAAAAGCATGCGCAAAGGCAGACCTCATTACGGGGATTTTGCGCCACTAGCTCGCCATCTGCTTTCCTTCTCAAGTTATACAATTAAATGGCTAAAGACTAAATACCCCTT
Organism: Anaerovorax odorimutans; assembly: GCA_016841185.1. Classification (GTDB taxonomy): domain Bacteria; phylum Bacillota; class Clostridia; order Peptostreptococcales; family JAAYPU01; genus JAENZQ01. The sequence goes on from JAENZQ010000031.1 coordinate 34,507, forward strand.
AGTAATTCTTGATGAATTTCAAGATTCTGACTGCTGTCAGTGGGATTTTCTGCAAAAGTGGAGTCCTGAACGTGTTGTAGTTTTTTATGATCGATATCAGACTATTCACACTTGGAGAAATGCTGATATGAAAAGAGCAGAGGAAGTAGCTGAAAAATGGAGTATACCAGCATTAGCTAGGACAACATTATCTACTCCGCATCGTTCGCAGACAGGTATGGCAGCTTTTTTTATAGATCTTCGGAAGGATAGTTTAAAAGGAGGAGCACTTAAACCAGGAAAAAAACAGCCATTTATAAACTTCGTTACTCTGGATGAAGGAAGGTATGAAGGAGATCTGGGGCCAATTCGTGATAAATTGCGTTGGGAAGTAATTAAAGAACAGGAAGGGACAATTGCCGTAATTTGCCAATATAATACGCTTTCTTCATTTCTTAAGTCTAGTCTTTGCAAGAAGCCATCAAATGGAAGAGGAAAATATTTTTCTTGTAAAGCCATTAGTTCCGATGGTCCGGAAGAAATATTAAGGAATTACATATATGATCTGTATATGTGTGAGGATGGCGATGGAATAAGGCAGTGGATTGCTGGAGTAATGAATGATCTATTATTACCGGGTGGCTACCCGAACCATGACATCAATGCTGAATTTGGTAAAAAGACAATAAAAAGAAACCGCGAACCTAACGGACCATGGTCAAGGGTATCGGATTTATTAAAGCCTTTTTGGGGAAAGTTGGAGGTTAATTGTCCAGAAAGTTTTACTATGACATTGACACTCCTTCCAGACGTTGCCAAACTCCTGGCCGCCGGAAATTCTCATCCAGATTATGAAACTATATTTTATATACGGTCTATTGCAAAAACAGCACAAGCATATGGAGCTAATGTTATTAGTGATTTGGTTACTCCCATGGAGAACTCATTGTTGCAATCAGGTTATTTATATATAAAAAAACCACCTAGAGGACTATTTATACTCAACGCTTTTCAAGCTAAAGGGCGTGAGTTCGATCATGTGATTATACCCCTTTTATCAGGAAATGGAGAGCCAATTCATGAGGGAAAAAACAGCAAATGCGTGCCGTATAATTTTGAAGAGGAGGAGGACAGGCGGCTTCTTTACGTTGCAATGACTCGTGCAAAAAAGAAAATTACTATCATGTACCCGAAAGGAGATCCCTCGTTGTTTCTCCAGAAATGGGGTCTTCTATGAAAGGAACTTCTAGTGGTTATATAGTAGATTATATTTTTTGGAGGGGGAAGGTTTGCCCAAAAACTACACTCAAGATTTCTTGAATTCCTTACCATTTTCACTTCGTGAGGAGATTAACGGTTATGGCCAATCTATCTATGCAGTAGCTAATGACATAATTAAGGAAGCGGGAGTAAGATTTACTGATGAATTACGTGATCAGCTAGTGTTTTTAGCATGTGTACGAAAACTTTGGGCTAAAAGCAAAACGCAGTTTTGGATTTTGGATAATTCACTTTCTCTTTGTAGACAAAACAATATTTCTCATATTAAGATGGGAGGCCATTTGTATGGATGTGATTCAGAAGAATACAATGAAATTAGAACATTTCTGAGACACTTTGAAGAATTACTCCGCAATTTAGAAATCTATGAAATAATCGAACTTTATTCATTGCAGGAAATAGTATTATTTTTGGTAGGTAGAGACTAATGGATATTAATGCTATCACGCAGAGGTTAAAGCGCTTTATTAAACACTACCATGTTCAGTTTGAACAAATATCCAAAAGAGAAACCCAGCTACTTGAGCTGGCGGCTGTTGTTGGGACCGCTGAACATTATAAATCTAAAGGATATACGCTTACACCACATAATTTACAGGGCAGATATTTTAAGGTTAAAACATCGGCAAACGGACGCCCTTGGAATTTTTCTTGGTTTGAAGCAAGTAAAGGAAATATAAATATAGAAATTCACTGCAACCTACCTGTCTTCAGTAGTTATACATTTGATTATGGCGTTTATGTCGTAGATGTGGCTGTAATTAAAAATGGCGCATTGCCAGAGAAAGATAAGAGGAAAGAATGGAAAGCGGTAAACAATCAAAGCTTAATTACATTTGTTGAAGTAAAAAAGCTTGTTATTTATCCAATGTTGCTTGCCCAATTTGTGGGAATTGTCCATGAGATAAAACCTAACTTTTTAGGTGGAAGAAGACCGAAGAATTTCGTAAAGAATGGCCATTTTAATCCCGCGCTATTATCAATTTCATACATGACTAAGGGTTCTCGGCCCATAAAGGAAGGGTATAAGGAAAGACGCTTTAAGCTAACTATTATTGAAAATTTTGATGTTGCCTTTGCCCTCCGTAGATCGGGGCAATATGAATCCCCCTTAGAGGAATAGTGATAGGAATGATTCATATTTACACTATATGACCAAAAAGATAATAAGACCGGGGCAGTATTTTGAAAATCCTGACTCATCTGCATCCAGGATGTTTAGCAACTTCGAGGTTAGTATCGTTCTGTAGTGATTGATCAGTGACAGCTATCAATTCGGCTTACAATAACAACAGTCAAAATAGAAGGGAGATATGCTATGCCCACTATTAAGCCAATCTCTGATTTAAGGAAATATAACGAAGTTTTACGCAACATAGAGGTGGGTTCACCCGTGTTTTTAACAATAAACGGGCGTAGTCGCTATGTAGTTATGGATATACAGGAATATGAAAGAACGCAGGCAACCTTAAAATTGCTTGCTGAACTTGCCAGAGGTAAGAAGGAAGGGCGCGAACATGGATGGCTAAGCATTGATGAACTGGAGGCAGACCTGGGGGTAAAGAATGGCTAGTCTTAAAATTTCACCCAAAGCCACAAAAGGATGCTGGAGATGTTGAAGAGTAAGAAGAAGAAATTTGATTACCAGGACTTTAAAAAGGGAGGCTGCGGCCTCCCTTTCCATCAACCAAAAAGCTCATAGAGATCCCGTCTATCCGCGATTGATTCCATATGATAGGCTCCGCCTCCACCAGCTTTTAACGAAAGGCCTATTTATCGAACATTTCTTCATATTAGATATAAGACGGTATTCGATTAGGTTTTTCGGATACCGTCTTTTCTTTGTCATCCATTAAGACTTTTTTATAAGTTGAGCTAGTTAAAATCAGTAATAGAGGCACTTTCATTTGCCTCTAACATTGAAAATTTAGTTAGCCCAATTATGTAAATTTATTCTAAATTGTAATATATTACGCAGGTGAATGCCTGCTGAATGTGGAACAAGATAATTTAAATGAATTATAGGCGACTTTATTAGTAGGGCAAAGGTTTCATGAGATAAAATTACTTATCAAATATTCAAATTAATAAATCCTGTTACCTTTGTTGCGTATTGGATAAGGGTGGTAAAACCAATGGCCATATTAAAAAATTACGATACCAGTTTGATACGAACCAAGTATAGTATGCCAAAAGCTAACCAGTACCTGGTTTCAAGACGGCGCCTCCATCAGAAACTGAATAGCTGTCTGAATCGTAAGCTCACCCTGGTTACAGCACCCGCAGGCTACGGTAAAACCACGGCGCTTGTTGAATGGCTGGAAGACTCCAATCTTCCCGCTGCATGGTTGTTCATTGACACTGAAGATAACAATCCCATGTTATTCTGGCGTTATGCATGTGCTGCTCTGGATAAAATGGCGGAGGGCATCAATATAGATGTGGAATATGTTTTTACATCACAGGAACTGTTGAAAGCAGATATACAGATAAACATCCTTATTGACAGACTTGCCATTGTAGAGCAGGACTTCTTATTCATTATTGATGACATTCATTTGATTACCAACCCGTTAATTTTACGGGGCCTGTCTTATTTGATCAAATATC
>JAENZQ010000068.1 GCA_016841185.1 Anaerovorax odorimutans
GCGTGTTACCCAAATCTGAGAGAATATGAATGTAGTAACCAGACTTCGGTAACACGCAAACCGTTAGACCTCATACTATTATTTGGGTATAACTTACTAAGGATAAAAATGCATTAAATCCTATGGATATGATATAATATAAGTAAAGAATGTAAGGAAAACAAAGAAGGAGGATATATCCATGGAGATGGCTAAAATATCATCGAAAGGTCAAATTACAATACCAATTGAGATAAGAAAGAAGTTAAAGCTTAAAGAGGGAGACAAGGTTCTTTTTATTGAGGAAGGGAATAGGATCATTTTTGCAAACGCATCAATAATTGCACTTCAAAAAATTCAAAAGGAAATGAAAGGTGAAGCAGAAAAGGCTGGTGTCTATTCTGAAGAAGATGTAATAGAACTGGTTAATGAAGTAAGAGAAGGGCTCTGGAAGAAAAAGTATGAGAATAATGCTTGATACAAATGTGATTGTATCTGCTATATTATTTCCAAACTCCCTTCCCTGTACTTTGATTAAAAGTATTTTAAGTAGACACGAGATTGTATTATGCACTCACATAATAGAAGAGTTATATGAGATATTTGAAAGAAAATTTAAACAAAAAACCAAAGCACTCGAAACATTTTTATCAGAACTGGCATATGATCTGGTTTATACACCTCAGAATATCGACAAAGATAATTATCCAATAATAAGAGACGAAAAGGATTTTCCAATTCTAGTCTCGGCAATTATTGGCATTGTTGACGTGATTATAACAGGAGATAAAGATTTTCTGGAAGCAGATGTCGAGTACCCAATAATTATGACGGCTAGAGAGTTTGAGGAAAGAGATAATGTGTAGTATTTAAAGAGGAAATCGTACGACGTCTACACTGCACTCACGCAAGGGTGCGGAGGGTGAGGTTCTAGGGCAAAACCGCACGACACCGAGAGCCTAAGATAAGAGCTAGCTAAGGCTCTCGGTGTCGTGAGTGTTGGAACGTTATGTGCCATCCTTCTTAAAGAAAGTGGAGACAGTAGATAAAAGCAGACTTGAGAAGATAATAATATCAGATTTCAAGTGCAAATCTGATATTTAGGCTATATATTATCAAAGTACTATACTTTGAGTTAAGAGAGTTAAAATAATGAGATTTAGGAGGATATTTAAGTATGCTTAAACAAATAAAAACACGAAGAAGCATAAGAAAATATGTTAATAGACCAGTAGAAGAGGAAAAAATAGCTCAGCTACTAGAAAGTGCGAGGTTGGCACCTTCTGGTAGCAATACACAGCCTTGGCATTTCATTATAGTAAAATCAGAATTAAATAGACAAAAACTAAGTGAAGTATCACATAATCAAAAGTGGATGCTTTCTGCCCCGGTTTTTATTGTATGTGTTGCAGATATACGCTCTAGAATAAAAGAAGATATTGATATATCAATTGATGAGAGTAGTCCACATCAGGAACTGAAACAGATAATCAGAGATACAACAATTGCTATAGAGCATATTGTGCTTGAAGCTGAAAGCTTAGGCTTAGGAACTTGCTGGGTGGCATGGTTTACTCAAGAAGAAATTAGACCAATTTTAAATATACCTTCTGACAAATATGTTGTGAGCATTCTCACTGTTGGGTATAGTGACGAAATGCCGAGTGCACGTCCACGCAAAAAACTGGAGGAAATCGTCCATAAAGAAAGTTGGTAGCAATATTTAGTTTACATAATGTTGTTCTAATTATGTTGTCTACTTGGATGAAGATGTGCATTTATCAAGGCTTGATGAAAGTATTTAAATTTATTATTGCTTCTATTATAACTGTAGGAGTTTACTTAATAATGATTAGAGTTTTTGAAGAATATACGATAGTTACTGTTTCTCCAGTTGTAATTCTTGTCTTATTAAATTGGTTGGCGACATACATAAATTTCGATAAATTAGATGGTCAGAAATTAACGCATTCTGTTCTTGTATTTCTTGGTTCTCCTTTATTTGTAAATGCACAAATATTAGTTTTAATGATGATTATTTTAGGTATAATCAAGATACTCAGATTAAAGATGAGGTTCCCCTGATTGACGGGGACGAGATACTTAACGAAGTGAGGAATAAATATATCAATAAAAGAAGATAAATATTATTAAGCTGCGAAAACTCATATCCCAATGTTTCACTTGGGCGGAAAAACCTCTTCATGCTTCCCAATAATATAAAAAGTTACTATTTGATTATTATCCGAAGCCTTAGTAACTTCAACAATAATCCTTACAGACATATTAACCGATACTTCAAAAAAGTTATTTGTACCCTTGATTTTTCTAAATCTAAGAGAGGGATGGAAAGGATCCTTCATAAATAATTCAATGGCTTTGAGAGCTTGTTTGCGGGTTTTATTATCCAGGGATTTGAATTGCTTATCGAATTTCCGGGTGGACCTGAACCGTCTAGTCATCTTCCAGGCCCTCTAGGAATTCTTCTATATTTGAAACCTCACGAATCCTGCCTGTTTTAACATCTTCCCCGGCTTCCAGAATATCCTCCTGGGTCTTCTTGTTCCAAAAGTATGCCTGACTGGAAGGAACCAGTTTATAAGGCTCCATTATGATTTTGTTTTTACTTATACGCACATCCAGCATATCTCCTTCGGATATTTTGAGCTTTTTTCTGACCTCCTTTGGCAGAGTAATCAGATTTCTCCTTTGTACGGAAACCTTGTATGATTTAGGTGTAGACACTGTCTGACGCACCTCCTTCTGCTTTTCTGTAATTACAGTATATACGTAAATACGTAATTTAACAATAAAGATTTACAAACTGTTCTGCAGAACCTGTATAAGAAGATACAGCAAAACTTTTCCTGTCGGAAGGAAAATACCAATATTTGTTGAATGGTAAACTTATATATGTTGGCCTGGTTGTGTATTGGTTCATATTAGTAGAAAAATTCGTAGTAGTAAACTTAGTTGTGCTAAAAGATAAATTGGAATTTGTAGAAGACATATTGTACACATTTGTCAAGAAAGGAGTATATTATGATTGGTTTTCTTAACCTTGGCAGCCTAGTGCTTGGCCTAATTGCTTGGATACTTCCTGTTGTTAGTCTAATGCAGCGTGGAAAGCATGACCATAGGAATTGGGCGTCTCTTTCCATTGTGAGCATAAGTGCTTGTGCTATTTCGTTATGTCTCCAGATTTTCTATAGCTATCATCTGGTAAAGATAGCGGATTGGTCTGCTCTTATGGACATAACGGGTGCTGTGGCATTCGTCTCAGCAACTCTTCTAATTGTTACCATAATATTAAATGCAATCACTCTGATTGTATATCGGGACAGAACAGTCAAGTAGAATGTCAGATTTGAATTTGTAAGGTTTGAACAATTAATTCCTAATGCAAAAGGATTAACTCACACTTTTCTTATTATATGTGACAATCAAATATAAGAGGAAAAATTGGTTGCTCAGTATGGATAGTAAAAGCCATTGAGAAAAAGTAATATATGATATAATTTACACCCTATTCTTATATGGTGCAATAGAGCTGAGAAGAATAATCCAGGCGTACAACGTCCTGTCGCACTATAAGATAAACGTGTGGCTTGGGAAAACAAAACATCTGCATAAGGGTAAAGAAAAGTCTTGTGGTAGAATAAAT
>JAENZQ010000032.1 GCA_016841185.1 Anaerovorax odorimutans
AGGCGGCGGCTTCGGAGGCTTCGGCGGCGGTTCATCCGGAGGCGGCGGCGCAAGCCGATAAATTCAATAAAGAATTAAAATGAATAATGAATAATTAAGGAGGAAATTTACGATTTAAATCGTAAATTTCTTTTGCTTTTTGAAAAATGTTAAATCGTATATACTATTAAATATGATAATAAATAAAAGGAGCGTTATCGGTGGAGAATAATCAAATCAAATGGGCAGAAATAAATTTAAATCATTTGATACATAATCTTAAAGAAATCAGGAGACATGTGGGCAAAGAAACAAAAATAGCAGCAGTAGTCAAAGCAAACGGTTACGGTCATGGAGCTTTGGAAATTGCAGAAGTTCTTCTTGAGAATGGGGCGGACATTTTGGCCGTATCCTCCATAAACGAGGCAGTAGAAATTAGGAAAAAGTTTAAAAAAGCCCAGACACTTGTTTTAGGGTATACCCCTACGGAAAATATAGAAGATGCTATACGTTATGGTATTATTCAAACCATTTATTCCTATGAGCAGGCTGAAAAATATGCCCGCATTGCTGAAAAAATAGGAATGGGTATCAGTTTTCATATAAAAATCGACAGTGGTATGAACAGAATCGGATATATGCCAGATGAGACAGCCATAAACGAAATCAAAAAAATCAATCAGCTTCCTAATGTTAAGATAAACGGAATTTTTTCGCATTTTGCTGTTGCTGATGAAAAGGATAAAAGTTTTTCGGAAATGCAGTACCGAAAATTTATTGAATTTACTGAGAAATTGGAAGAAGAGAACATCAAAATCCCCATTCGTCATATATCCAATAGTGCCGGAGCCATGGATCTTCCTGATATGAACTTGGATATGGTTCGACCGGGCATTATTTTATATGGACTGTATCCTTCCAGGGAAGTAGATCATAGTGTATTAGATCTGAAACCTGTCATGTCACTTAAGACAAGAATATCTCATGTAAAAACTTTAAATGAAGACGGAGGCATCAGTTACGGGTTGAAATATAGAGGGAAAAAAGGAGATAAAATCGCAACAATCCCCATTGGCTATGCAGACGGATATACCAGGCTTTTGAGCGATAAAGGAGAGGCTCTGGTGAGGGGAAAACGGGTTCCGGTGGTGGGGACCATATGTATGGACCAATGCATGATTGATGTATCGTCTATTGACGATATTGAGGCGGGAGATGAAGTAACCCTGTTTGGAACGGACGGAGATAGTACACTGAATGTAGAAGAAATTGCTGAAAAAATCGGTACCATAAATTATGAGATTATTTGCATGATTGGAAGGCGTGTCCCCCGCGTCTATATTCAAAATGGTGAAATTATCAAAATAACCGATTATCTCAAATAAAGAACATTAAAATATAAGGAGACGGTTTATGGGATAATTGCCCCATAAACCGTCTCCTTGTTGGGATTATATTATGTCTAAAATGGCCCTAAATTTATGGCCGTTGCAATCATGACCATAGCAAATGCTATCAGTAGGAAAACACCCATCAATGGCAGGATATATTTAAACCATTTTTCATAGGGGATTTTAGCTAAACTCAACCCACCCATCAGTACCGCCGATGTGGGATACAATGAATTGGTCAGTCCGTCGCCATATTGGTAAGCCAGGACGATGGTTTGCCTTGTGATTCCCAATAAGTCTCCTAAAGAAGACATGATTGGAATTGTTGTTGCTGCCTGGCCGCTTCCGGAATTAACGAAAAAATTGAAGATAACCTGAAAAACATATATCCCTACAGCGGACAGCTGTTTAGGAAGACTACCCAGTAAGACGGCACCACCTTGAATGATCGTATCGATGACCATTCCGCTCTCAAGGACCACTACGATGGCCTTGGAAAGCCCGACAACCAATGCCCCAAAGGTCAAAGCCTTGGCACCGTTAACAAAATCTTGTGCTATTTTGCTTGGCCCGTTTCCACCTACAAGACCGGCTACAATACCCATTGTCAGGAATATGGCATTCAAATCCGTACTTGTACTCCATCCATGAGATACACCATAGACGATAAAGCCAAAGCCGATGACAACGACTACCATGACAAGCTTCCTTTTCGTAGTGAATTCCGGTATTTCACTTAATGCCATTTCTTCCTTATTTTGTTTTTCCAAATCGTATATGATACTGGTTTCCGGATTTTTCTTTACTTTCAAAGCATACCGGGTAATAAAGATAACAGCTGCGATGTAGAATAAGATGTGCCCTGCAACTCTGAATCCTAATCCTGAGAACAAAGGTAAGCCTGCTAATCCTTGAGCGACTCCGACGGTAAATGGATTTAAAGCACCACCTGAAAAACCTACTGCTGCACCTATCGAAACCATGGACATACCAACTAAAGCATCAAATCCCATGGATCTCGCCAGGACAATTCCCATCGGAATAAAAACCAAGGTGGATTCTGCCATACCAAACGTTGCACCGCCTAATGAAAATATCAGGATCGTAACAGGGATTAGGATTTTTTCTTTTCCCTCAAATTTAGAAACCATTCTGCCAATGCCAGCCTCTATTGCACCGGTGCCATTGATCATTCCAAAAGACCCGCCTATTATAAAAATCAGAAAAATGATCCAGGCTGAACTATTCATCCCTGCGGGTATGGCTCGAATAATATCTAAGGGTTTTATAGGGTTCTGCTCAACATTTCGGTAAGAATCAGGATCAACGATTTCTTTACTTGTACTTCCTGTAGGGTCAGGTATTCTGTCGAATTGTCCTGCAGGTACCAGGTATGTAGCAGCTGCCGCAATAAGAATAATACAGAATATTATGACATACGTATGTGGAACTTTAAACTTTTTATTCATATAAATACCTCTCTTCCTAATTCTATTTAGAAGGATTTAAATACTGAAGTGGTCAAATTCTATTTCGCAGAATTTTAAAATACTGTACAAATAAGTTTTAACTCCCGTTATCAAGTCATCAATCAAAATCTTTTCATGTTTTGTATGGGAAAAGGCGATGTTTCCCGGCCCGTAAATAATAGTTGGAATGCCTGCCATTTTCGAAATAAGGCCGGCATCTGTCCACCCGCGTTTATTTGTCAATCCTGCTTCTTTTCCGGTTATGTAGTTGACTGCTTCTTTCACACTTTGAACGATAACTGCATTTTCATCCGTATCTAAAGGGGGATGTTCCAAATAATCTGTTAGCCTGATAACTTCCGCATCAAATTCAGGGTCTTTTTCTTTTATATTATTGATGATCTCATTGAATTCGGCTATTACACTGTCGACACTTTCTCCTGAGATATATCTCCTGTCTAGTTTGATTCTCACTTCGTCAGGTACGATACAAGTCTGCTTTCCGCCGTTTATGACTGCCAGATTCAGGGTGGACTGCCCCATTTTATAGCTGTAACGTTCATTGAGTTTTGGGATGAGCTGTTCTTTGATGGCATAAATCAAAACAGCTGCTTTTTCTATGGCATTGATGCCTAAATGAGGCATTCCTCCGTGGGCGGACTTGCCTCGTATGACCAGTTCCAAAGATTCCAATCCTCTATGACCGATAGCATATTCATAACTGGACGGTTCTCCAACGATGGCACCGTCTGCCTTGATGCCGGATCTAACCAGATATTCTGTTCCCTCGCTTCTTCTTTCTTCTCCAATAACGCCTGTAAACATGACATCACCTTTCAGTTTTATTCCTGAGTCATTGATGATTTTCATGGCATACAACATAGCCGCTATAGGACCTTTCATATCGCCTGCGCCTCTCCCAAGGATATAACCGTTTTCAATGATGCCTTCGTAAGGATCGAAGTTCATTTCAAAAGGAGGAACAGTATCCAGATGACCGTTCAGTAATAGATTTTTGCCTTGGCCATTTCCTCTGATATATCCGTAGACGTTGGCCCGCTTGCCTATGATAGGGATGAGTTCCGTTTCAATATCGTTTGCTTTCAAATAATCATAAACAAACAGCCCAACTTCTTTTTCCCTTCCGTCAACATATTCATGACTGGGAATTCTGATAAGGGCACGTGTCAGATCAATGACATCTTTTGCAATGATTTTTTTATTCAGTTCATTGTAAATTTTGCTTATATCCATATTCATAATACCTCCGCATTTATTTGCAGATGTTCAGTATAGTATAGAGATATATTTTGCATGCGTTTATGATATCTGCTACCGGACAGTATTCTTTATCTGAATGGGCAGAAGAAAGATATCCGGGTCCGAAGACAACAGCTTCAACGCCTTTATAATTTAACAAAGACCCGTCGGACCAAGCAGGGAAATAAGAAAGTTTCGCCTTTAGAGCATTATATTTTAAGGCATCCTTTAGTGATAAAACAATATTTGAGTCTGGTTCGCAGGCCAGAGGAGGATAGCCGATATTTGTACTTTCCTTGGTGGACATGATTTCTGCCTTGGCATTGAACGAAGGATCATCTTCAGATATTTTTCTAAAAATGTCATTCAGTTCATTTATGACAGATTCCCTTGTTTCGCCGGGAATATATCTTCTGTCAATTTCCAGGATGCATTCTCCGGGAACGGTACTGGGCTGAGTGCCTCCTTTTATGGTTCCCAGATTAAAATTAGCAGGACCGGCTATAGGATGTTTTCGTTCCTTTACCAAAGGCAATAGATTATTCTGTATTTCAGTTATAACGCGATTCATTTTTTCTATTGCATTGATGCCATCCTTAGGGGTGCCGCCGTGTGAATATTTGCCTTGTACGATAATACGTATCCATTCAAGACCGCGGTGTCCGTTTTGGATTTCCAGATTGGAGGGTTCACCTACAATGCCATATTTTGTAATGGGTCCGTTTTTCAATATATGTCTTGTTCCTTCTGCTCCACGTTCCTCATCTATTACGCCGGCGAAATATACTTTGCCGGATAGTTTGATATTTGCTCTTTTCACCAGAAGGACCGCCATCATCATTGCTGCTACCGCACTTTTCATATCTACGGCACCCCGCCCGAAAATACATCCGTTTTCTATATGCCCGCTGAAGGGATCGATGATCATATTTTTTACATCTACTGTATCCAAATGGCCATTTAACATCAGCGTTTTAGATAGATTTTGATCCTCACCATAGCCACAGATGACGTTTGACCGGTTTCCCTTTACTTTTACCAGTTCCGGCTCCATATGATCGTTTTTGAAAAAATGGTAGATATATTCACCAATTTCTTTTTCTATGTCCGGAAGGCCATGATAGCTGGGGATCGAAATCAATTTTTTTGTCAAGTCTATCAGTTCATCTTCATTAAGAGTCTTTATCAAAGATCCATACAGGTCTCTTTCCATTCCTAATCTCTCCTTTAAGTTTTAGTAATCACAGATTGTGAATGATTTCAGTGGTCAGACCAAGCTTACTTACACTTCTCAGATCCATCTCCTTGAAGTCTTTTTTGATTAGTATGGATGCAATATTGATCAATGAATCTGTAACAGGTGTCTCAACATTCAATAATTTTCCAAGAGATGACCAGAATACCAAACCATAGCCAACATCCTCATCCATGAATCGGTTATCCAGTGTGGGAGATGCCATGATATCTTTGAAAGCTTCACTTTCATTATAACCGTCCAGGTAATTGGCTTTTTTCATATATCCTTCTGCTACGCCGATTTCAGGTTCAGATAAAATAGTCAATCCAAGTATCTTACCCAGTTTGATTCTTTCATCATCAATTGCTTTGATTAAATGTCCGACGGATTTAGTGATGCCGTCAGCATAAAATCTGAAGTTCCCGTTTGTCCTTTCGATCAGGCCTGCATTAAGAATCACGACTGCCGGATGAATAACGGGATTGCCGCATTCCAGGCTGGTGAACATGACATTTTCCGCAGGTGTAAAAGCAGGGAATAAATCACTTACCAGCTTTAGGTTTTCTTCTGTTTTGCTGGATGGAAGTGTAGAAAAGTACAGTTTTTTTACAAAGTGATGTATTTCTATGCATCCAGGTTTATTTAATCTTGTCGCATAGGGAAGTGTGGATGTTTCACTGACTTGTACTCTATCATCCGGATAATCATACCCGATTTCCTTTTTAAATTCAAAAGCACCACCTATGGTACCCGGGCATAAAATAATTTTGTGTTTTTCAGTAATGTAAGGTTTGCACTCTGCTGCAATGGGTTTGGTCCCGTAAGCGGGAGTTGAAATAAAAATCAAATGAGAAAATGCCAAAACATCTTTGATGTTTTCACTTGTAGACACCTTCACAAAGTCTTCATTACCGGAATCTTTGATTTTAGCTGTGATACCGCCATTATTTTTGATTCCTTTCACATTATCCAGAAATTGAGGAAGGTCTGAAATCATTACTTCGTGGCCTTTTGAGGCGATATCATATGCCAGAGTTGTTCCTCCGTTCCCGGAGCCTATAATTCCTATTTTCATGATGCTCCTCCTATTGATTTATTTTGCCGGCGTTTTATACTATTAGCATAATGCATGCCAAAAAATATCATTGATACACCTATTGGAATTTGAGGACTTTTGATAAAAGGCATATCGGGCAATAAAAAAGGTTTACGAAAAATCGTAAACCTCAAATCTGTATATTATACTTTTTTAATTTATACTGTAGTGTTGTGATAGGGACCTTCAGTTTTCTGGCTACTTCAGACATGTTTCTTTTTGTTGTTTTAACAGTATCCAGAATAATTCTTTTTTCAAATTCCTCTACTGATTCTTTTAATGATTTGACTTCTATTGACGGCGATTCTTCTTTGAACCTATCCATACTGCTCAAATAAACAGGAAGGGAGTGGATGGTTATTTTATCATCTATCGTTGTATTCATACCGCCTTCTATCAAATGTTCCAATTCCCGTACATTCCCCGGCCAGCTGTATTTTAAAAAAAATGCCATAACTTCGTCGTCCGCATCTTTTACTTCTTTATCCAATGTGCTGTTATATTTATCTATAAAGTAACGTGTAAGGATCGGGATATCTTCTTTTCGGTCCTTTAAAGCTGGAATGACCAATTGAATCACATTTAATCTGTAGAACAGATCTTTTCTTAAAGTGTTTCTATTCAGTAAATCCTGAGGGGAAATGTTGGATGAAGCAATTATTCTTACGTCGATTTCAATGGGATCTTGACCGCCGACTCTGTAAATGATTTTTTCTTGAATGGCCCTGAGTAACTTTGCCTGCAGGTTTTTATCCATAGAATTTATTTCATCCAGATATAGAGTCCCGCCATTTGCTTTTTCAAACAGTCCTTGTTTTGTCTCAGCTCCTGTGAAACTACCTTTTTCCGTACCAAACAGCATGCTTTCCAGTAGATTTTCAGGAATAGCTGCACAATTAACCGGTATGAACTTTTTGTATTTTCTGTAGCTTTCATTATGTATGGATTGCACAAATAATTCTTTGCCTGTTCCTGTTTCACCATAAACCATTACAGTAGAATTTGTGTTGCATATTCTTTTTACTGTTTCCTTTAAATCCTTGATTGACTGGTTTTCGGTAATGATGTTATCCAATGTATATTTAGCCGTTAGTTTAGAGCTTGTTTTATACTCGGGCGTATGCTTATATATTTCATCAACTTGATCGATTTGTGTCAGGTCTTTGGAGATTTCTAAAGCACCTATTATTTTTCCCCTTGATAATATAGGAATATTTAGTGTCGCACTGACCAGCTTTCTTCCTCTGTGATCCCAAACTACTTGCTTATCCATATAGACCGTTTCCCCGGTATTGATGGTTCTTAGAAGTGTGCTGGTTTCAGGGGAGATGTCCGGAATCAGTTCAAGAATGTTTTTTCCAATAGCATATCGGTTATCTTGCTCATTTTCAATTGTAGAGAATCTAGGATTATATCTGAACTGAGACACAATTTTGCCTGTGTTGTCTACGATGATAATGGAGTCAATATAACTAAAATTTTTCATGATTTTATTATAATCTTTATCCATAGCAGTACCGTTACCCAATTTTCGTAATTTTTCTGAATTTTCGTTAATTCAAATAATAGCAATAGATGGTGGCTTTGTCAAATAAACTTTTTTAGGAATAAAAGACGGTCGAATGACCGTCTCCTTGCATATATTGTTTATACTGTAATGATCTAGTCGGTATTCTTCCACAAGGGTATCTCAAGGATCGTTTTAAACAGATCTCCATCAATTTGAATGTTGAATTCTCCGCTTTGAAGTCTTGTAAGGCTTTCAGCTATAGACAGGCCTAAGCCGGAGCCTTCGGTTGTCCTGGCGGTATCCCCCCTAACAAACCGCTGGGTCAATTGTTCCGGAGAAATATCCAATGGAGCTGCTGAGATATTCTTGATGGTCAGCTGCCCATAGTTATAGGATTTTTTGATATCGATATAGACTCTTGAATGATTCAATGAATATTTGATAACATTTGACATCAGGTTTTCAACAATACGCCACATATACTTTCCATCAGCATATATGAAGACACGCTCTTCACATTCCGAAATACGTACATTCAATCCTACACTGTGAAATTTCTCTTCGTATTCGCCATATGCCTGCAGTACCAATTCATGTAAATCTATTTTTTCCGGTTCTACTCGAAGATTTCCGCTGGAGGCTTTGCTGGCTTCCACCAAATCTTCAATAAGCTGTTTAAGTCTTGAGGATTTCTCCTCCAGAACACCTACAAATTCATCTGCTTTTTCATTATTTAAGTCTTCCTTTTTTAATAGATCCACGTAGGTAATGATGGAAGTAAGAGGCGTTTTCAAGTCATGAGAGACATTGGTGATCAAATCAGCCTTCATTCTTTCTCCTTTTACCGCTTCCATTACTGCTTTTTTCAGCCCTGCCTGGATATTTAGGATATCTTCAAAGAACCCGGAAAAGACAGGGGAAACTTTTGAAGTATCTGATACATGGTTTAAGTTGCCTGCAGATATTTCCTTTGTGGTGTTCATAATATGAGACAAAGAAAAGAGAGATTTTGCAGTGAAGTATACAACAAAGATATTAAGCGCCAGCAGCATGACAGCTGAAATAAATCGAGCTCCGCCGCCATAGTAATTGGCAAACACACTGAATAAAATACCATTTACCCCGCCGTAAGCTATCAAAAGGATGATAACAATAGGTTTGAAAAGTTTGCCGTTGAATAATACCTTCAGCCAATTCCTTAAAGCTGTTAAAAGTTGATAAATCATAGAATTTTTTAAGAGCTGCCTGCTCTTTATTTGCCTGATCATAGAAAAGATGAAGGATAGCCCTATGACAGCATCAATAGCTAAAACCGCAGAACCTGTGAAAATAAAGAATTTGTCTTCAAGATAGGAGAACTCTCTTACAAGCATTATTGAGAATAAAGCGGCAATAAAAACCAGAAGTAAATGAATATCCGTATAGAGCCTGTCTATAAAAGTAAGCTGTATCTCTCCGTTTTTTTCTTTGCGTCCTGATACGATGCAAAGATAGGTAAAGGACAGGGTTAGCAATAACAGTGAAGAAATAATAGCCGGAGGGATGTAATGAGCTAAGGCATTTACTTTTGTGTATGTTACATAATCGGTATAAAATTCATCTCCGGGCTGCAAGGGTTCTACAACAGCTGCATATACTTCATAAGGGGTATTGTCTAACATCTCCTGGATATCCCTGTTCATAGGGAAGCTATCAACCGTATGGAGCCTGTCGAAATGTACACCGGAGGGTTGCTCTTTCAATAATGCGATGGCATCTTCCTCTTCGGTGGCGCTTAGATTGCTGAAAAATTCTTCGGTTTTAGTATTTCTTATATAATATTTAAAATTAACGGTTTCTGAAAGATGATCCATTATTCGATCCAATCGGTCTATTTTTTCCCTAATGGATTCATTGTCTTGACCGGAAGCTTTTATATGGTCTTCATTTTTTAATTGCGTAGCCAGTTCAACGGCATTATGCACCAGATGTGCATAGTCCCATTGAAATTCAGTGGAATAATAATAGGTTTTATTATTCAGCTCATCATAATAATAGCCGTAAAAAATGCAGGTACCTGCAAAAGCAAGAATACTTGCCAGCATAATAATAAAGACAATAGCTTTTACTGCTAAAGAATATTTAATATTTTTCAATTTTGTATCCAATGCCCCACACCACCTTTAAATATTTTGGTTCCCTCGGATTGATTTCTATTTTTTCTCGAATACGACGGATATGAACAGAGACAGTATTTTCTGCAGAATAGGAAGGTTCTTTCCATACTCTTTCATAGATTTCTTCTATGGAGAAAACTCTCCCCATATTTTCCATTAGAAGGTGCATAATGCCATATTCCGTGGCTGTAAGCCGAATCAACTCACCGTCTACCCGGACTTCTTTGGTATTCTGGTCCAGCTCTAAACTATCGGTTTGTAGTACGTCGTTTTTATTAACGATACTCCCCAAAGATGTGTATCGACGCATTTGGGATTTGACTCGTGCTAAAAGTTCTAATGGATTAAAAGGTTTAGTGACATAATCATCAGCTCCAAAATTTAGTCCGATGATTTTGTCTGTATCTTCTGATTTTGCCGATACCAATATGATAGGAATATTTTTTTCTTCTCTTATTTTAAGAGTTGTTTTCAAGCCATCCAGTTCCGGCATCATAATATCCAAAATGATAAGATGAATTTCCTGTTTTTCTAAAGCTTCAAGCACCTGTATGCCGTTGTAGGCTTTAAATACATGATAGTTTTCCTGCTTTAGGTAGATCTCAATAGCATCTACGATGGTTTTATCATCATCACATATCAAAACATTTAATTTATCCATATCCTATTCCCTTCATTCCATAGAATTTCATAAAATATCACCTGCCTTTATTATAGTAGGATCATTTTACGAAACATTTTTTACAATTTATACAATGAAAATCTTAAGAATTTCTTACGATTTTCTTCCATAACGTTTAGATGGTATAATAAAAGTCAAGCATAATAACTTAGGGTTGTCAATCACAATTGAGGACAGGTGGCGTGTGACAGATAAAGACAGATAAAAGATAATAAATAAGAGATAAGAGTTAAGGGTGGCTTTGTGCAAAGCCTTCATCTTGTCATCGCGAGGAGCCTATGAGAAGGGCAGAAGATCAGAAATTGATAATGGAGAATTGATAATTGACAATTATGGTGGGGTTTGTTCTCAAACCCTTCAGAAGATAAGAGATAACAGATTTAAGATTTATGATTTAAGATTTAAGATTGAAGGTAGAAATTTTCTTTAGAAAATTTCTGTCCATCCCTAACCTCTAACCTTTAACCTCTAACCTCTAATTTAATCCATATTCTGCTTCCATGTCATCTTTTATCTATTATCTTATTATTGCCACTAACCTCTTGAGAACAGGGGCAAGCCGTATAAACCGATAAAAGGAGGTGTTAGGTTGGAATATATACTTGCTTTAGACCAGGGGACAACCAGCTCAAGATCTATTATATTTGATAAAAATGGCGATGTTGTTTCTATTTCACGGAAAGAATTGACCCAGATATATCCTAAGCCGGGTTGGGTTGAGCAAAACCCTGAAGAAATATGGGAAACTCAACTATCAACTATATGGCAAGTGATTGCAAAAAGTCAGATATCCCCCCGAGATATTAAAGGAATTGGAATAACGAATCAAAGAGAAACAACGGTTTTGTGGGATAAGCATACGGGTAAACCTATTGCCAATGCTATTGTGTGGCAATGCAGGCGTACTGCTGAAATATGTGAGGAAATTAGAAACAGCAACCTGAAGGATTATATCTATGAAAATACAGGGTTGATGGTAGATGCCTATTTTTCCGCAAGTAAAATAAAATGGCTGCTGGACGAGATTCCGAAAGCAAGAGAAAAGGCTGAAAAAGGAGACTTATTATTCGGAACTATAGATTCATGGCTTATATGGAACCTGACAAATGGAGAGATCCATGCAACTGATTTTTCTAATGCATCACGTACCATGCTTTATAATATAAAGGAGCTTTGTTGGGATTCAAAAATATTGGATGCCCTGGATATCCCTGATACTATTCTGCCGGAAGTCAAGCCTTCCAGTGGGCTGTTTGGGCATACTGCCGATTCTGTTTTTGATGGGAGGGAAATACCCATAGCAGGAGTCGTAGGAGACCAGCAGGCTGCTTTGTTCGGTCAGGCTTGCTTTGATAAAGGAATGGTTAAAAATACTTACGGGACAGGCTGTTTTATGCTTATGAATACAGGAGACAAATTGGTCAGGTCACATAATGGACTTATTTCTACGATTGCCTGGGGAATAGAGAATAAAATACAATATGCCCTTGAAGGAAGTATTTTTGTAGCAGGTGCCGTTGTACAATGGCTGAGGGATGAGTTGAATCTTATTGATACTGCTGAGGAAAGCGGGAAATTGGCTTGTTCGGTTTCTGATACTGGTGGGGTATATATTGTTCCTGCTTTTGTTGGTTTAGGAGCTCCATACTGGGATATGGGCTGTAGAGGCAGCATTCATGGATTAACGAGGGGCACCGGAAGAGCCCATATCATCCGTGCAGCTTTAGAATCTATCGCCTATCAGACAAAAGATGTCTTAGAAGCCATGGAAAGTGATTCCGGATTTCGTTTAAAGTCTCTTAAAGTAGATGGAGGGGCAGCAGGAAACGATTTCATGATGCAGTTTCAATCGGATATTCTAAATGTAAGTGTAGAAAGACCAATGGTGTTGGAAACAACTGCTTTAGGTGCGGCTTTCATGGCAGGTATGGCTGTAGGTGTATGGGTAAATCAAGGTGATATTATATCAAAACGTAAAACGGAAAAGATATTTTCTCCTCAGATGACGGATGATGAAAGGAAGAGGCTTTATTCAGGCTGGAAGGATGCAGTAAAAAGAACTTTAAAAGGAGATGTATAAAATGGGAAAAATGATATTATGGGGATTTATCGTTCTTATTTTATTTATCGCTTACAGAAAAGCGGATAAAACGGTTAAACATATGGAAGAAGTTGCTGAAAAGCAAAAAATGGAGCACGAAGATCCTAAAGAAGATGTTTAAAGGGTTTTTAACAGGGTAACAACATGTTAGCATATCAAAAAGGAGGCAACTTTATGAAGAAAAGTGTCCGCATGACCATTGACGAAAATATATGCCCTGCAAATCATCCCTGCCCTTCTATTCGTGTATGTTCAGAAAAAGCGATCAAGCAAAAATATTTTCTTGCTGGATTGCCGATAATAGATCAGGATAAATGTATTCAATGCGGAAAGTGTATCAGGTTTTGCCCGATGGGAGCAATAAAAGCAATAGAGGAATAATTTGTAAAAAGAAATCACTTATAAAACTGGGAAAATAATGGTATAATTTTGTTTAAACAATACTGCAAAGGAGAAAAAGTATGTTTAAAAAGATTATATCATTTTTTTTGATTGCCGTAATCTCCTTGACATCTATTGCATATGCAAAAACTGAAGACAAAGAAAAAGTTGAAGTGTACAATAAAGGTATTTATATTAATGGAGAGAAACTGGTCAATAACTATTCCCTGTATCCGTTTTTTGAATATAAGGATATCGTGTACATGCCTTTGACGGTAGAAATCGGTAAGATTTCAGGGTTTGAGATTGAATGGGATGAAAAGGAAAAAGCCATTTCAATAATTCCCAAAGACCCTTCGTTGAAAAATTATGAAGAAAAGTGGATAAAGCATGAATGGAAAACCGTCCAGGTAAGCCCATCCGGCAATGAGGTAAATATTTTTGGTAAGGAATACGATTCTGATACTTATCAAGTTTTTGATTATAACTACATTACTTATATTCCCCTTACTTATTCGGTTATTCATGATTATTTAGGTTGGGATATGTATTATAATCAATACATGGAAATTTATATTTCGACCATTGAAGGGCAAACAGCAAAAAGTACCTTTGATGAAGATGCCTTTTCATATTATAAGGTTTTAGCCGAATACACCATGAAGATCAATAAGAATCTCAGTGAATCGGAAGCATTGGATATCATCATGCTTCTGAAAAACAAAAGCAAGATTTATGAAATGGATGAATTGTTGGTATTTGCCACTATGTGGCAGGAAAGTAACTTTAACCCTAATTGTTATTACAAAGGTGCCATCGGCCTCATGCAAATAATGGACAGTACCGGAAAAATATATGATCTTACCCCTCAAATGCTTTATGATCCGGAAATCAACGTAGACTTTGGGGTTCGATATCTTAAAGATAAAATCGATATGTATGAAGGCAGTGTGAAGCTGGGATTGACAGCGTATAATCAGGGAATCACTCGGGTGAATAGAGGAAATTATTCCCTTAGGTACTATGAGAATGTAATGAATAAAAAAGCAAAACTGGAAGCATACCTTAAAGAGCAGGGAATGCTCGTAACGGAAGATTCGGAACAGGAAACAGATTAAAGGAGATAAGAGATAATAAATAGCAGATAAGAGATAAAAAATAAGAGATAACAATTAAGAAAAGGTTTTGTACCAAAACCTCAATTATTAGAGGACAGAGAACAGAGATGAATAATGAATAATTAAGGTAGAAACTATGACTTTGTCATAGTTTCTGACAACAACTATTATCTATTATCCTTTATCTATTATCTTATTATTAACCTCTAACCTCTAAACCCTAATTTAATCTATACTCCATACTCTGCTTTAAACACTTACATTTTGGAGGTTGTAATATGAGCCAAGTTAAAAGAATATATGTTGAGAAAAAAGAAGGATTTGATATAGAAGCTCAAGGCTTATATCATGATCTGACAGAAACAATCAAACCTAAAGGACTGAAATCAGTTAGAATTATTAATCGATATGATGTAGAAGGGATAGATAAAGAGACTTATAAGAAGGCAAAATATTCAGTTTTTGCAGAACCCAATGTGGACATAGCTTATGATGAGCATATCGATTTACCTGAGGACTGCCGCTACTTTGCCATGGCCTATCTTCCGGGACAATATGATCAACGGGCGGATTCGGCAGCCCAATGTGTTCAGATCATCAGCAAAAAAGATAAACCTGTAGTAAGATCGGCTAAATTGATTGTATTGATAGGGAATATATCCGATGAAGAATTTGAAGGAATAAAGCATTATTGTATAAATCCGGTGGATTCACACGAAGCAGAGCTTGAAAAGCCTCAAAGTTTGGCGTTGGAATTAGAAAGCCCTTCAGATGTTTCGGTTATCCATGGGTTTACTCTTATGGATGAATCCCAATTGGAAAAAATGAGTG
Organism: Anaerovorax odorimutans; assembly: GCA_016841185.1. Classification (GTDB taxonomy): domain Bacteria; phylum Bacillota; class Clostridia; order Peptostreptococcales; family JAAYPU01; genus JAENZQ01. Next base: position 15,212 of record JAENZQ010000032.1, read on the forward strand.
AAAAAATGCAACTGGCGATGAGCAAAGAAGATTTGATATTTATCAGAAACTTCTTTAAAAATGAGGAGAAAAGAGATCCGACTGTTACGGAAATCAGAGTGTTGGATACTTATTGGTCTGATCATTGCCGACATACTACATTCTTGACAGAAATAACAGAGGTAGCATTTGAAGAAGGCAAATATAAAGAAGCCTTAGAGAATACTTTTTCTGACTACATCACCGTAAGGAAAGATGTTTACAAAGACAAGAAAAAGCCTATATCTCTTATGGATATGGCAGTTATTGGAATGAAACATCTGAAGATGAAAGGTAAGTTGGAGGATTTAGATGAATCTGAGGAAATAAATGCCTGCAGCATTCGAGTCAAAGCAGATGTTTCCGGAAAAGAAGAAGACTGGCTGGTTATGTTTAAAAATGAAACACATAATCATCCTACTGAAATAGAGCCCTTTGGCGGAGCAGCTACTTGTCTTGGCGGCGCTATTCGAGATCCACTTTCAGGACGATCTTATGTATATCAGGCCATGCGTGTAACAGGGAGCGGTGATCCGCGAGCAAAAATAGAAAATACTTTGCCCGGCAAACTTCCACAGAAAAAAATCACCATAGAAGCTGCTCAAGGATACAGTTCCTATGGCAATCAAATAGGTCTGTCTACAGGGCAGGTGGCGGAGATATATGATGAAGGATTTATTGCCAAAAGAATGGAAGTGGGTGCTGTTATAGGTGCTGCGCCTAAAGAAAATGTCATAAGAAAAAAACCTGAAAAAGGAGATCATATCGTATTGGTAGGGGGAAGGACCGGGAGAGATGGATGTGGCGGTGCAACAGGTTCTTCCAAGGAACATACCGAAGAATCGATATTATCCTGTGGTGCAGAAGTTCAAAAAGGCAATCCTCCTACTGAAAGAAATATTCAGAGGCTTTTCAGAAGAAAAGAAGTTTCGACTCTAATAAAACGATGTAATGACTTCGGTGCAGGTGGTGTATCTGTAGCCATTGGCGAGTTGGCTGATAGTATAGAAGTCGATCTGGATTTGGTTCCCAAAAAATATGAAGGGCTTGACGGCACTGAATTAGCGATTTCCGAATCTCAGGAGAGGATGGCAGTAGTGGTATCAGAAAAAGATGTCCTTCAATTTATTAAATATGCAGATGAAGAGAATTTGGAGGCGGTTTCTGTTGCAAGAGTAACAGATGACGGCCGATTTAAAATGAAATGGAAAAATAAATATATATTAGACCTTAAACGAGATTTTCTCGATACCAATGGTGTCAGCCAAAAAACGAAAGCAACGGTTACCATGCCTTTGGATGATGAAAACTACTTTAATAAACACAAAAAACGACCAGGAAAAGTCAAGGATTTATGGCTGGAAGAAGTCCAGGATTTGAATATTGCAAGCCAAAAAGGATTGGTTGAGCGGTTTGACAGCACCATAGGTGCTAAAACGGTGCTTATGCCTTTAGGTGGTAAATATCAACTGACACCTGCCGAAGGCATGGCTGCAAAACTTCCGGTATTGGAGGCTGATACTGAAACAGCCACTTTGATGACTTATGGATATGACCCAAAAATATCAAAATGGAGCCCATACCACGGCGCTCTTTATGCAGTCATAGATTCGGCAGCGAAAATAACTGCAATGGGCGGCGATTATTCCGAATGCAGACTGAGTTTTCAGGAATACTTTGAAAAATTGGGAGAGAATCCCGAAAAGTGGGGAAAACCATTGGCAGCCTTATTAGGGGCATTTCAAGCCCAGAAGGAATTGCAGATTCCTGCTATTGGCGGAAAAGATAGTATGTCCGGTACTTTTATGGATTTAAATGTACCGCCTACGCTTATCTCATTTGCGGTTGGTACAACTTGTGTAAAAAATATAATTTCTCCTGAATTTAAAAAGGAAAACAGCTTAATCGTTTATGTTTATTGCGGCAGAGATGAAAACGAGATCATCGACTTTGAAACCTTTAGGTCGAATATGCAGAGAATCCATCAATTGATAAAAGAAGGCAAGGTGCTGTCTGCTAAAACAGTGGGTTATGGCGGAATAGCGGCTGCTGTAACTAAAATGAGCATGGGGAATAAGATTGGAGTCAAGATCGAGGGGCTATTAAAAGAAGAGCTCTTTGAACCGGCATATGGATCCATTATTTTGGAAATCGATGAAAAAGAAAATGTATTTCAACTGTTGAAAAGTATCAACCATAGAGCGATCGGAAAGACCGTTTCGGAGAAAACCATAAGTGTTGCCGGAGAGAAGATGGAGCTGGATTTGCTTTATAGAAAATGGGCTGCTCCATTGGAACAAATATTCCCTACGAGAGATAGTGATTTGGCTGCATCAGGTTTAGAAGGTCAAGAAACTGAAAAAGAAAAAATCGAAGACAAAATATATAAAAGCAGGAATCATCAAAAAGCTAAAACACATTTTGCGAAGCCAAAAGTATTGATCCCATTCTTCCCGGGATCCAACTGTGAAGTAGATTCAAAGCTTGTATTTGAAAAAGCCGGAGCAGATGTCAAAACACTGATGTTCAGAAACTTGACGCCCAATGCCATCGAAGAATCCATCGAGACATTGGTAAAAAGTATCAAATCCTCTCAGATCATCATGATACCGGGGGGCTTCAGCGGAGGAGATGAACCGGAAGGTGCTGCAAAATTCATAACCTCAGTTTTCAGAAACCCCAGTGTTTCAGATGCGGTTATGGAGTTGATCGATAACAGGGATGGTCTGATATTAGGAGTCTGCAATGGTTTTCAAGCCCTAATAAAATTAGGTCTGCTGCCCTATGGTGAAATAAGAGATATTAAAGAGGATGATCCCACTCTCACTTATAATCGAATTGGAAGACATGTATCCTGCTTGGTTCGTACGAAAGTTACTTCGGTCAAATCTCCATGGTTCAATAATGTAAACCCGGGAGATGTACACATGATCCCTGTATCACATGGAGAAGGACGATTCATCAGTTCAAAAGAATTGTTGGAAGATATGGAAGCAAACGGTCAGATTGCAACACGATATGTAGATTTTGAAGGTAATCCTACCATTGATATAAGGTTCAACTCAAATGGTTCTGTTGGTGCTGTTGAAGGAATTACCTCTCCGGATGGTCGTATATTAGGAAAAATGGCACATTCTGAGAGAATAGGAAAGTATCTTTACAAGAATATAGAAGGCAATATGGACCAGAAGATATTTGAGGCAGGCGTGAGCTACTATAAATAAATCAAAACGGTAGGGACGGTTCTTTTTGTTTCGGTTAGTGAAACAAAAAGAACCGTCCCTACCGTTTCAGCATTTTTTTGCTTTCAATTTATTCAATTTATGTATATCTACTTCAACAAGTAGTATGCTTGATAGTAGAAGGAATGCGCCGAAATAACCTCTTGGAGATAGTATTTCCTTGAGAAAGATAAAGGCAAAGAATGCCGCGAAAGCAGGCTCAAGACAGAAAATAATACCTGTGTGCGTAGGACTGGTATGCTGCTGAGCAATTGGCTGTGTAATAAATCCAAAAGCCGAACAAAGAAGGCTCAATGCTAAAACCACAAGCCAGGATTGTGTAGTTGTAGGCAGTATTGGTGATTCCAGAGCAAAAGAGAATATAAGGCTGTAAAAGCCTACAAAACCTAATTGAAGTATACCTAAAGATAAAGAGTCTACCTTTTTTGTAAGTTTGTCTGTTACCAAAATAAAAACAGCAAAATCCAATGAACATAAAATGCAGAAAAAATCCCCCAGATTAAAAGCAATGGTACTTTGAATGGTAAGCAGATAAACGCCTATAAAAGCAAGAGATATAGCGACCCAAACTTTAGGTTCCTGTTTTTGTTTAAGAAAAACAAATAGAAGAATGGGAACAAATATACCTTCTAAGCATGTTAAAAAACCTGCATTTGATACAGTGGTATATTTCACCCCAAAAGTCATAAAAACCAAGATAGAAAACAATAGTGTTCCTGTAATAGCAGAATATTTAAGAGTAAGAAGGTCTATATTTCTTAATTTCTTATTAAAAATCAAAGCAGATACAAAGAATGCAATGATAAATCTTAAAGCAATAAGATTGAACTCCTGGATCCCGCCTAAGCCAACTTTCGTTAACAAACAGGATATCCCCCAGAACATAGTAACCAAAACAAGGCATAAGTCAGCTTTTAATTCTGTTTTCATAACTTGATCCCTCCAAAAAAGAATAGAGTATGGATTATGGAGTATAGATTAATTTAGAGGTTAGAGGTTAATAATAAGATAATAGATAAAGGATAATAGGTTGTCAGAAACTATGACTAAGTCATAGTTTCTACCTTAACTCTTATCTCTTATTTTTTATCTCTTATCCGCCTTTAACCTGTTCTCTGTCCCCTGTAACCTGATTAAGTAATCCCTTGTGCCGCCTTTTTTTACCAATTCCCAGTCAGGCTCGATGTTTTGCCGTATTCGCTTCAGAAAGTTTAGTAATTTTTCTATTTCCTCGGAAGTAAATCCCTGCAGAGCAACTTTATCCGAATAAACTTCTTCATTTTCCAGAAGTGCATACATTTTCAGCCCTGACTCTGTAGGATACAGTTTCAATATTTTTTTATTATTTTTATCACATTTTTTGATGATAAAGCCGGCTTTTTTTAGTTTTCCAATGGCCCGGGATGCTGTTGAACGGTGCACTTTTAACATGTCTGCTACTCTTTCTTGTATGATCCCCGGATTTTCACAAATTCTTGCCAGATAGATATACTGATTTTTAGCAAGCCCGTAATCTTTAAATTCAATATTTGCAATAGATTCAAAACACCTTTCGATCATACCAATTTCCCGTAAAATATCTTTCATAAAACAAGATCTCCTATTGATTGAATTAAGAAAATATTACCATAGTTTTGTTGCATTTGCAATAAAATTTTAAACAATTACGATGGATGAATTAACCCATCCAATATTCAAAAATTGGATGGGTTAATTCATGTCAATTGGTGGTTGTAATTTTTTTAAAAAAGCATATGATGTTTTTAACAGAAAAATTGGATGGTTTATTGAAAAACCAAAAGAGGAGAAAATATGAAAATACAATTGGACAAAGAGAGCAGGATACCCCTTTATATTCAGATAATAAATCAGATTAAAGCTATGATTTTTTCGGGAGCATTGCCGCCGGAGTATCTTCTTCCTCCGGAAAGAAAATTGGCAGAGGAATTGGAAGTGAACCGGTCCACCATACTCAATGCGTATAGAGAGCTGAAAGCTGAAGGTCTTGTACATTCCAGAATCGGAAAAGGAACCATGGTTGTTCCATATGAAAGCAAAACCGAGGTATCCATAAGGCCACCTGAACATAGGTTGACATGGCAGTATTTACTTAGCGACGAAGCTTGTCGTTTCAATGATATTCGTATCATAGAAATGTTAAGAGTAAATGGAGATCAGCCCATAATTTCTTTTGCAACGGGTATGGCTGATCCGGCTCTATATCCGGTGGATGAATTTTATCCGGATATTACTTACGATATTGACAAGAAAAAAAGAGCTCTGGGGCATACACTTGTTGAAGGCTGTGTTGAATTGAGAAAAACTATAATGAAAATGCAAAAAGAAAAAGGAATTGATTCGCTGTTGGAAGAGTTGTTGATCCTTTCAGGTTCTCAACAAGGTCTGAACCTTGTTGCAAGATGTCTTTTGAATGCAGGAGATACAGTTATCGTTCAGGAACCTACATATATTGGTGCATTACAAATTTTTTCAAATGCCGGCGTAAAAATCATAAGTGTTCCGGTAGAAGAAAAAGGAATGCGATTGGATATTATGGAGACTCTGATCAAAAAACATAAGCCAAAGCTGATTTATGTCATTCCAACTTTTCAAAATCCCACGGGCACTACCATGGATCTGAAATCAAGGATTAAGCTTTTGAATATTGCATATTCCAATCAAGTGCCTATTATTGAGGATGATGCTTATGGTGAATTAAGGTATGAAGGAAATACGTTTCCTTCACTGAAAGCATTAGACCAGTATGATCATGTGCTTTATCTGAATACCTTTTCCAAAACATTATTCCCGGGGATTCGTATCGGATGGATGTGCGGACCGAAGGAAATTATCCATCAATTGACGGTAAAAAAACAATTGGAGGATTTGCATACCAGCACTTTTTCTCAGGTTTTTCTGACGGAATTTTTGAAAAGCGGACGTTTTCAGGTGCATATCGATGAAAGCTGCAGGTATTATCGGGAGAAAAGAGACACCATGTTGAAAAAGCTGGAGAACAGCCGTATAAAAGGGCTTCGTTGGGTCAGGCCTTCAGGCGGTCTGTATATATGGTGCAGATTACCTTTAAACATATCTGCCGATACGCTTTTGCTGAAGTCGAAAGAGAAAGGGGTTATTTTTGTGCCCGGCTCCGTATTTTTTTTGAATAATAAAGGTAATGAGTATATCCGGTTAAATTTTACTTATCCCACAGTTAAGGAAATTGAAAAGGGCATGATGATTTTACTAAATGTAATAGAGGAAGAGAATAAAAAGAATCAGGAAAAGATAATTAATAAAGATTCGGCCATATGTAATCCGATATATTAATAATTTAAAAGGGGGTTGGCAAAGTGAAATATGCGAATCGTATGAATCAGATGACAGCATCGGAAATCAGAGAGATTCTGAAAGTGACGGAACAGAAGCAGGTCATTTCTTTCGCAGGAGGACTACCGGATCCGGAGTTATTTCCCGTAAATGAGTTTTTAACGGCAGCTAATTATGTTTTGAAGGAAAGCGGAAGCCAAGGGCTTCAGTACAGTACAACGGAAGGTTTTGAGCCTTTGAGAATGCAAATTGCAAATCGGATGAACAGCAAGTTTCAGTCTCAGATAACAAAGGATGATGTGTTAATCGTAAACGGGGCACAGCAGGCATTGGATATGTCCGGAAAGCTTTTTCTGGATAAAGGGGACTTGATTGTATGCGAGAGTCCGACTTATCTGGGTGCTATTAATGCTTTCAGGACATATGAATGTAGATTTATAAGTGTTTTAACTGAGGATGAAGGGATGAGTTTAAGTCACTTGGAAGAAACATTAAAAGCTCATCCTGATATCAGGATGATTTATGTGATACCGGATTTTCAGAACCCGACAGGCCGCCGGTGGTCGTTAGAAAGGCGCAAGAGATTTATGGATTTGATATCCTGTTATGATATTCCGGTCATTGAGGATAATCCCTATGGAGAAATTGTTTTTGATAATCAGATTTTTCCTTCTCTTAAAAAATGGGATAAAAACAATCAGGTTATCTCGTTGGGGACATTTTCAAAGATTTTCTGCCCCGGACTTCGTGTGGGATGGATTTCGGCTTCTCAGGAGATATTGAACCGGTACATTCTTTTGAAACAAAGTTCGGATTTGCATACTTCGAATTTAAGTCAGAGGCAAATCAGTAAATATTTGGAATTATTCGACATAGAAGTACATATAAGGAAACTGATTTTGGCTTACAGAAATAAAAGAGATATTGCGGTGTCTGCAATTAAAAAATGCTTTCCTGCCGATATAAAATATACCATGCCGGAAGGCGGTCTATTTTTGTGGATAGAACTGCCGGAATCATGGTCATCAAGGGAATTGCTTGAAGTATGCATCAAGGAAAATGTCGCTTTTGTACCGGGAGAACCATTTTATCCCAATGGAGAAAAAAAGAATGCCTTCCGCCTGAATTTTTCCAATGCTGATGAGGAAAAGCTGAAGGAAGGCATTTCAAAAATGGGTGGTATCATAGGTCGATACCATTCAGCTTCTATGTCTGAAACCATTTAATAGTTTCATAAGAAATGAAATGGCGATATATTTTTATCGCCATTTCATTTTTTTAGAAGGTAGATCATATTGACTTTTTATTGTCAGCAAGTAATCTCAGTATTTTTTCCGGAGTAGCCGGTAAACTGTCTACCCATACACCAACGGCATCATAGATGGCATTGATAATAGCCGGAGGCTGTGTATTGGTTACCATTTCTCCGCAGCCCTTTGCTCCGAAAGGACCGTATGGATCATAGTTTTCAAAAAACTCAATCTGACTGTTCAAAGGAATATCCTTTGATGTGGGGATAATATAATCTGTAAAGTCAGAAGTATATTTTTCGATACTTACAGGATAGTCCGGAGAAAGATCCTCAAAAAGTGCCATGCCAATACCCTGTACGTTGCCACCGTCTACCTGCCCTTCTGCAGATAAAGGATTGATAACAGTTCCTATGTCGTAACAATTGAATAGATTGACTACTTCAACTACACCTGTTTCGGTATCTACATCCACATCAATAACTGAGGCACCCCAGGCCATGGATCGACTTGGTTCTGTGAAGCCTGTTCCAGGCTCTCTTGGGGGTGCAACCGGTGGGAGAAAACCATCATGTCCCATTAAGAATTTTCCTGAGTATGTTGCACCGCTTCCGATTTCTGCCAGTGTCAATTGTTCGCTTGTATTAGATTTTTTAAATACTTTTCCTTCCGCATATTCCAGTTCCGAAATATCACAGGACAACATTGCAGCAGCGTACATTTTCATTTGCTTGATGAGATCCTGAGCAGCATTTATACTGGCGAGACCGACAATATAGGTGGACCGGCTCCCGGCAGTATCCATACTGAAGGCACAGGTGTCAGTATTTGAATTGTCAATGTTTATTACTTCTTCCGAAACACCTAATGCTTCTGCAACCATTTGGCAAGCAACGCTTTTAAAGCCTTGCCCCATTTCACAGGTTGCATTGGTCATGTCTATTGTTCCATCGGATTTGAGGCGCAAGGATACATGATCAGGGTCGCCGCCTCCGTTGAATCCTGTTGGGTAATAGATAGAAGAAATTCCACGCCCTCTTTTAATCATTTAAATCACCATCCTTACTTTGAACTCATTTCCTGATATTCCTTTGGCAGTTCAACTCCGGCCATTTTTGCAACCTTTTGCAGAGTTTCTATACCGGATACAGCAACCAAAGGATTACCGACATGGTTTTCATCGCCTTCTTTAAAGGCATTATTTAATCTTATTTCAAATGGACTTATACCTATTTTCCTTGCAAGCTTATCTGTTTGGACCTGCTCTGCATACTGTCCGATATTTACACCAAAGCCCCTCATGGAACCACTTGGCATTTTATTGGTGTATACAAGTCTTCCATCTATTGCAAGGTTTTCTATTTTATTGGCACCTCCGATATAATTTACGTTTTTTTCAAGAGCATAAAGCCCTAATTCCGTATAGGCACCGCAATCTTCAAGGACATCTACATAACGAGCCGTTATTTTGCCATCTTTTTTTATGCCGTCTTTTATTTTAAAGCGCCATGCACTTCTTATGGTGGTATACATCATTTCTTCTTCACGAGTCAGATGAAATTTAACGGGTTTTCCAGTCTTTAAAGCCAAAACACCTGCAATATGATCGGTATGTATGCTGTTTTGACCACCAAAGGCGCCGCCGATAGTGGCTCCCACCATCTTCAGCTTATTGAGGGGAAGCTGGAATACGTTGGAAAGATCGCCCAATGTAAAATATAATCCCTGGGTTTTTGAATGGATAACCAACTTGCCGTTTCCGTCCAAATAGGCCAAAGATGCCGTTGTTTCAATGGGTGCATGTTCCTGATTGGGAGTCCAATATTCCCCTTCTACGATATAATCTGCTTCTGCAAATCCTTTTTCGACATCCCCTCTTCGAATCCTTCTCACTGTATCCACATCATCAAACACTCTTAAATTTCCTTCCGGACGTACTTTCGGAGCATCTTCTTTCATGGCTTCTACAGGATCGATTACGTAAGGGAGTTCTTCCATTTCAATTTTAACTTTGCTTAAAGCTTTTAGTGCAGTGGATTTGTCAACTGCAGCTACTGCAACGATATTCTGTCCTTTATATCGGGCAATATCTTCTGCCAGTACATGATGGTCCGGAACCATTGAGAATAGATTATGGGGGACATCCTTATGTGTTATGACCGAATATACTCCCGGTACTTTTTCGGCTTCCGTTGTATCGATAAAATGAATGCGTGTACAGTGATAAGGGCTTCTTAAAGTTTTGCATACAAGCATTCCGGGCATACTAAGATCGCTGGGATAAACTGTTTTTCCCGTAACATGACCTATGCCGTCAAAACGGGGGACTCTTTTACCAACGCTTTTAAACATCTACATCACTTCCTTTCGGAATAGGTCCGAATTCGCCCTTTGCAACAGCCATGACAGCATCCACGTATTTTTGATATCCGCCGCATCTGCAAAGATTGCCGGCCAATGCATCTTTTACTTCGTCATAGGAAGGGTTGGGATTCTCGTTTAAAAATGCAGTTGCTGCCATTACCATTCCAGGTGTACAGTATCCGCATTGCGGTGCACCATATTCATGAAAAGCCTGCTGAACAGGATGGAGCTTTCCATCCGTACCTAATCCGTCTACTGTTACAACACTTTTTCCTTCAACAGTTAATGCAATAATCATACAGGATTTAACTGCCTTGCCGTTGAGGATTACAGTACAGGAACCGCAGTCACCGTGATTACAGCCACATTTCGGACTTGTCAGACTAAGCTTTTCTCGTAATACCTGCAATAAGGTTTCTTGCGGCTCTGCCACTACTTTAACAGGCATACCATTTAAAACAAATTTAAGAACTTTTGACATAACACTTACCCCCTATTCTTCACTGCAAGCTTGATTAATAGCTCTTTCAAGCATAACAGGTGCGACTTGTTTACGGTACCATGCAGTAGCTCTTATATCATCTATAGGGTTGATTTCTTCAACAACCCCGGAACAGATTTCTTTTATAAGCTCCGGTTTTACAGGTTTGCCCACTAATTTGCTTTCAGTTTGGTAACAACGTACTGCTGTCGGTGCAACTGCGCCAAGAGCAAGTCTTGCAGCTTTACAAATGCCGTTATCCATTTCGATGTAGGCAGCTGCATTTACAACAGAAAGTGTTTCTGCTTTTCTTCTCCCGAGCTTTTTAAAGGCGGCTTTACCTTTTCCTTTTTTTATTATGATGGTCGTCAGGACTTCCTTATCGTCAATAACGGTTGATCCCGGCCCTGTAAAGAAATCTTTAGCAGCAATGGTTCTGCTGCCGTCGATACCGGCCAGTACAAATTGAGCATCAAGAACCAGTAAAGGGGTAATGCTGTCGGCAGCCGGAGAAGCATTCATAATATTACCTCCGATGGTTGCGACGTTTCTGACAGTGTGTCCGGCTGTTTCTTCCATTGCCTGTATCAAAACAGGAAGATGCTGTTTTATCAGGTTGCTTTCTTCAATTTCAGTTAAAGTAACCAATGCACCGATGTAAACATTGTCCGAATCCTCTTTAATTTCATTGTTCCCGGTATTTCCCATATAAATGATATGTAGTGGTGGTTTTTGCTCCTTTGGGATTTCATCCAATTCCTTAGACAGTTTTGGAACAAAATCGGTGCCCCCTGCAAGCAGCTTTACTTCTTCATCGTTCAGCCCTTGTAACAGACCCAGTAATTCGTCCAGAGATTCAGGGGCTTCATAAAAATATTCCCTCATGCTTGACCTCCTTTAAACTAAATTTCAATGTCTTTTCCGTGATGTATTTTAAATAAATAAATAATAATTTTAACCATTTCTCATCCCCTTTTTACCGTTTTGAACATAAAGCAATTAAATATTTATTTGCATAAAATATAATTATGTCATATCATACTATTATTATATTATTATTTTATATTTTTACAATAGCAAATCAATAATTTCCATATTCTAAAAACTGACATTAAAAAAATATAGGAGATTTGAAATGATCGCTGTTTTTATTGAATATACAGTATTTATGTCATAGAATTGTTATTATAAACGACAAGCAATTTATTAAAAGGCAGGCGAGTCAGAATGAAGAAATTGATTATTTTTGGAGCAGGTATGAACTGGAACCGGTTAAATAAAGTACTGAACTACCAGAATGCTGAAATTATAGCTTTTTCCGATAACGACAAGGAAAAATGGGGCAGAGACATCAATGGTATAAAAGTAATCCCGCCGGCTGAAATTTCCATACAATCCTTCGATTATATCGTTATTACCAGTCAGTATTATAATGAAATTGAAGTACAGTTAGCGAAACTTGGAATCCTTCGAGATAAAATCATTTCCTTTCTTTCGGGTGATTTACGTTTGTTTACAGGCGAAAAAATACTCAGTATTTACGATACTGAAAAACTCAGGCAAGAACGGCTGATTATCAATAAAATGGTCAATCTTGACAGGCGCCGCCTTATGGATCTCGATGATGGCGATTATGTCCGGTTTTCGACTTTGGAGCTTATGGCATTTGAGATTCAATCCAAAGGGTTAAAGGGTAATGTGGCTGAATTAGGCGTTTATCAGGGTGCATTTGCAAGAAAACTCAACGACCTTTTTAAAGACAGGCTTTTGTATCTGTTTGATACTTTTGAAGGGTTCGAAAAGAAAGATATTGTCCGTGAAGAAAAAGACCGCTTTTCCAGTCCGAGAGATTCGGCTTTTTCCGATACAAGTATTTCAAAAGTTTTAAAAAAAATGAAGTATCCTGAACAATGTATCATTCGTAAGGGCTATTTTCCTGAAACCGCTGAGGGGATCCATGATAATTTTGTGTTTGTTAGCTTAGATGCAGATTTATATAATCCCACTTATGAAGGACTGAAATACTTTTATCCATTACTTTCCAAGGGAGGCTATATCTTTGTCCATGACTATAATAATGACGAATATACAGGCGTAAAGAAAGCTGTTCGGCAGTTTTGCAAAGAGGAAGAGATTGGTTATGTGCCCATAGGGGATATGTGTGGAACGGTGGTTATCGCTAAATGACAATATAAGCAGGGTTTTTTGAATATAGGAAGCTGTTAATGGGAATACTGACTGTTGAAATATTCTGAAGAAGAATAGATGCTTCAGAAAGGAGCATAACATGCAGGAACCTAATTTTCTTGAAAAACAGTTTAAGCTTTCCCAGAATAAAACTACTGTCAGGACTGAAATACTCGCAGGAATTACAACCTTTATGACCATGGCCTATATTCTTGTTGTGAACCCCTTGACTTTGTCGGAAGCGGATATGGATTTTGAAGCCGTATTTACAGCTACGGCATTGTCTTCTATTGTGGGTATTCTGATAATGGCCTTTGCAGCCAATCTGCCTTTTGCATTAGCACCGGGAATGGGACTGAATGCTTTCTTTGCTTATTATGTGGTTCAAACTTTAGGATACCCATGGCAAATGGCGCTTACTGCCGTGCTGTTTGAGGGGATTATTTTTATCATACTTACTTTTCTGAATATTAGAGAAGCTATTATCAATTCAATTCCAATGTCTTTGAAGAAATCGGTTTCTGTAGGAATAGGATTGTTTATTGCACTGATTGGACTGACCAATGCAGAAGTAATTATACCTGGTTCCGGAGTGCTGGTGGCTCTCGGAGATATAAGAAGCGGAGAACCGTTATTAGCATTGATTGGTCTTGCGGTTACAGGTGTGTTGCTTGCTAAAAAAGTCAAAGGCGCTTTGTTTCTCGGTATTTTGATTACAACTGCGGTGGGCTTTCCTATGGGAATTACAAAGATACCTGAAGCTGTTATCAGTCCGCCGCCGTCATTGGCACCAACATTTGCACAATTTGATTTTTCGAATGTTTTTTCTTTAGATATGCTTATCGTTATTTTTACATTTCTTTTTGTTGATTTGTTCGATACGGTAGGAACTCTGGTAGGAGTTGCGACAAAAGCGGATATGCTTGAAGAGGGTGGTAAAGTACCAAAAGCAAAACAGGCTTTATTGGCAGATGCCGTCGCGACAACTGTTGGTGCGGTTTTGGGCACCAGTACCGTAACGACATATGTTGAAAGTGCTTCCGGAGTTGCCGAAGGCGGCAGGACCGGATTAACATCACTTACTACGGGATTTTTCTTCATCATCGCATTGCTTTTTTCTCCGATATTTATTATGATTCCATCTTCAGCAACAGCACCTGCCCTTGTACTGGTAGGTCTGTTTATGCTGTCACCCATAAAGGATATTCCTTTTGATGACTTCACCGAATCCATACCTGCTTTCCTGGCAATGATTATGATGCCATTGACTTACAGTATATCCGAAGGAATCGTATTTGGTATACTGAGTTATGTGGTGATTAAATTGCTTTCGGGAAAAGCTAAAGAAATATCCCTGCTTATGTATCTTGTAGCAATACTATTTTTGATTAAAATATATATCGGATAATATCACATTTCAATTAGTTTTCATTTTCGGCGATTAACGCCGTTTTTTATTGCACAAATCCGAATATTAAACTACAAATAACATAATGATATTCGGGTTAAATAGATTTATTTTCAAAAATATAATTTAAATAATTCGTATTTATATTGACTCAATGTTTTTTCGTTGATAAGATAAGGATAAGCATATAAATGTGGACAATTTACGGGCATAATAAGATTAACACATACAATCAGGAGGGATTTAATTGAAAGTTGCGATTATTATGGGTAGTGACTCGGATTATGAAGTTGTCGAGAAAGCCGAAAAATTGTTGTTTGAATTTGGCATTACCTGTGATGTGAGAATAATATCTGCACACAGAACACCTTATCAAGCTGAAAATTTTGCAAAAAATGCAGAAAGCGACGGTGTAGAGGTCCTAATAGGCGCAGCAGGAAAAGCAGCCCATTTGCCGGGTGTTTTGGCAGCCTATACGCCGCTTCCGGTTATAGGGCTTCCTATTAAGTCATCCACAATGGATGGGTTGGATTCTCTGCTTTCCATTGTGCAAATGCCAAAAGGAGTTCCTGTTGCTACTGTAGCAATAAATGGAGCAGAAAATGCAGCATTGTTGGCGGTACAGATTTTGTCCGTTAAATATCCTGATCTTCGTGAGAAGATGAAGGCTTATAAGAAGAAAATGGAAGAAGATGTTGTGAAAAAAGATCAGGCTTTCAGAGAGAGGAGATACCAATGAAAAAACTTGAAATGCTGTATGAAGGAAAAGCAAAAAAAGTATATAAAACTGATAATGAAAAACAGTATATTGTAGAATACAAGGACGATGCCACAGCTTTCAACGGAGAGAAGAAAGGCACCATTGTGGATAAAGGCATCGTCAACAACACCATGTCCTCAATAATATTTCAATTATTGGAGGATAAAGGTATTCCGACGCATTTGGTCAAACTGCTCAGTGACAGGGAAACGTTGGTGAAAGCCGTTAAAATCCTTCCCCTCGAAGTTATCATCAGAAATGTTGCAGCAGGTTCCATGTCAAAAAGATTTGGTGTAGAGGAAGGCAGGACTTTAAAGGAAACCGTTTTGGAATTCAGCTATAAAAATGATGATTTGGGAGATCCCATGATAAATGAATACCACATTTTTGCATTAGAGCTGGCTACCAGGGAACAGGTAGAGATAGTTAAAGAATATGCTTTCAAAATCAATGAAATACTTAAGGGCTTTTTTATTGAAAAAGGGTTGAAACTTATTGATTTTAAGTTGGAGTTCGGAGTATATGACGGGAAAATAATTCTTGCAGATGAAATTTCACCGGATACTTGTAGATTGTGGGATGCTGTAACCAATGAGAAAATGGATAAAGACAGATTCAGAAGGGACTTGGGCAGTGTGAAAGAGACCTATCAGGAAGTTCTTGGAAGAATCAAAAGTTAAGAATCAAGAATTGGTTGGTTGAGTTTTTGCGGTTGGCAGTCTGGAGTGGATATATGAGGTTAGAGGCAGTAATAAAATAATAGATAAAGGATAACAGATAACAGTTGTGGTAAGATACTATGACACAGCCATAGCTTCTACCTTAATTATTAATTGTTCATTATTCAATAACTCTTATCTTTTATTTATTATTTATTATCTATTATCTGATATTCTGTCGCCTATCCCTGATAAGGCTTATATTATAGACCATAGACTTAGACTGATTTAGATTGGAGCGGTAACTATGTGTGACGAAAGAGAATTGTTTGTAAATGAAACCCCTTGGGATAAATTGAAAGAAGAATGTGGTGTTGTCGGTGTATATGCACCGGAAAAAAGGGACATCGCCAGATCCGTATATTTTGGACTGCATGCTCTACAGCACAGAGGACAGGAAAGTGCCGGCATTGCATCCAATAAAAACGGTAAAATACAATATTATAAAGAAATGGGACTGGTTCAGGAAGTTTTTAACGATGAAATTATAGAGAGATTACAAGGTGATATTGCCATAGGGCATGTCCGGTATTCTACTACTGGAGAAAGTTATGTAGTGAATGCAATGCCTTTAGTAGTTTATCATAAAGGAGGAAGCCTTGCTTTGGCCCATAACGGTAATTTGGTCAATGCAAAAGAAATAAGGGATGAGCTACAGGATAATGGTGTTATTTTTCAGACATCCATTGATTCGGAGGTTATTGCCAGCCTTATAGCAAAGTACAGTCGGGAGAAAACAATAGAAGAGGCTATTGTGGAAACAACAAAAATGATTCGGGGGGCTTATGCTCTGGTGATCACTTATGGCGATAAGCTTATTGGCGTACGGGACCCAAATGGTATCCGGCCTCTTTGTATTGGAAAACTGGAAAATGGTTATGTCCTATCTTCTGAAAGTTGTGCTTTTTCTGTAATGGGGGCTGAATTTGTAAGAGATGTGGAAGCCGGTGAAATGGTGATTATTGAAGATAACCAGATAAAAAGCATTCAGTATGGGGGTAAGGTTCAAAAGGCAGCCTGTACCTTCGAATATGTTTATTTTTCAAGGCCTGACAGTGTTGTGGACGGAAAAAATGTATATCTGGCCAGAAGAAATGCAGGCATTATTTTAGCAAGAGAATATCCTGTCGAGGCTGATATGGTCATTGCTGTTCCCGATTCCGGAACGGTAGCTGCTGTCGGATATGCACAAGAGTCCGGAATTCCTTTCGGGGAAGGATTGATAAAAAATAGATATGTGGGAAGAACCTTTATACAACCGGATCAGAGAATGCGGGAATTAAGTGTAAAATTGAAATTAAATGTTCTCAGGGAAAATATAAAAGGAAAACGGATCGTCATGATTGATGATTCTATTGTCAGAGGTACAACAAGCGGGAAAATTGTGAAAATGCTTAAAGAAGCAGGGGCAAAAGAAGTCCATATTCGCGTAAGCTCACCTCCAGTCATGCATTCATGCTATTTTGGAATTGATACCCCGAGCAGAAGACATTTGGTTGCAGCCAATCATTCTGTGGAGGAAATCAGCAAAATGATCGGTGCAGACAGTTTAGGTTATTTAAGTGTAGAAGGCCTCATTGAAGCCATAGGACTGCCGGCAGATCAATTGTGTACCGCATGCTTTAACGGAGTGTATCCTATGGATGTCTCCAGGACAGGGAATAAGTATGTTTTCGAGAAAGAATAAAAAAAGAAGGTTAGAAGTTCAGAGGGTGTCACCGTATCTATCAGCACCAAAGTAGCAGTGTAGTAATCTAAATAAGAAAGTAATAGAGGGCAGTTGAATGCTAAGAATTTAAGAACGGGAGGGATAGGATTAATATGAAGGACACAATCACATATAAAGATGCCGGAGTCGATATTTATGAAGGTGAAAAGGCAGTGAAGCTGATGAAGCAGCACGTGGAAAAGACTTTTAATAAAAATGTGCTGACCGGATTAGGCGGCTTTGGAGGATTGTTTAAACTGGATTTAAGTGATATAAAAGAGCCCGTGCTGGTATCAGGAACGGATGGTGTGGGGACTAAATTAAAGATCGCTTTTATGATGGATAAACATGATACAGTTGGACAAGATTGCGTAGCCATGTGTATCAATGATATCCTCTGTCAGGGTGCAAAGCCTTTGTTTTTTCTTGACTATATTGCAACAGGAAAGCTGAAAGCAGAAAAAGCGGCAGATATTGTAAAAGGTATATCCGAAGGGTGCATCCAGAGCGAATGTGCTCTTATAGGAGGAGAAACGGCGGAAATGCCGGATTTCTATCCGGAAGGTGAATATGACTTGGCAGGTTTTGCCGTTGGAATAGCAGACAGAAGGAAAATAATAGATGGTTCAGAGATCCGGGAAGGAAATTTATTGATTGGGATACCTTCCACAGGGCTTCACAGCAATGGATATTCATTGGTGCGTAAGATTCTGTTTGAAAAAATGAACCTGAATGTAGAGGATTATATCGAAGAACTGGGATCAACTTTAGGGGAGGCATTGCTTCGGCCAACGAGGATATATGCAAAAGAATGTTTAGATATGTTTGAGGATTTTAATATAAAAGGCATTGTTCATATAACCGGCGGAGGCTTTTATGAAAACATTCCAAGAATTCTTCCGGAGGGATTAGGTGTCGAGATAGAATTAGGGAGCTGGGAAGTAACGGATATTTTTAAGTATATACAAAAATGCGGAAATATAAGCAGAGATGAAATGTATTCAACCTTCAATATGGGACTGGGTTTTATCATGGTGATAGATGCTTTAGATGCGAATAAATTTCTGAATCGTTTTAAGGATTTCAGAATAATCGGAAAAGCTGTTAAAGGTTCAGGGGTAAAGCTATGGGAATAAAAATTGCTGTTATGGTATCAGGCGGCGGGACAAACATGCAAGCGGTCATTGACGAAATAGAAAAAGGAAATATCAATGGATCCGTCGAGATCGTCATTTCTTCCAGAGATAATGTATTTTCACTGAAGCGGGCAGAGAATCATGATATAGAAAGTGTCTGCATTGGTAAAAATGGTTTCCCGGATCTGGAAAAAAGAACCGAGGAGATCATAAGGGTTCTTGAGAAAAAAGAAATTGAACTGGTTGTACTTGCAGGTTATATGAGCCTTATAGACAAAAGAATTATAGAAAAGTATCCCAACAAGATTATTAATATTCATCCGTCGCTTATTCCCAGTTTCT
This sequence comes from Anaerovorax odorimutans, assembly GCA_016841185.1. Taxonomy (GTDB): domain Bacteria; phylum Bacillota; class Clostridia; order Peptostreptococcales; family JAAYPU01; genus JAENZQ01. Next base: position 34,157 of record JAENZQ010000032.1, read on the forward strand.
GTGGCAGAGGATTTTATGGTGCGAAAGTCCATGAAGCAGTATTGAATTATGGTGTAAAAATAACCGGTGCGACGGTACATTTTGTAGATGAAGGGACAGATACAGGCCCCATCATATTACAGGAGGCGGTAGAAGTTAAACAGGATGATACTGCTGAAACCCTCGCTGCAAGAGTTCTGGAAGTTGAACATAAATTATTGCCGAAAGCTGTGAAACTTTTCTGTGAAGGCAGGCTTCATATTGAAGGACGGAAAGTCATCATTAAGGAAGCAGAGGGGAGCCTAAAAGAGGGGTAGAAGGGCAGAAGGGCAGAAGTATAGATTGGAGCTTGGTGGAGGAAGATAAGAGATAAAAAATAACAGATAACAATTAAGGAAAGGTTTTGTACCAAAACCTCAATTATTAGAAAACAGAGAACAGAGGAATACAGAACAAAAAGAACTTATAATGATAGATAGAAATTTTACTTTTAGAAAATTTCTTACCTTCTCTGTTATCTATTAACCTTTATCTATTATCTTATTACTGCTTCTAACCCCTAACTTAATCTATACTCCATAATCCATACTCTGCTTTTATTACAATGAAATTGTGGAACAAAAACACCTTAAATCTTAATTCTTAAAATTCGCAAGAGGAGGGTACATATGATAAAAAGAGCATTGATCAGTGTTTCCGATAAAAACGGAATCGTAGAATTTGCAAAAGAACTCGAAAAATCAGGAGTCGAAATCATATCTACTGGAGGGACTTCAAAGCTTCTATTAAAAAATGGTATCAAAGTTGTGGGAATCTCGGAGATAACAGATTTTCCTGAATGTCTGGATGGAAGAGTAAAGACACTGCATCCGGCAGTACATGGTGGTATTTTAGCTATCAGGGATAATGAAAACCATATGGAGCAATTGGAGCAGTTAAATATCAGTACCATCGATTTGGTGGTCATTAATCTGTATCCCTTCAAAGAAACGATATTAAAGCCGGATACAACTCTGGAAGAGGCTGTGGAAAATATAGACATCGGCGGGCCTACAATGTTGAGGTCTGCAGCCAAAAACCACAAAGATGTTACCGTTATTTGCGATACTTCCGACTATGACAAAGTTTTGCAGGAACTAAAAGAAATTGGAGATATTTCTTATGATACAAAGTATCGGTTAGCCCTCAAGGTATTTGAACATACCGCAAGTTATGATGCTATGATTGCCGGTTATTTACGGGAAAGGATCAATGGGGATCTTCCTGAAAAGCTGACTCTGACTTATGAAAAAATTCAGGACCTGAGATATGGAGAAAATCCTCATCAGAAAGCTGCTTTTTATAAAGAGGTCAAACCGGAAGCCGGGTCTATGGTAAAGGCTGTACAGCTACACGGAAAAGAGCTTTCCTTCAACAATATCAATGACACCAATGGTGCTTTAGAAACCCTCAAAGAATTTGACCAGCCAACAGTTGTTGCGGTAAAACATGCTAATCCATGTGGTGTGGGAACCGGATATGATATATATGATGCATATAAAAAAGCATATAAAGCAGATCCAATTTCTATTTTTGGAGGTATTGTTGCTGCAAACAGTACTATTGATGAAAGAACAGCCGAGGAAATCAACAAAATCTTTTTAGAGATCATAATTGCCCCTGATTATACGGAAGAAGCACTGGAAATATTAAAACAGAAAAAGAATATTCGCCTGCTTAAACTTAAAGATATTGAGAAGAAACAGACCAAGAGTTCAATGGACATAAAAAAAGTCAGCGGCGGGCTTTTGATACAGGACAATGACATGGAACTTTTCAAAGACGAGGGACTGGAAGTCGTTACGGATCGGATACCTACGGAAAATGAGATAGAAGATCTGAAATTTGCATGGAAAGTCGTAAAACATATAAAATCCAATGGGATCGTCATTGCAAAAGGGGGAAAAACAAATGGTGTAGGACCGGGACAGGTAAATCGTATCTGGGCAGTTGAAAATGCCATAAGACAGGCAACAGAAGATACAAAAGGAAATGTATTGGCTTCCGATGCCTATTTCCCTTTTGGAGACAGCGTAGAAGCGGCAGCCAAGGCTGGAATCACAGCCATCATACAGCCCGGAGGTTCTGTAAGGGATGAGGAATCCATCACAAAAGCGAACCAGTACGGCATTGCCATGGTCTTTACTAGAATGCGCCATTTTAAACATTAAGAGAAGGGCAGAAGGATAGAGGGGCAGAAGATCAGAAATTGATAATGGAGAATTGATAATTGACAATTATGGTGGGGTTTGTTCTCAAAC
>JAENZQ010000069.1 GCA_016841185.1 Anaerovorax odorimutans
GGTGAATACTAAGTATTGATATAAAATGTATAGCTAACAAAAATATCTTACTATTTCCCCCTAAAATATACTATTTGGAGGTTCAACATGAAGAAAATTGTTATCATCGGCGGCGTAGCAGCAGGTGCTACAGCGGCAGCTAAAGCAAGACGACTTTCACCAGAAGCTCAAATTACAATTCTTGAATCTGGACCCGATATCTCATTTGCAAATTGTGGACTTCCATACTATATCGGAGGAGATATAAAAAGTAGATCAAAGCTTATACTGCAAAGTCCTGAAAGTTTTAATGACCAGTATCAGACAGCGGTTCATATATATACAACTGCAAAAGAGATAGACAGAAAAAGCAGAATTATATACGCTGTAGATTCTCGTACTGGAGAAAAGAAAACATATGAATATACCAAGTTGATTTTAGCTCAAGGTGGAAAACCTATTGCTCCGCCGATTCCTGGCGCAGAACAGGATCATGTCTTCCAGCTTTGGACTCTTGAAGACATGGATAAGATCAATTCATTTATAGAAAATAGAAAGCCTAAAAAAGCGGTAGTAGTAGGCGGTGGATTTATAGGCCTTGAAATGGTTGAGGCACTTGTTAAAAGGGGAATGAAGGTCACTGTAGTTGAGATGATGCCTCATGTGATGGCTATTTTGGAAGCCGAAATAGCTGGGTATATTCAGCAAGAAATGGTGTCATACGGAGTAGATGTTCTAACAAATAAAGCAGTTTCCGATATAGGAAGAGATGTTGTGACTCTAAAGGATGGAACTAGAGTTGATGCAGACATGATTCTGTTATCTATAGGTGTACGTCCTACCCTGAAACTTGCTCAAGAGGCAGGGCTTACTATTGGTGATGCGGGCGGCTTACTGGTGGATTCAACATTGAAAACCAGCGACGACAATATTTATGCAGCAGGAGATATGATTGAAATTGAACACCGTGTGCTTGGAAAGAAAGTACGTATTCCTCTTGCTGGCCCTGCTAACCGTCAAGGACGAATAGCAGCAGAGAATGCCCTTGGCAGAAGACATGAATACAAAGGCTCAATAGGTACATCAATTGTCAGAGTTTTTGAGGCAGTTGCAGGAACTACCGGACTCTCTTTAAAAGGTGCTAGAGATGCAGGGATGAATGCAGATGCAATTGTCATTCATAAAGAACATCATACTTCATATTATCCGGGAGCAGAGCAGGTTACTGTTCTTGTAGTTTATGACAGGGAAACCGGAGTGGTGCTCGGCGGACAGACAGCAGGTTATGCAGGCGCTGACAGAAGACTAGATGTTCTAGCAACAGCCGTGGCATCAAAGCTCACAGTTTACGACCTTGCTGATATGGATTTTGCATACTCACCACCTCTTGGAACTGCAAATGATGCCATAAATATGGCGGCATATGCAGCCGAGAACCGAATTTCAGGGTACTCTCCTGCTTTGACAGTTTCTGAAATAGATACCTATTTAGATGGCAAAGAAGCACTCTGGATTGATGTAAGGGATGTATTTGCATTTGAAAAATCTCATGTAGAAGGAGCAGTAAATATCCCCCTCGAAATTCTTCCATCAAAACTAAATGAGCTTCCGAAGAATAAACTAATCTTTATCTATGACCAAACTGGAAAGAAAGGACATCAAGCATTACGTACTCTCGTTGGAGCAGGATTTACCAATGTATATAATGTAAGCGGGGGATTTGCAAGTCTTTCCGGTTATGTAAGAGGAGTAACCTCATTAAATTTCCGATTAGAACTGCCTACTCCAGAATCAAAAAAAATCGGAGAAAAAAGCAATGTAGAAGAGAAGGATGTTCTAACAGTTGAGATAAAAAACGAAGAATCAAATGAACCATTGATAGTTGATGTGCGTACTGTCGAGGAATTTGAAACTGGGGCATATCCCGGAGCGATAAATATCCCTCTAGACGAATTAGAGTCTAGAATAAAAGAATTGGGAAAGAAGGATAGGAATATCGTTCTTTACTGTGCGTCTGGCGCTAGAAGCGCTTATGCAGAGGGGATTCTTAAATCACATAGTTTCACCAACCTTGAAAATGCTGGAGGAATTTCGAAAATGATGGCCCGTAAAAAATAGCGGGTCTGACGAGCGAATTAAGCGTTCAGATAGTCTCTCTCTATAAAAAAGGCAATCTCAGCTACACTATCTGAGATTGTCTTCTTGAGTTAGTATGATTATATTAGGCTATTTTTGGGCCTATACCTTGGTTGCAATGACAATTAGTTAATGTGTAACCAATGATATTACATCCTTTTTTCCTAAGGAAACGGATACTCATATTTTTTTCTAGATTGTTTGAAGCTACTATTATAATGTCACTATTACCAACACAATGGTAATATTTTTTTAAATAGGCTATTGGAATATTAATAGCTCCCGAAATGGAATCATGATAGGAATCATTATAGTCTCTGACATCTAAAATTTTCACATCATCATTTGTATTTAACGAACTAACACATTGAATTCCTTTTACAGGAACATATCTTGTATAAAGAAAAAAAAGAATCATGCTTACTACCATGATTACAACATATAACATGTGAACCTCCTACTTTGTGAACAAAATCACTAACAACACACATTATATACCCATATCAGTATATATATCAATAAAAATGTCCTTGGAAATATTATCCTCGGAAAATTAAAAGATATTTAACCAAATTTTTACGGTTGTTACGAATATTAGGGAAGCTAATATAACTTGAAGAACTTTTGTATTTGCTTTTTTCCCTGCTATTGCCCCGAGCGGTGATGCTATTAAACTAGCAAAAACTATTATTAATGCTGGAAGATATTCAACTTGCCCTGTTGTAAGCTTTCCTACTGTTGAGCCGATGGATGAGATAAAAGTAATTGCTAATGAGGACGCGATCGTCATTCGTGTAGGGATCTTTAAGACAACAAGCATGATTGGTACCAATAAAAAGGCACCCCCAGCACCTACGATTCCTGCTCCAAGTCCTACAATTAACGCAAGAGAAGCTCCCAGCCATTTATTGTATTTCACTTGGTCAAGCGGGATATCATCGATGCCCTTTTTAGGGATGAACATCATCACTGCAGCAATGGCTGCTAAAATACCATAGATGACATTAATTCCACCCTCAGACATGAGCTTTGACCCAAATCCTCCAATAAAACTGCCTATCAAAATACTAATGCCCATATAAGCAATTAATTGCTTATTTAAATATCCGCCTTTTCGATATGCCCAGACGCCTCCAATTGTTGCAAAAAATACTTGCACCGCTATGATTCCAGTGACCTCATGTGCACTAAATGCCATAAGGCCAAATAATGGCGGAATGTACAGCAGCATCGGATAATTGATAATAGCACCGCCAATACCAAGCATCCCCGAAATAAAAGAACCTATAAAACCAATTATAAAAATGATAATAATAAATTCGAGGTCCATTCGTTTGCCTCCTTATCTTTCAATATAGAGGGAACCATTCAATAGTTCCCTCTATATTGATCTACATTTACTCTGCATGATGAACAGCGCAACGGTTTGGACCGATTTCAAGTTCTTGCAT
>JAENZQ010000033.1 GCA_016841185.1 Anaerovorax odorimutans
ACTTCATATACGTCATGGGAAGCTTATTTGAAAAAGGTTCATTTTCCGAAAAAAAGGAATTATAATATTTTTTCAGAAGATTACGAAAACAAAATTTTTTGGGGATGGATGGCACAAATCTGCGGAGGCTCGTTTGGTACAGCTTTGGAAGGATATACGACAAAGAACTTGCGGGATGTTTTTTCTGAAATAAGAGAATATGTCCGCCGGCCAAATACTTTTAATGATGATATTACATATGAATTGGCGTTTCTGAAGGCTTTTGAAGAGAAAGGCTATCAGGTAATGGCATCCGATATAGCCGAAAAATGGGTGGGGCATATTCCTTTTGGATGGTCTGCTGAAGATATTGCATTAAAAAATATTCGACAGGGTGTCTATCCCCCTGAAAGCGGATTTGTCAATAATCCTTTTTATGAATGGATAGGTGCCCAAATGCGAGGAGCGGTTTGTGGGATGGTTTCGCCGGGAAACCCGAAAGAGGCAGCAAAGCTTGCATGGCAGGACGGGAGTGTTTCTCACTATAATAACGGTATACTCGGAGAAATATTCAATGCCATTTTAGTTTCATTGGCCTTCATTGAAAATGATGTCCGTCAACTCATAAAAAAGGCTATATCCATGATTCCGGAGGATAGTGAATATTATTCAGTAATTTCATATGCATATGACCGGTGCAGAGAAGAAAAAAGCTGGGAGAAAGCCTGGAAACCTTGTGAGAAAAGATACGAAAGATACAACTGGATACATGCATATCCCAATGCGGCAGCTGAAGTTATTGCGCTGTGGTTTGGCAAAGGAGATTTTGATGAGACCATGCACATCATTGCAATGGAAGGACAGGATGTGGACTGTAATGCAGCTCAGATTGCAACGGTATTGGGAATCATAAGCGGAAAAGATGGGATTAAGAATAAGTGGACAGATCCTATAGGGAATAAATTGAATACTTACGTCAGAGAAATGAAAGAAATGAAGATCGATGATCTTGCAAAGTGGACCGTAGAAATTGTACGAAAGGCTTTTCAGGTATGATAATATGAGTGTGACTATTAAAGATATCGCTAAAGAAGCAAATGTTTCCATAGCAACAGTTTCAAGAGTTATAAACAATAAAAGTGAAGGCGTTGGAAAGGAAACAAGGGAAAAGATCCGGAAGATTATCAAGGACCTAAACTATTATCCCAACCGGGTAGCAAGAGGAATGGTAACTAAGCAGTCCAACATTTTAGGATTGATTCTGCCGGATATCTCCAATCCCTTCTTTCCGGATCTGGTAAGAGGCGTAGAAGATACTGCAAGCAAATCCGGATACAATATTGTTCTTTGTAATGCAGATAATAATAAGGACAAAGAAGCATCCTATATCCGGGTTTTAAAGGAAAACAATGCAGCAGGGATTTTCTACATCAGTGTAATCAAAAAAAATGACAACAATCTGAAGCTGCTTGTGGATGGTAAAATTCCTTTTGTTCTGATGGACAGAAGAATCAACATCGAAAATGTTCCGAAAGTCTATACAGATAATGTGACCGGTATGTATGAAATGGCAGATTATCTGATAAAAAACGGACATAGGCGCATTGCATATATTTCCGGGCCTAAGCATAATTCTTCTTCGGACCAGAGGCTTAAAGGATATAAAAAGGCTCTTTCAGATACAGGGATTACCATAGATCCTGATATTATCAAAGTCGGGGATTACAAGCTTGAAAGCGGGCGTCAGCACATGCAGGCTTTGATAGACGAAGGTAATAATTTTACGGCAGTTGCATGTGCCAATGATATGATGGCGGTAGGCGCTTTAGAGGTATTAAAACATAAAGGAATAAAAGTACCTCAGGAAATATCAATAACAGGCTATGATGATATTTTCATGGCAAGTGTCACATCGCCCAAACTGACAACTGTTGCACAACCTAAATATAAAATGGGTTGTATTGCAGCAGAACTGTTGATCAAACTTGTTCAAGGCCGGCAGATTTCCCGAAAGGAAATAATTCTTAAGCCATCTCTTGCAATACGGGAATCTGCGATAAAGAGGAGTGATAACTTTGAAAATTGCAGTTATAGGTAGCATTAATATGGATTATTCTCTTAAAGTGAAGATGCTTCCTGAAAAGGGAGAAACGATTCTTGCAGATTCATTTTATACTGCACCGGGAGGGAAAGGGGCAAATCAGGCGGTTGCAGCCAAGCGCCTCGGAGCTGCAGTTTATATGATAGGTGCGGTGGGAAAAGATTCCAATGGAAAAGAATTATCAGATAAATTGAAAAAAGAAGGCGTTGAAACAAGCGGTATCAAATCTGTAGATACGCCTACGGGTAATGCTATGATCACTGTGGATAATGATGGCAGCAACACCATTGTTGTTTATCCCGGTGCTAATGGGGATATGGATGAAGATTGGCTGATAAAGAACCTAACGACCATCGAGGATTCGGATTTTATTATTATGCAGCTGGAGATACCTGTTAAAACCGTTATTGCTGCTGTTAAGCTTGCAAAACGTCTCAATAAAAAGGTGATTCTTAATCCCGCTCCGGCCTCTGTTTTGCCGGAAGAAGTATTTAAGGGAATTGATTTCATTACACCAAATGAAACTGAACTGGCTGTGATGACAGATACCAGGGATATAGAGAAAGGAGCGGAAATCCTCTTAAATAAGGGAGTAGAAAATGTGATCGTTACGCTGGGACATAAAGGATGCTATTTTAAAAACAAAGAGGACGAAATATATATAAAACCCTATAAAGTACGTTCCATTGACAGTACTGCAGCAGGAGACTCCTTTAATGCAGCGATAGCAGTTGCATTATCAGAAGGAAAAACATACAGGCAGGCACTGCAGTATGCAAATGCCGTGGGAGCCCTTACAACTACCAGACCAGGGGCAGCTGAAACCCTCCCGTTTAAAGACGATGTGGAAAAGTTCATGGAAAGGGAATAAGAAACAATAGCATTTAACATTTAAGGTTGAAAAGATCCTTTATAATAAAGGATTTTTTCATTTGTAACATCAGAATATTACAAAATTTTGGCTTTTGAAAATTCTTTTAAAATGTTATGATAAAAAGAGAAAACAATTGATTCAGAAGCTGTTTTTGAAGGTGAATTCGGTGATTGTTATGATTAAGAGATAAAAAGGAAGGTATAGGAATGAGAGCGGGAACAGGTTACGATGTACATCGCTTAATTAAAGAAAGAAAATTAATTCTTGGAGGGGTGGAAGTTTCTTATGAAAAAGGTCTTTTAGGCCATTCTGATGCAGATGTACTGATTCACGCCATTATGGATGCATTGATAGGGGCTTGTGCTCTTGGGGATATAGGAAAGCTTTTTCCGGATACGGATAGGAAATATAAAGATATTTCAAGTATTCTTCTGTTAGAAAAAGTAGGGCAGCTTATCGAGGCAGAAGGCTATCGTATCAATAATATAGATGCTGTGGTAATTGCAGAAAATCCAAAACTGGCACCCTATATAGAAGATATGAGAGCGAATATTGCCAACGCTTTGGGTATGAAGAAGGAATGTGTAAGTGTAAAAGCTACCACTACAGAAGGGCTAGGGTTTATAGGGTATGGGGAAGGCATTGCAGCCCAGGCTATCGCTACCCTGTATTAAACCCCCTTTATTTCATTGGTATTTCTTCAATGTTCATTTTCTTCGAGGTTTTGAATTGACACCTGTTCGCTTTTGTTAGGTTTATTCAGCGGATGGATATAGGCAATACCGTTGTCTTCATTTATTTTCTCAATGTAAACAGGTACACCGTTATAGGTGACATGGGCCATGATCGGAGAAGAAGCAATTTCAATTGCTCTTTTTTTATTCATAAAAGCACCCTTTCATTTTTTTTTGCCGTCAGCGGAGAGTCTGAGACTTTCACTGATGGGGCTCACTTCATTATTCATAGCTTTTGCATTATAACAGTGAAATATTCTCTGAATAAAAATATAGGATGCAGGTGTCCTAAAATATAATTTCATGGTATTATATTATTTACAGATTAAAAAAATAGTATGGAGCAGATTAATGGATTCTTTTGAAATTTTACAAAGTATTTTAGGTTTTGGGTTAAACTTGATCGCATTTTTTTTCAGGATTATATTTGCCTTTATAGCAGGGTTTATCGCCCTTACGAAGGGCAGAAACTTTTTCTTCTGGGGGATGATCACTTTATTTTTGCCCTGGATATTTTTTATTATTCTGTTTATTCCAAGAAGATACCCCCAGTTTCACAGTCATATTATGAACAAAGAGGAATTCAGAGGAAAAAACCCTGTCATTGCCTCCATCATGGCACTGTCTGCAATGGTTGCAAAGTCAGATGGCAGTGTCAGCAAAGAAGAAATATTTCAAATCAAAAAATTTATTTCTGCTAATTTTGGGATTACCTTTGAAGAGTTAAGTGCCTATGGCAGTGTATTCGATTATGGTAAAAATCATCCGGAAGAATACAGAGAATTTACGAGGGTAATTAATACTTTCTATAGACGAAAGGACTATATTATTGCTATTGCATATCTTTTTGTTTCCATTGCAATGCAGGACAGCCGGATTTCTGAGAATGAAGATGTATTGATCAGAAGTATTTTACATGAGCTTGGATTGTCTTCATATGAGTATGAAAGCATAAAAAATGCTTTTACCCATAGACAAGGTTACTATTACAACAATCAAAATGCCCAAGAGTATGTCGGTAATAAGGATCATCTTATTAGAAAATATACAAAAGTGCTTCAAGTAGATGAGGGTGCAAGCCTAACAGAGATCAAAAAGGCTTATAGGAGACTTGTCAAAGAATATCATCCGGATAAGATGGCTTCCAAAGGGATGCCGGAAGATTACAGAGAATTTGCAAATAATAAAATAAAAGAAATCAATGAAGCATACGACTACCTCAGTAAATTAAAAGGAGCTTAATGATTGGAAATGAGACTATCAGACATTATTGGGTTTGCTGCTGTATTGATTCCTTTAATCATGTTCGCACTAATTATAAATTGGTTTTTTAAAATAACGCCTTTTCAACAGGCAGAGGGTATGCCTTTGTTGATAGCACCTATTTTTTGTATAGTCGGATTCATCTTAGGTTTCTTATCATTCAAAATGTCGGGAAACAAATTAGGCATAGCAGGGATCATCTGTAATAGCATCATATTCTTACTTCCATTTTTATATATATTTCTGGGCACTTTGTTTTTCGGTCCTTGATTACTGGAAAAATATATTGACATTTGAGTCTTGACAAATAAAACTGCGTTGATTAATATATTCCATATAATAGGAATGACAATGAAGGAAACAGTAGAAAAGAAATGGTCTTGAAGAGAGCGGAATTCGCGGCTGAAAAATTCCGCAGGATACAACTTTTTGAACCCATCCCGGAGTCAAAAAAACAATATAAAGTTTTTTCGGCTGCAACCGTTATTTTGCTGATGAGGGGATTCCCTGAGGGGAATTAATTAGAGTGGTACCGCGATACTTTCGTCTCTAAAGAAAAGACGAAAGTTTTTTATTTTTCCCAAAAACAGGACATAGAAGACAGGTGACAGGGAACAGATGAACAATGAACAATTAAAGAGGGTCAGAGGGTCTGAGGGCCAGCGGGCCAGAGGGCAGAGTAAAAGAACAATGAATAATTATTGTGGGTTTTGTTCCAAAACCTTCATTCAGTAACCACTAACCTCCAACCTCTAACCTCTAACCTCTAATATCTACAATAAAAAGGTGGTAATAGAAATGAAAATGTCAAATATGTACTTTCATACTCTGCGGGAAGACCCCACAGAAGCAGAAATCGCAAGTCATAAATTGCTTCTGCGAGCAGGGATGATTCGAAAACTGGTATCCGGCGTATATGGATTTATGCCGATGGGATATCGGGTACTAAAGAAAATTGAACAAATAGTACGTGAGGAAATGGATGCCAAAGGCGCTCAGGAAATTCTCATGTCTGCTATTCAACCTGCTGAACTCTGGCAGGAGTCGGGCAGATGGTATGCTTACGGGCCTGAAATGTTCAGACTGAAAGACAGGCACGAAAGAGATTTTTGCCTGGGACCGACGCATGAAGAGATATTTACGGATATTATAAGGACTGAAGTAAATTCTCACCGTCAGCTGCCATTGAATCTTTATCAGATTCAGACCAAGTACAGGGATGAAAAGAGACCTCGGTTCGGGCTTTTGAGAAGCAGGGAATTTATTATGAAGGATGCCTACTCTTTTGACAAAGACTGGGAAGGCCTGGATAAAAGTTACAAAGAGATGTATGATGCTTACAGCAGGATATTTACAAGATGTGGGCTGGAATTCAGGGCAGTGGAAGCTGATACAGGTGCTATGGGGGGGAGTGATTCCCACGAATTTACAGCATTATCTGAAGTAGGAGAAGGCGTTATCGCCTATTGTGAGAAATGCGATTTTGCTGCAACTTCAGAAAGAGCACAGTGTGTCGATGATCCTTTAAATCAGAATGAAGAAGAACTTCCCTTAAAGGAAGTATTGACACCTGATAAAAAAACCATTGAGGCGGTTTCAAGTTATCTCTCAATAAATCCGAATAGAACAATTAAGACTCTGCTTTTCAAAACAGGGAACGAAATGGCAGCTGCTGTTCTCAGAGGAGACAGAGAATTAAACGAGACGAAACTTGTGAATGCTTTGGCGATTCCCGAACATTTGCTGGAATTTGCTTCGGAAGAAGAAGTCAGGGAGATCACAGGATCGGACACCGGTTTTGCAGGTCCCGTGGGATTAAAGAATATTAAAATAATAGTGGACAGTGAATTGGTCCATATGAGAAATATGGCAGCAGGTGCCAATAAAACAGACTATCATCTTCAGAATGTCAACTATGGCAGGGATTATGAAGGTACTCTGGTAACAGATATAAAATTGATTGATGAAGGGTATCCGTGTCCTAAATGCTCCGAGCCTGTTAAATTGGCTCAAGGTATTGAAGTAGGACAAGTTTTCAAATTAGGGACCAAATACAGCGAATCCATGGGAGCATTTTACAGAGATGAAAATATGGAAGAAAAGGTGATGGTTATGGGATGCTATGGGATAGGTGTAACGAGGACCATGGCTGCCATAATAGAGCAGCACCATGATGACAATGGTATCATGTGGCCGATTGCCGCAGCACCCTATCATGTTATTATAACGGTTATCAATACAAAAAATGAAAAACAGATGGATGCAGCGGTGAAAATTTACAAAAGCCTTCAGCAGGCAGGAGCGGAAGTACTGATGGATGACAGAGACGAAAGAGCCGGTGTTAAGTTTAAAGATGCGGATTTGATCGGTATTCCTCTAAGAATCACAGTCGGCAAAAAGGCCGCAGACGGAAAAGTGGAATTCAAATTAAGAAGAGAAGCTGATCTTTATGAAATGGACATTGAAGAAGCCATAGGTAAAGCCATTGATATCATTAAAAAAGAACAATAAAAAGTTGTTAAATAACGGCTCGCCAAACTTGGAACATTGAAGGAGAAGGATTGATATGAATACGGCCGTCATTTTATCTGCCGGTAAAGGAACGAGGATGAAAACAGATTTCAATAAACAATATTTAATGCTGAAGGATAAACCGATAATGGCTCAGACCATAGATGTTTTCGAAAAAAGTCCTTTGATAGATCAGATCATATTGGTCGTTAACGAAAGTGAAAAGGCTTTCTGCCAAAAAGTAGTGATAGACCGGTATAAGTTCAAAAAAATAGCGCGGATTGTAAATGGTGGACCGGAAAGGCAGAATTCCGTTTTCAATGGACTGTCTGCATTGGAGAAAGAAACAACGATTGTTCTGATTCATGATGGGGCCAGACCTCTTGTGACACAAAAGGTCATTGAAAGATGTGTGAAAGGTGCTTTGGAATTTGGAGCAGTATCTGCCGGTGTTCCTATCAAAGAAACCATTAAGATCACAACTAAAGATAAATTTGTAAGTTATACGCCCAAAAGGGAAGAGGTATGGATTACCCAAACGCCTCAGGCCTTTAGAAAGGAAATTATCACAAAGGCCCATCAGTTTGCGATGGATCAGAATGTATTTGGAACAGACGATGCTATGTTGGTAGAGCATATGGGCATTAAGGTCAGAATGGTGGAAGGTGATTATGAAAACTTAAAAATTACGACACCTGACGATTTAATAGCGGCGGAAGCGATATTAAATCATAAAAGAGTAGCTGAGAGAAATAGAAAATAAGTTCAAGATATAATAAAGCATATATATCGTATGAAGATATATATGCTTTTTGTCATTTTTGAAATCTGTTGGTTGACATTGGGAAAATTTAGAATATAATAAAAATGAGAATAAGTTCAATTGCTGAACAAATGTAAAAGTAATATAAAAAAAGAAAGCAGGTTATCTTTATGTATAAAATGGTTGCCATTGATTTAGATGATACCTTACTTAATGATGAGTTTGAGATTTCGGAGAAGAACAAACAGGCTGTCCAAAAGGCTATTGAAAAAGGAGTTGTTGTGTGCATTATTTCTGGAAGAAGTTTCAGTTCTGTTAAAAATTATTTGAGCGATTTAAAAATATCCTATTTATGCGGAAGCATAAACGGTGCAATGATTACCGATCCGGCGAGCGGAAAAAATGTATTTGTCCAGACAGTTGATGATAAAGTTACAGGTGAAATATTAAAGGAAATTGAACTTCTGGGAATGCATGTCAACTACTATCATGATCATAAAGTTGTTTGCAGTGAAAAAAATGATATCGCTGAAGATTATATAAAATTGACCGGTGTTGAAATTGAGTTTGTGGGCTCACTTCAAAAATACCATGAGGGAGCATCAGCAGGAAAACTTTTGTTGATAGATCATAGAGATACACTTGAATCATTAAGAAAGAAATTTCAAAAAACCTACGGCGAACAGATAAACATTACTTTTTCCAAACCTACGTTTTTAGAAATTTACAGCAAAAAGGTTTCTAAAGGAGAAGCTGTAAAGACGATCGCCCAATATTACGGTTTTGAGCAGGGGGAGATTATCGCGATTGGGGATGGTGAAAATGATATGTTTATGATTGAATATGCCGGATTAGGTGTTGCTATGGGCAACAGTAATGAAACGGTTCAGTCAAGAGCCGACTTTGTTACGCTTACAAATAATGAAGGTGGCGTGGCTCATGTATTGGAAAAGTTTATCCTTTAATGCCGAAATTATAAATGGACAGGAGGGAAAAGGAAGTGGATGAAAAAGAAAAGATGGTAGAAATGTATAAGCGGATGAATGAAGCGCGATCATTCGAGGAAAAAGTAAGTTTCTTTTTTGCGAGAGGAATGGTACATGGAACGACTCATTTATCAGTTGGAGAGGAAGCATCAGGAGTGGCCTCCTGCATGGCCTTAGAGGCATATGACCTGATTACATCGACTCATAGAGGGCATAGCCAGGTGATCGGAAAAGGAATTGATTTGAATAAGATGATGGCTGAGCTGCTTGGAAAAGCTACAGGTTATTGTAAGGGAAAAGGCGGATCGATGCATATAGCAGATATAAAAGCGGGTAATTTAGGAGCTAACGGTGTAGTAGGAGGCGGACACGGAATAGCAGTAGGAGCGGCCTTGACTCAGAAGTTGAAAAAAACAGGAAAGATTGTTCTCTGCTTTTTCGGAGACGGAGCAGCCAATGAAGGGAGCTTTCATGAAGCGGTTAATTTGGCATCAATATGGAGGCTGCCGGTAATCTTCTTTTGTGAAAACAATTTTTATGGGATGTCCATGCCTTTATCAAAACATATGAATATCAAAGACATTGTGAAACGAGCAGAAGCGTATGGGATACCCGGGTATATAGTAGATGGAAATGATGCTGTAGCGGTTTACAGGAAAGTCAAAGAGGCTGCTGAGTATGTAAGAAGCGGGAAAGGGCCTGTATTAATCGAGAGTAAGACCTATAGATGGCTGGGACATTCAAAGAGTGATGCAAATGTGTACAGAACTAAAGAAGAAATCGTTGAGTGGAAGAAAAAATGCCCTTTGAAGAGATTTAGAGCATATCTTCTAAAAGAGGAGATCCTGACGGAAGAAGAAGCAGATGCCATAGAGCGGAAAGCTAAGGAGGATATAGAAAAAGCAGTAGAATATGCAAACAACAGCCCTGAACCGCCCATCGGTACACTTTTGGAAGATGTGTATGCATAAGGGGGAATAGAAAATGAGAGAAATAACATATGCAGAAGCTATACGGGAAGCTATGAGTGAAGAAATGCGCAGAGACGAGAATGTATTTCTGATGGGAGAAGATGTTGGACTTTATGGCGGCGCATTTGGAGTTACCGTCGGAATGTTTGAAGAATTCGGAGAAGAGAGAGTAAGAGATACGCCAATATCAGAAGCCGTCATAGCAGGTGCAGCAGCAGGAGCTGCAGTGACAGGCATGAGGCCCGTAGCAGAAATAATGTTTATGGATTTTACTACTATTGCAATGGATTCACTTGTAAACCAAGCAGCAAAGATGAGATATATGTTTGGGGGAAAAGCAAAAGTGCCTATGGTATTGAGGTGTCCTGCAGGTTCGGGAACCGGAGCGGCGGCGCAGCATTCCCAAAGCCTTGAAGCATGGTTTTGTCATGTGCCGGGGCTTAAGGTAGTGGCTCCGTCCACACCTGCGGATGCCAAAGGTCTATTAAAATCAGCCATTAGAGATGATAATCCGGTTATTTTTGTCGAACAGAAGTTATTGTACAGAAAAAAAGGAATAGTGCCTGAAGAAGAATTTATTATCCCCTTAGGGAAAGCAGATATCAAACGGAAAGGGACAGATGTTACCATTATCACTTATGGCAGGATGGCAGAAAGCGTATTATCGGCAGCGGCAGATATGGAACAGGAGGGGATCAGTATAGAGGTTATAGACCCAAGGACACTGGTACCTTTAGATAGAGAAACCATTATTGAATCTGTAATCAAAACAGGAAGGGCTGTTGTTGTACATGAAGCGGTAAAGACAGGCGGCTACGGAGGAGAGATCGTATCAGCGATTAGTGAGAGTGAAGCATTTGACTACCTGGATGCGCCTGTCCTTCGGATAGCCGGCAAAGATGTCCCTATTCCCTATAACCCTGAATTGGAAAAAGCAGCGGTTCCAAGTGTGGCAGAGATCAAAGAGGCTGTACGGAAAGTGATGAATCGATAGGGAGGTGCCCATATGGCAGTAGAAGTCATCATGCCTAAAGCTGGTATGGCAATGGAAGAAGGGACCATTGTAAAATGGTATAAAAAAGAAGGTGATCAGGTTGAAGCAGGAGAAGCTCTGCTGGAAATTATTACTGATAAAGTAAACATGGAAGTGGAAGCGGAAGTTTCAGGAGTACTCCTTAAAATAGTAGGTAAAGAAGGGCAGGTGCTGCCTGTGTTTACTCCCATTGCGTATATAGGAAAGGAAGGGGAAGAAGTAGAGACAGAAACTACAGGAAAGAATCCTGAACAACCTGAAAAAAAAGAAAAAGAAGAATTAAAAAAGGAAAATGTGTCGGTCTCAGAAAAAAAGGTACGGGCGACACCGGCAGCAAGAAAAACAGCAAAAGAAAGTGATCTGGAGCTAAGAGATATAAAAGGCAGCGGTCCAAAAGGCAGGATACAAAAAAAAGATGTTTTATCCTTAAGAACAAGTGTGAATAAGATGACACCTCTTGCAGAGAAAATAGCAGCCCTTGAAGGAGTGGACCCTGCTCTTCTGGAAGGAAGCGGATATGACGGAAAAATTACCAAAGAAGACGTTATGAAGCAGATCGGTCAACGGACAAAAGAAAAGGGAAAACCGGTAAAAGGAAAAATCGTGCCGCTAACGCCTATGAGAAAGACAATCGGAAAAAGAATGAGCGACTCTTTTTTCACGGCTCCGACGTTTACTCTGAACATAGAAGTGGATATGAGGAAAACAAAGGAGATGAAAAATACTTTAAAAGCTGCCATAGAAGAAGAAACAGGGTTTACTCCGACTATAACGGATATTCTTGTTATGGCTTGTGCAAAAAACTTAAAAAAACACCCTGCAGTCAATACTGCCATAACAGAAGAAGGGCTGTTGATTTATGACGATGTGAATATTGCTTTTGCAGTAGGATTGGAAGAAGGTCTTTTTGTTCCGGTCATTAAAAACGCTGATAAATTGACATTGAGTGAGATCGTGACCATTTCAAGAGAATTGGTCTCTAAAGCAGAACACATGAGTCTGAGGCCGGATGAGCAGGAAGGCAGCACCTTTACCATAAGTAATTTGGGGATGTACGGCATATCTCATTTTAACCCCATCATCAATCCGCCCAATAGTGCTATATTAGGTGTCGGCGCTATAACGGACCGGCCCATAGTAAGAAAAGGGGAGATCCGGATCAATCCTATGATGAATTTGAGCATGACTATTGACCACAGGGCTATCGACGGGGCTCCGGGAGCCAGATTCATGCAGAATCTTAAGGAACTCCTTGAAGACCCGATAAAATTGTTAACATAGGTATAAGGAGGGCTTTGCTTGACAACAGGTATGAATAAAGACTATGACGTTATTGTGATTGGTGGAGGACCTGCAGGGTATGCAGCAGCTATTAAAGCTTCTCAGATGGGAGGGAAGGTTGCATTAATAGAGAAATACAAAGTAGGAGGAACTTGCTTGAACAGGGGATGTATTCCTACAAAGACCTATATAAGGAATGCAGAAATGATTGGCATCTTAGAAAGGGCAGAAAACAGAGGCATTATGATAAACGACCCGGATTTTAATCTGGATATGGCAAAAATCATCCAATACAAAAATAACGTAGTAAACACTTTGACGGATGGCGTGTCGGGGCTTTTGAAAAGTTATGGCATTACGGTATATATCGGACAAGGGAGGCTGAAGAAAGACAAAAGTGTGGAGATTGACGGAAAGGACATTATCAGCGGAAAAGCTGTTATTTACGCAGGGGGGTCAAAAGTATCACGACTGCCTATTAAAGGAATAGAAAATCCTTTGATCATGACAAGCGATGAAATACTTGATCTTGCTGAAGTGCCAAAGTATTTAACGATTATCGGAGGCGGTGTTATAGGGGTAGAAATGGCTGAGATATTCAGTGCATACGGGAGTCGGATCACAATAATAGAATTATGTGACCGGATACTGCCACAGATGGACAAAGAAATCTCCGAAGTTCTTACTAAAATATTGAAGACAAAGGGTATCCGTATTTTGACAGGGGCTCGAATCGATAAAATAAAAGAAGAAAAGAGAGGCCTCAAGTGCTTTTTCTCGGACGGCAGCGGGGTAGAATGCGACAGGGTATTGATTTCAACAGGCAGAATCCCTGATTTATCTGCAGTGGGGGAACTGGATTTCAAAACAGATAAAGGCAGGATACAAGTGGATGCGTATATGAAAACAAGCATTGAAGATATCTATGCACCGGGGGATATTAATGGCAAAAACATGTTGGCACATGCTGCTTTTAAAATGGGAGAGACAGCCGCCCAAAATGCTATGGGTGAAAATGTCAAATCAAATCTTAGATTTGCACCCGGATGTGTCTATACCATTCCCGAAATAGGTACCGTTGGATTAACTGAGGAAGAAGCAAAGAAAAAGTACGATGATATATGTACGGGAAGATTTAATTTTATTGCCAACGGAAGAGCTCTTTCATCTGGAGAGACAAAAGGATTTGTAAAAGTCATAGGGGATAGAAAATACGGTGAGATTCTCGGCGTGCATATCCTAGGGCCCCAGGCAGCGGAAATTATCAATGAAGCATCCGTATTAATGTCATCTGAAGTAACATTGGAAGAAGTTTCGAGTTTCATTCACGGGCATCCTACTTATTCGGAAAGCTTTATGGAAGCCTGTGCAGATGCACTGGGAAGATCGATTCATCTGCCTAAAAAATTGATTAAAAGGAGTTGAAGAAATGCATTGTGAAACTGTAGAAGTTCTAAACAAGACCGGACTTCATGCCCGTCCGGCATCTATGTTCGTAAAAAAAGCGACAGAGTACCAATCTGATATTCACATTCGGTTTTCAGACAGGAGGATTAATGCCAAAAGTATTGTGGGAGTCCTTGCAGCAGGTATAAACTGCGGCAGTACCATTGAGATCGTTGCGGAAGGACCTGATGAGGCAGAAGCCGTCAGAAGTCTTGCGGACCTTGTTGGCACACGTTTTGGTGAATAAAAAATAATGGTTAAAAGAAATAGACCCTCCGATATCAGGGGTAATTTGGTGAATCTATTATGGAGGATATTGACATTTATAATATTTAGAATATAATGAAAATGAGAAAGTTTTCACACTGTGAACAAATGTAAAAATATTTTTGCTGGAGGAAAAGCATGAAAAAAGTCACAGGGGATATTAGATTAATTTATAAATGCTGTATGCTTTATTATGACGACCAGTTAAGCCAACAGCAAATAGCAGAAATTTTAGGGATATCACGTCCTACGGTATCCAGACTCTTGAAAGAAGGAAAAAGGCGGAGTATCGTAAAAATCGAAATTGATCATTCCTATAATTCCGGCTATCATCATCTGGAAAGGGAATTGGAGAAAAAATTTGGACTCAAAGAAGTTATTATAGTCGATGACAAAAACGATCCGTATATTCAAAAGCTGGAAATAGGGAATGCTACAGCAAAATATCTGGAAAGAACCTTAAAGGATGACGATTGTGTCGGCGTATCCATGGGAACCACCATTAAGGAGATTGCTCAGTACGTGGAATACAATGAGGCGATAAATATCACCTTTATTCCATTGATCGGGGGCGTAGGTCAAGTAGGGATACACATACATCCAAATCAAATCGTTATGGACCTTGCAAAAGCGTTTAAAGGAAATGTAAAGCTTTTACACGCGCCAGCCGTATTATCAGACAAAAATGTTAAAGAAAACCTGAAGGAAGATAAAGGTATAAAAGCAATACTTGAAGAGATTGACAAAGTAAATGTTGCAATCGTCGGAATTGGCGGAAAGATGAACAAAGGCTCAACCTTAGTGGATACAGGGTATTATGATGAAGAGGACTTAAAGCTGATAGAGAGTCAAAATGCCGTTGGGGACATCTGTCTTCAGTTTTATGATATAAAAGGAGACAGTTCCCAATATGTATACAATGAAAAAGTCTTTGGAATAGAGCTCAACCAGCTTAAAAAAATTGATAAAGTTATTGGAGTAGCAGCGGGAGGAGAAAAGGTCAAAGGTATTATCGGCGCAATTAACGGTCGATATATTAACATTCTGGTCACCAATTACAGCTGCTGTATGGAACTGCTGAAATACAGATAAAAAGGAGAGGAAGCCATGGAGAAAATTGCAATCATTGCTTTTTTGATGTTGATTGTACAGGGATTGTTTGCTTTTTATCAGGTAAAGCATTATCAAAAACGCGCGTCTTATTTATCACAAAAAGGACTGATTGGAATTGGAAGAGAAAAAGGTATTTTCCAGGCAGGGAACCTTACAATTTTAGTCTGTGATAAGCAGGGGAGGATTGTTACGGCAGAAAAGATGGAGGGCTTGACTGTATTTTCGCGGTTTAAACCCATCAAAAATATCGAAGGTCGGTTCATTGAGCATATCAAGGAAGAATATCTAAAGAAAAACAAATATAAAATAGGGAAAAAGGCTATGCTGCAGGCCATCGAAGAGCTGGAGAATAAGGTAAAAGCTTAAATATGGAGATTCTGCATATTTGTTTGAGAATAACCAAAGGAAAGGGGGGCTCATCAATTAATTTTGGTTATTTCACAATAAATTATTTTTAATGTATGAAAGGAGTGTTTATATGCTAGGGTCCATTGCTAATCTTGCAGAAGGTTTTATAGGCCTGTTCAGACAAGGTGGAGAAACATTTATGGGATTGATGACAGGCATCCTTCCCACGCTGATTGTTTTGATCACTGCCGTAAACGCACTTATAAAAATTATCGGGGAGGAAAGGGTCAATAATCTGGCGAAATCCGCATCAAAGTATTTTCTTACAAGATATACGGTGTTTCCTATTCTTGCCGTATTTTTTCTGACAAATCCAATGTGCTATTCTTTTGGAAAGTTTCTGGATGAAAAATATAAGCCGGCATTTTATGATGCTGCAGTATCATTTGTACATCCCATAACAGGTCTTTTTCCACATGCAAATGCGGGGGAACTATTTGTTTATATGGGGATCGCCCAGGGAATTGAGCAACTTGGATTACCTCTTGGGCAATTAGCTGTCCGATACTTTATAGTGGGCGTTATTGTTATTTTCATCAGAGGTGTCCTCACGGAAAGGATCACGGCTATTATGATGAAGCAAAAAACTGAAAAAATGACGGCCAAAGCATAGGAGGGAGAAATATGTATAAAGCGGTCAAGATTGAAAGAGGAAGCAGCGGCTGGGGTGGCCCATTGATTATCAAGCCTACGGAAAAAAGAAATAAGATTGTCTCGGTAACCGGAGGAGGAATAGACCCGATAACTAAAAGAATTGCGGAATTGACCGGAGCAAAAGCGGTAGATGGTTTTAATACCGGTGTTCCCGACGATGAAATAGCTGTCGTCGTTGTTGACTGTGGAGGAACTGCCCGATGTGGCGTTTATCCCAAAAAAAGGATTTATACAGTCAATCTGACTCCCGTTGGGCAATCAGGGCCTTTGGCACAATTCATCACCGAAGATATTTATGTATCGGGAGTAAAAGAGAATAATATCAGTATCTATGAAGGTAACGTTGACACAATTGAAGCATCAGATACACGTTCCGGATTTGATTTTAAGACTGAAGAAAAAGAAAAAGAACGGCCAAGAGGCGGTCTTTTGACGCGTATAGGAAAAGGTGTAGGTGGTGTTGTTGGTAAGCTTTATCAGGCCGGAAGAGAAACCATTGACCAGGTTATTAAAAATATTATCCCATTTATGGCTTTTGTCAGTATGCTTATTGGTATTATCATAAAATCAGGCATTGGCGACTGGATCGCTAAGACAATTTCTCCGTATGCCGGAACTTTGCCTGGTTTACTGATCATCTCTGTCATATGCGCCATTCCTGTATTATCACCATTATTAGGGCCCGGTGCAGTTATTGCCCAAGTCGTCGGAGTACTGGTCGGAGTAGAAATAGGAAAAGGAGCTATACCGCCACAATACGCACTGCCTGCTTTATTTGCTATTGACCCGCAGGTTGGATGTGATTTTATCCCTGTTGGATTAAGCCTGGGAGAAGCAGAACCTGAAACCATCGAAGTCGGAGTTCCTGCAGTTCTTATTTCCCGCCTGATCACAGGGCCTATATCCGTATTGATTGCCTTTGCTTTTAGTATCGGATTGTACTAAATCAACATTTGTGTGGTATAGTGCTCCTTATGTGCATTATACCACATTATCACATTTAGTGATATTTAAGATAAAAAATGCGGAGGTTATTATGACATATAAGGCAATTATTACTAAAATCGGAGCGTTAGCATTGGATTTCTTATCTGACCGTATCCTTGTTATTTTCAATGAAAATGCTCCTGAAGATTTAGCTGAGATCTCTGTGCTTCATACCATAGAGAAAGTACCCCGTGATATTCGTGAAGGAGATGTATTTATCATTTCAAATAAAGAATATCCTGTAACAGCAGTTGGGGATGAAGCAAATAAAACATTTAAATCAATGGGGCACTGCACTTTAAAATTTACAGGATCACGAAAGGCAGACCTTCCCGGGTATATCGTATTAAAAGGAGATGAAATACCCGATATTCATATCGGTGATACTATTGAAGTTAAATATAATTTATAAATTGGAGTTGATTATATGATTGGCATAAATAACAGACTGCTACATTTAGAAGAACAGGGGGAAAAAATATTAGCAGGAATCGTAGGAGCGGGACAGATGGGAAAAGGTATGGTTAGCCAGATGGTGCTGATGAAAGGGTTGAAGCCGGCTGCCGTTGTGGATATTGATATAAATTGTGCTATTAATGCCTATAAAAATGCAGGTCTTACGGAGGATGACTTCAAAATAGTCGATACCCCTGCTAAAGCGAATCTATGGATTGAAAGAGGAAAATATATTGTTTCTGAGAATGCTGAAGTTGTAACCAAAACCGACAGGATCGACGTAGCAGTAGATGCGACAGGGGTCCCTGAAGTAGGAGCCAAAGTTGCTTTGGATTCTATTTTTAACAAAAAACATATAGTTATGCTCAATGTTGAAACGGACATTGTAATAGGTCCGATTTTAAAAAAATTAGCCGATAGTGCAAATGTTGTATATACAGGTTCCGCCGGTGATGAACCGGGAGCAGTAAAAGAATTGTATGATTTTGCT
This sequence comes from Anaerovorax odorimutans, assembly GCA_016841185.1. Lineage (GTDB taxonomy): Bacteria > Bacillota > Clostridia > Peptostreptococcales > JAAYPU01 > JAENZQ01. Next base: position 18,318 of record JAENZQ010000033.1, read on the forward strand.
GATTCATTGGGATTTGATGTTCTTGTTATCGGAAAAGGGAAAAACAATACTTTGGATTATGACTGCAATCCCGACTCAGTATCAGAAGAAGCAACGCGCAGAGGAGTCAGCCCTAAGATGCTGACCTCTTTCAAGGATGGGACCAAAACAATGGTGGAACTGACTGCTATGTCCAATGCAACCGGCTATACGGCTGATGTAAGAGGAGGCCATGGTGCATCAGGTAAGGTAGAGGATTTGACCAGAATATTAAGACTAAAAGAAGAAGGAGGGATACTGAACAAATACAAGGTCGTTGATTTCATTAACGGAGTTGCACCCGGCGTATTTGTTATAGTATCCAGTAAACTGCCTGAAATCAACCATGAAATGGAATATCTCAGTATGGGGCCAGGGCCAAATTACGTTCTATACAGGCCCTACCACTTATGCAGCCTTGAGACACCCTTATCAGTAGTAAGAGCGGTATTGGATCAACAACCGACCATTGTTCCTATGGGCCCGCCTATATCAGAGACCATTACCGTAGCCAAAAAAGACCTGAAAAGCGGAGAATATTTGGACGGCATTGGAGGGTATACGGTTTATGGAACTATTGAACGGGCCGATATTACGAGGGAATTAGATGCGCTGCCATTAGGTCTTGTAAATAAGAAAACCAAATTGAGAAGGGATATCCAAAAAGGAGAACTGATCACTTATGATATGGTCGAACTGGATAAAGATTCACTTATTGTTCAATTAAGAAAATTACAGGATACATTAATGTAGTTGATAACGGATACAGACTTTTCTCAGTTTGTGCCCTCTTTTTGAGGGCACAAGTTATCAAAAGGAGGCTGAAAATGCGTTATTTGATCAATGAATCTTTAGATCCATATTATAATTTAGCTCTGGAAGAATTTCTTCTGACAAAGGCGGATGTCAATGAAGACTATTTTATGCTATGGCGCAACAACCCGGCTATCGTTGTAGGAAAGCACCAAAATACAATAGAGGAAATCAATCTGAAATATGTAGAAGAAAAAAAAATCCATGTTGTAAGAAGGCTATCCGGCGGAGGAGCGGTCTATCATGATCTTGGAAATTTAAATTTCACTTTCATTATCAATCATTATTTGGACAATCGGTTTGATTTTAAAAAATTTACTGAGCCTGTTGTCCGTGCTCTTCTAAGAATGGGTGCCAAAGCATATTTCAATCATAGAAACGACTTGGAAATCGATGGAAAAAAATTTTCCGGAAATGCTCAGTATATAAAAAATGGCAGACTATTACATCATGGAACATTGCTGTACAATTCAAAAATAGATACGCTTGTAAAAGCACTTAATGTATCAGATGATAAGATAATATCAAAAGGGATCAAGTCTGTGAAAAGCAGGGTAACCAATATTGCTGAGCACATAAAAGGAGAAGCAGATATCTTTCAATTCAAGTCAACGCTTTTGGAATATCTACAGGAAGAAATGGGCCCTTTTGATGTACTTTCGACAACAAAAGAAGATAAAGTAAAAGCAGAAGAAATTATGAACAACAGATATACAAAATGGGAATGGAATTATGGAGAATCACCGGAATTCAATAAAAGGAAGAAAAAAAAGCTGGAATATGGAACAGTCGAGGCACTGATAAATGTGTTCGAGGGTTATATTCGTCAGATCAGGTTCTATGGCGATTTTTTCAATACGAGAGATGTCGAAGAGATAGAATCACTGTTAGAAGGGCAAAGATATGAGGAAAAATCTATCCGTGAAGTTTTATCAAAGATAGAGATTAACAAATACTTTATAGGATTTGATCAGCATCAGTTAATAGAGGTTTTATTTTAACAGTAAAGGAGAGGTTTAGGATGATAAAAGGAATTGCAGCATCCCCTGGAATAGCAATAGGAGAGATATTCATTAAGAAAGAAGATGAAGCTGTAATAGAAAAAACCAAAATCAAGGATGCGGAAAAAGAAATAAAGAAGCTGGAGGAAGCGGTGAAACAAAGCAAAACTGAACTCCGGGAGATTTATGAAAAGACGCTTAAAAATATAGGTAAAGAAGAAGCTAAAATCTTTGAAGCCCACCAATTGATCCTCGAAGATCCTGAACTGTTAGGAAAAACAAAGGAAATGATTTCAAAAAATAAAGAGAATGCTGCTTGTGCCCTGAATAAAATAACGGAAGAATTTCTGTCTGTCTTTGAAGCTATGGGAGAAGGGTATTTAAGAGAGCGGGCGGCGGATTTAAAAGATGTGGTGGAGCGCGTCTCCAGGAAACTTGTGGGAGTTGGCGGTACTGACTTCAACAGTATAAAAGAAAGAAGTATTATTGTAGCAAGAGATCTGACGCCCTCGGATACGGCTCAAATGGATAAAGAAAAAGTTATTGGATTTGTGACAGAGACAGGAGGCAGCACTTCACATTCGGCAATTATGGCAAGGACAATGGAAATACCGGCTGTTACAGGGGTAAGTAATATTATGGGTCAAGTGGAAAATGGCGACTTGATTGTAATGGACGGCACTATTGGAGAAATCTGTATTCGCCCGGATAAAAAAACTTTAGATACATATGAAAAAAGAAAGACAAAATATGAAGAAACCAAAAGAAAACTCAAAACAATGATAGGAAAAAAAACCCTAACTCACGACAATCATAAAGTAGAAATTTCATCCAATATCGGAACACCGGAAGATCTGGAAGGCGTGGTTCTAAATGATGGAGAAGGCATAGGGCTGTTCAGGAGTGAATTTTTATATATGAACAGGCGGGAAGCTCCGGGAGAAGAAGAGCAATATGAAGCCTATAAAAAAGCCGCTCAGACTATGGAGGGAAAACCTGTTGTAATTCGGACGCTGGATGTAGGAGGAGATAAAGAGATCAGTTATTTATCCCTTCCGAAGGAAATGAATCCCTTTCTCGGGTATCGTGCGATCCGCGTATGTTTGAGAGAGGTTGAACTGTTTAAAACCCAATTAAGAGCGCTTCTTCGTTCGAGTGCCCATGGAAATATAAAAATAATGTTTCCTATGATATCAAGCATAGAAGAGGTAAGACGGGCAAAATCAATATTAAAAGATTGCAAAGAAGAACTAAGAAAAGAAGGGGCACGATTTGATGAAAGCATTGAAGTGGGAATCATGATAGAAATTCCGGCAGCAGCATTAATATCCGATATGCTATCAAAAGAAGTAGACTTTTTCAGTATCGGAACCAATGATTTGATTCAATACACCACAGCGGTAGACCGGATGAATAATACGATCAGCAACCTGTATACACCATATCATCCTGCACTATTGAGGCTGATCAAAATGGTAATCGACAACGGCCATAAAGAAGGAAAATGGGTAGGTATGTGCGGAGAATCGGCAGGAGATTTCAAATTGATTCCCATATGGTTGGGGATGGGACTGGACGAATTCAGTATGAGTGCCGGATCTATCCTTAGAGCAAGGTGGATCATTAATCAACTTTCCAAAGAAATGATGGAAAAAGAGGCAGAAAAAGTTCTGGGCATGCTTTCTTCTGAGGAGATAGAGTCTTATCTGCATGAGCTGGCCATAAAAATGGGTATTGATAAAGTATGATAGGAAAATATTATACAATAAGGCTGTTTTAAGATATAAAAGTATGAATCACGTTTTTTCCTATTAATATACCTTATGAGAAAAAAATAGGGTATAATTAAGAAATAATAAATAAAAGAGGTGTGTGCTATGCAGATTACAAAGATGCAAGCAGAGCTGTTTTGTCTAAATTGTAATAAGGATACGCTTCACGAGGTGACATATCTTGGGGAAAATATCGAGAAAATAACTTGTTTAGAGTGTGAGGCTTTTTTGGAAATCGATGAAAAATTAATATTGTCTTCTTATGTAGCAGAAATTTTTAGCAGAATCAAAACTAAACCTGAAAGAATGAGTAAAGAAAGTAAGGCCGACTTGTCAAAGTTTTTACGGTCAATACCCTTTCGTGTTGTGACAAAACCCTATCGGATGATAAAGGAATTTAAAATCATTAAAGATATATCCCATGATTAGGGTTTGATACGAATATAAATAACATAGGTTTATATACCTTTTATATAGAGTATACTTAACATACAGGATAAAATGGATTATAATATAAGTTGACTTATTAAGTATATAGCGGCATGATTAATGATCTTATCAGTAATGGAGTGATGCTGTGAGAATAGCAGTCATTGACGGGCAAGGCGGCGGAATCGGAAAATCTGTTATTGAACAAATTCGGAGAACGATCCATAATGATATTGAAATCATTGCGTTGGGAACGAATTCCCTTGCGACCTCCAATATGTTCAAAGCAGGAGCCAACGAAGCGGCAACAGGTGAGAATGCCATCAGCGTTACATCTCAGCAAGTAGATATTATCGTTGGACCATTGGCAATTATCTTTGCAGACTCTATGTTGGGAGAAATATCCCAGAATATTTCCGGTTCTATTGCAAGAAGCCCTGCTAAAAAAATGCTTCTGCCGATGAACAGGTGCGGGGTGATGGTAGCAGGAATTAAAAACAAAGGGATTCAGGATATGATCAATGAAATTGTATATGAAATACAGGAAGAAATAAAAAACCGCGAAGGTTGAACCTTCGCGGTTTTTAATGCTCATGAATAAAAGACAATAAAACTAATAGGGAGGAATTAAAGTGAATGTAAAAAATTTGGTTTATAGCAGTTTATTTATTGCTTTAGGAGTTCTTATACCTCAGATATTTCATCTTACAGGGGGGCCTGCGTTGGGAGGCATTTTTCTTCCAATGCACTTTCCTGTTCTTATAGCAGGGTTTTTATGCGGGCCCATAACAGGCTTGGTTACAGGGATCGTATCTCCTTTGCTCAGCAGCGCTGTTACAGGAATGCCTCCTGTGCCAAGGCTTTGGTTTATGATTGTAGAGCTGGCGGTTTATGGTATTACATCAGGAGTATTGTATTTTAAAATGAAAAAAAACATATTTCTTTCTTTAGCCGCTGCAATGGTGCTGGGAAGGTTGGCTTATGGCATTGTATTTTTGGTTGTGGTAAACTTGTTTGGAATAACCTTACCTTTTGGATTAGGATTAGCTGCATCTTTAGCAAAAGGTGTTCCGGGGATATTTTTGCAGATCATTATAATCCCTATTGTGATACGTGCTTTAGAAAGGAGTTCTTTTAATAATGAAGGAATTGAAAACAGCAGAAAATCTGTTGAAAAATAACCGGTATTCATGTGTCATCAGTAATGGAAAAGAGATACTTTATACATCTGTAGAAAAAGGTATAAAGCCTTTATTGGAATTCTATGATAATAATCAATTTAAAAACAGCAGGCTATATGTTGCCGATAAAATCATTGGTAAAGGAGCAGCTTTTCTTTTGGTTTTATTTTCTGCCAAAGGTTTGTATACACCTGTCATCAGCGAGAGTGCTTTGGATCTATTACAAAGATACGGTATTGCAGTGAAATATGATAAAATCGTTTCTTATATTAAAAACAGGACAGGGGACGGAAGATGTCCTATCGAATCCGCAGTCATCGATGAAGATGACCCTAAAACCGCTTATAATAAAATTGTACAAAAAATCAAAGAACTTACAAAAGAAATTACAACAGAAAATTAATATAACAAATGAACAATAAATTCTATAGGATGAAAGAAGACTGAGAAAGATATATAGAAAAAGACCAAATAGAAGGACAGGGCTTGTCCCTGTCCAAAATAAAAATTGCAGATTATATTTTGGATTATAGATTATCTAACATGCTGCTCTTCCAATTTCTTGACTTGTAAGAGAATTTCATCTATAAAGGTATCCAGATCTTTTTCACTGTTAAAAACGATCTGAGCCATTTTATCGGAGCCTCCGCCTTTTCCGCTCGTATTCCGGATATATTTTCTAACGATATTACCGCAGTGGATGTTAAAACTTCCATTATGGCACAAAAGAGTTCCCTTTTTTTGAAGAGAGGCTAAAATCAATAATTTATCTTTACATTTGAAAACCATTTTTGCAATACGTTTCAAATCATCCATATCATAAAATGCATAAATTTGATGATAAAAAAAGTCATGATCTTCTGTAATTCTACTAACTTCCCATTCATACATGGCGTTTTTTGTTTCCAGAAGTTGTTCTTTTAATTCCTGATTTTTTTTGCCTTCGTTTTCTATTTTTTCTATTAGATTAGATTCATTGGCTGAAAACATTTGATATAAATAAATTTGGCTTTCATTCTTTAACCGGTAATCCTCCAATGCTCTTTTGCCGCATTTGAAATAAATACGTGTCATCCTTTTATAGTTTTCTGCTTTAAGGATCTTGATCATACCAATTTCGCCGGTTCTATGAGGATGTGTGCCGCAGCAAGCAACACAATCCACTTCCGGGATGGTGACAATTTTTATATCTTCTTCCACATTCAATGGTTTTCTCAAAGGGTAGTTCTGAGCCTCATCCATACTTTCAAGTAAACGGATTTCAACAGGGAGATTGGCATAGATGGCGTCATTTGCTATATTCTCTATCCTTCGCAGCATTACATCAGTAACATTTTGTATATCCATATCAATGGTAATATAATCATTTCCCATATGGAAGCCTTTGTTTGCCGCCTGATATTCCTTGTAAAAAATGCCTGATAAAATATGTTCGCCGCAATGATTCTGCATCATATCCAGACGGTGGGGCCAATGAATTTTACAATAGACTTCTTTGCTTGAAGGGGCTTCATTAAGAATGTGAAATATGGTTTTATCTTTTTCATAGACGCCTAAGACCGGATGTCCGTCTATTGTTCCCTTATCTCCCGGCTGGCCTCCTCCGCGAGGAGAAAAAACGGTTTGGTCCAGAACTACTGAAAATTTTCCGTTTTCTTTGGCTATTTCTTTGACTTGACTTATACATGTATCCAGATAGACATTTTTTTCATAAAGCTTAAAGGACATATTGACCTCCTGTTAAAGGATTTTTCTTTATCGTTTTAATGGAGAGCCTGAAACTTCCGCTGACGGAACTCACTTCATTTTACCTAATACGGGGCCAGAAGTCAAAAGACCGGCCATTGACCCTATAAAAGGTTATAAAATTAAATATTAATAGACAGATTAAATTGATTATTATATTCAATTGTCTTTAACCTGGAGAAATTAAAAGTACCATTCCATGGCATTTTCTGTAGCAAATAAATTATTTTAAAATTTCGTGATAATGATAGTATTCGAAACTGGAATTTTGTATAATTATATTATAGAAAGTAGTAATAAAGACAGAGTAATAGATTCTTGTACATACATGTCTTTTCTTATGACATAGACGAAAAAGAGGGATATATATGAAAAATATTTTCGATTCTCAGAGTTGGATATCCACTTTAAGAATATTGATTCTTATTATTATCTCCATTGTTATATATAAATTTATGGATAATGCGGATAATTTTTATATAACCGCAGGGGATAAGGTCGCAACAGTTATCAGTTCAGCTAAGCCTTTTGTTTTTGCTGCTGTTATTGCATATATTTTCAACCCGGTTGTAGAGTTCTTTGATGAAGCCGTAACCAGCAGGATTATATCCAATAGAATCCACCCCAGATATAAAAGAATAATCAGCACACTGACCATATATGCCATATTGATTTATATTTTTGTTTCGGCTATGGTCTATCTGCTTCCGGAAATAGTCAACAGCATAATGGATTTATTTGAAAAGTTTCCTGATATCCTTGAAAAAGGGCAGATACAACTTCTTGAACTAAATGAAAGGGTTTACAGCGGTAATGCGGATATAATGACCATTAAAGTTGCAGACATTATTAATTCCCTGTTTAACTCTATAAGTGAAAAAGCTTCATTTATTGCAAATACTGTTCTTGTAAGTGCTATTTCATTTACAACGGAAACAGTAATAGCCGTTTTCTCTTTGATTATTTCAGCCTATTTTATTATTTCAAAAGACGCATGGATTGCAGGTTCGAGAAAAACTATCCGGGCGCTTTTCGGGAGAAGAGCTTTGATTCGGTATGACCTTTTCTGGAAAAAGATGAACAAAACTTTCATAAAGTTTATTTTAGGAAAAGCGCTTGCTTCGGCTATATTGGGTATATTATGTTTCATAGGTCTGCTCATCATGAAAAGTCCATATGCCATATTAATCAGTGTTATATTCGGTGTTACAAATATGATACCCTATTTTGGTCCCTTTATCGGTGAAGTAGTAGGAGGTGCTCTTGTGGCTTTGATAAATCCCTGGCTGGGTTTATGGGTTTTCCTTTACCTTCTGTTGCTGCAGCAGGTAGATGCTTTTTTCCTGACACCTAAAATGGTTGGGGATGCGTTAAAAATCAGCCCGGTATGGATCATGTTTTCTATCATATTAGGCGGTCAACTCTTTGGTATTCTGGGAATGTTTTTTGGAGCGCCAATCATTGCAGTAATATTGGAAATGCTGGATTATCGTATAAAGAAGAGACTTATTAAGGCTAAAACACAGTAAACAGAGGTGAAAAATGATATTATCAGACGGCACAATCAAACAATTAATACATGAAGGAATATTGCAGATCGATCCTCTTACGGATGAACAGATTCAGCCTGCATCCGTGGATTTGAGATTGGGAAATCATTTTTTGAAAGTCGATGAAAATACTATTGAGTCAATGGCTTTGGATAAGGAAATAAAGTATGTCGAATTTACCAGTGATGAAGTCATTATCCCACCCCATTCCTTTCTTTTAGCTACTACCATGGAGTATATTCAAGTACCGGAAAACTTGACTGCTTTTGTAGAGGGAAGAAGCTCAATAGGAAGAATAGGACTTTTTATTCAGAATGCAGGCTGGGTAGATCCCGGGTTTGAAGGTGAGATCACTTTAGAATTATATAATGCCAACCGCCTGCCTATAAAATTGATGGCAGGAAGACGGATATGCCAGTTGGTTTTTGCACAATTGGACAAAAAAGCTTTAAATCCGTATAATGGAAAATATCAGAAACAAAAAAGTGCTACCGGAAGCAGAGTTTATTTAGATTTGAAATAATTATTCCCCCTATTTTCATAAATCTGTTTGTCATGAATAAAATATATGAAGATAGGGGGTCTTGTTTTTATGGTGATTATCATTCGAAAAGGCATTCTCTTATTATCAGCACTATTGCTGTTCCTTTCCTTAACGTTTTATTTCAACGGATACAAACTATTACAAGCGATACATATAAAAAACCAGAGCATAGTACTTATTGATCCTGGGCATGGCGGTATAGACGGAGGTGCTATTAGTAAAAATGGGGTCAAAGAGAGCGATATCAACCTTGAGATTTCATTTAAGCTGAAAGACATGTTTGAGGAAAGTGGATGGAAAGTCATTTTGACCAGAGATAAGGATGAAGGATTATATTCCGATACGGGAACAATTCGCAGTAAAAAAATGCAGGATTTAATCAACAGGCAAAAAATGATAGAGCGTGAAAAGCCGGATTTTGTTATTCTCATACATTTAAACAGTTTTCCGGATACTTCATGCTATGGTGCACAAACCTTTTATCCCGGAAAATCGCCGGAAAGCAAACTCCTTGCAGAGCAAATTCAGAAAAAGCTGGTTGAAGATATAGACAATGAGAACAAACGTAAAAGTAAAGAAAAAAATGATATCTTCCTTTTTAAAAGTTCAGATTTGCCGACAGTCCTGGTCGAGTGCGGTTTTTTATCTAATTCCAAAGAAGAAGAACTGCTGCAGGAAAATCAATATCAGGAACTTTTAGCTAAGTGTATTTTCGAAGGACTGATGAAATACTGCACCCTTACAAATAATCCGCCTAAAAAAAGTATAGAATATATAGTAAATAAATAGAAAAAAGAACAGAAGGGAGATGCTTTTATGGGAGAAATTATAGGGGCTTATCTTATGCCACATCCGCCGGTTATCATTCCGGAGGTTGGAAAAGGAAGAGAGAAGGAAATATCTGATACCATTGTTGCAATGAATCATATCTCCAGGGATATCGCCGAAAAGAAACCGGATATTATTATATTAATCAGTCCCCATGGCGCTTTATTCAGAGATGCAGTGGCTATTACGGGCATTTCCGAACTAGAAGGAAGCTTAAAGGAATTTGGAGCAAAACAGGTAAAAATAGAAAAGAAAAATGACCTGGAACTTGCAAAAGAAATAGAACTGGCTGCTTGGGAGGAAGGTATTCCTACGGTATTTTTAGATTCGGATAAAATAAAGGAATATAAAGTAAGCACAAAGCTGGATCATGGAGCAACTGTTCCGCTTTATTTTATTGAAAAAGCATATCCGGGTTATCAATTGGTGCACATCAATTATGGACTGCTTTCAAAAATAGAATTATATACATTCGGCGGAATAATGGCTTCTTGTGTGGAAAAAACCCATAAAAAAGCAGTCATTATTGCCAGTGGGGATTTATCTCATAAGCTTACACCGGATGCTCCGGCAGGATACAACAAAAAAGGTGCAATATTTGACAAAAAGCTGCTGGGCTTATTAGAGAAAGGTGATATACCCGGTATTTTTTCTATTGAAGATGCTTTAGTCAATGAAGCAGGAGAGTGTGGCCTTCGCTCTATAGAAATGATGCTTGGGGCTTTTGAGGGGAAGGATATTTCTATTACAATACTTTCTTACGAAGGGCCTTTTGGGGTAGGGTATGGTACTGCGGTTATAGAACCGGAAAGAAAAAACAGTGAAAGAATATTTAAAGATAAGATTACAGACATCATAAATGAAAAAATTAATAAATTCAGGGATAATGAAAGTGAACATGTTAAACTTGCACGAAGTGCTCTGGAAAACTATATATCAACAGGTAAAATAATTGAAATACCTTCGGATATTGGTTCGGAATTAAATAACAAAAAAGCAGGTGTTTTTGTTTCGCTGAAAAAAGATGGTGAGCTCAGGGGATGCATAGGTACCATACAGCCTGTGGAGAACAGCATTGCAGAAGAAATAATTCGTAATGCCATTCAGGCAGGAACACAGGACCCGAGGTTTTATCCTGTTGAGGAAAGTGAACTGGACAAGTTGATTTATTCTGTGGATATTTTGGGAGAACCCGAGCTTGTGGAAAATAAAAGTATGCTAAATGTAAAAACATATGGTGTTATTGTTGAGAGTGGCAGCAGAAAAGGGCTTCTTCTGCCCAACCTGGAAGGTGTTGATACTGTCGACGAACAGGTTGATATTGCGCTAAAAAAAGCAAGTATTCGCAGAAATGAAGCATATAAGATTTATAGATTCAAGGTTGATCGGTATAAATAGGCCGTTATTTAATCTTGGATAAATCACCTCCAGCCTGTGGAAAAGATGTTGATAAAAAAATGAAGGCGTTATAAAACCCCAGTATTTGCAACGCAAACATAGCATTTTGGTTTTCCACATATGTTTTTGGATATTTATATCCAGAGGAAATAGCGATGTTGTGGAAAACCTTCACGACGGTTTACTTTTTTCAGATATTCTATTGTTGAAAAATGATAACTTCTTTATATATCCGGCACATTGAGGTCTGAACAAAATTTAAAGGGAAAGGATGAAACATAGATGAAAGGACTACAAGAATGCCTGTTTTATGAGAAGAAGGCTAAGGGAAAAGTAAGATGTATTTTATGCCCCCAGTATTGTCTCATTGAAGATGGGCAGGTAGGGTTTTGTAATGTCCGGAAAAATGAAAGCGGTATTTTATACAGCATGAATTATGGGGTGATTTCTTCATATGCAATGGACCCTATAGAAAAGAAACCTTTGTCAAGATTTCATCCTGGGAGTAAAATATTGTCAATAGGATCTTTTGGCTGTAACCTGAAGTGTTCTTTTTGCCAAAATCATGGGATATCGCAGGAAAACAGAGAAGGAATCAGAACTACACCTCAGAATATTGCGGATATCGCTTCCCATGAAAAGGGAAACATTGGAATAGCTTATACCTATAATGAACCGTCGGTCTGGTATGAATTTGTTTATGAAACGGCCAAGCTTAATAAGGAAAACGGAAAGGAAAATATACTGGTCACAAACGGTTATATCAATGAGAAACCTCTGGAAAAACTGCTTCCTTACATTGATGCCATGAATATAGATTTGAAAGGAATAGATGATATTTTCTATGAGGAAGTGTGCAAAGGAAGGGTTGGACCTGTATTGAAAACCATCAGAAAAAGCATACCAAAATGTCATGTTGAAATAACAACTTTGCTGGTGACAAAAAAAGTTGATAATTTAAAAACAGTTCGATCCATCGCGGAATGGATCGGCAGTATCGACAGAAGTGTTCCTTTCCATCTCAGCAGATATTTTCCGAATTATCAATACTCGGAACAGCCTACGGATATAGAATTTATGAAAGCAGCCAAACGTGAAGCGGACAAATATTTGGACTATGTTTATCTGGGAAACATCTGATTTAATTGTCAATTAATAATCTGTCATCGAGAGAGTAATCCCACAAATAGGATATGGTTTATAGAGTATAGATTATAGATTATGGATTAAAATAGAAAGGCGTAATGGGTTGTGCGGACAGCCGCAAGGGCTATTCCTATAATTTCCACTTTTAATTTGTTTATAGCAAGCGGATGTGTGTGATTTCACACTTACTACGATTAGCGGGGGACATTATGCTAAAGGAAAAAATACTTTATTCGGAAGGACTGCCGGTAAAAATTTATGTAACGGCTATTGAAGAATATCCCATTCATTTTCATGATGAACTGGAGGTTATTTACGTTCTGGACGGGACGGTAAAAGTAAAAGACGGGTACTATAATTATTCGCTGAATAAGGATGACGTTCTGATTATAAACGACAGAGAGCTTCATAGTATTAAGAGAACCCGGGAGCCCAATATCATATTGATTTTTCAAATTGACCTTCAGTTTTTCAGCAAATTTCATTCAACCTTGTCCAATCCTTTCTTTGTTACCGATACTTCTTATAATGTGGATGAAAGTAAGGAACCCCTTGAAAAATTAAGAAGACTGATGGCAATCATTATGATGGAATATATTAATAAAGCCGTTGGATACAAAAACAGGATCATTGACTATACCAATGAATTTATAACAGGCCTGAATAATGACTTTCAGTACTTTTCCATGGATGAAGGCAAATTTGTAAATGAAATGAAAAATAAGGGCAATAAGATTCTGGCAGAAAGGGTTCACAGAATTACCGATTACATTTATAAAAACTATGACAGGAAACTGACGCTTCAGGAGATTGCAAATAAAGAGCATCTGAGTGTCTACTATTTATCCCATGTTATAAAAGAATCCATGGGGTTGAGTTTTCAGGATTTTTTAAACTTTGTGCGAGTTGAGCAATCCGAACAGCTTCTTTTAGGCACAGATAAAAAAATAAGCGATATTTCTTTTGAATGCGGCTTTTCGGCCACCCGGTATTTTATTAAATATTTTACGAAATGGTTTGGTTGTCATCCGGAAGAATACCGGAAAAAATACGTTAAAAAAATTATGGGGAAAGAACCGGATATAAAAATTTCCAGTTACTCACCTGAAAGTATCCTAAGTATTCTGAAGAATCGTTTCAGAAAAGAATATACGGATTATCAGAATGAAAATGAGAGATCTTTGAAAGTGATAGAAGCGGATGTCAACCGGGAAGGCAAAAATAATAGTATAAAGTGCCCCTTTGATACTTATTTGATAAAAAATACTGCCGAATATTTATATGTGGAAGAATTCAGAAAGCTTAAAGAAATTTTCAGAGACCTTAAGATAGAAAAGGTGAGCGTGCCTTTAAATATTATTGTAGACGCTATTGCATTAAGAAATATAATGGACTTTGGGATAGACGTAGAAATTTTCTTTGAATACCCGACGAATAACAAGAATTTTGACGACATTATCAATTCACTTGAAAGAATCAGCAGGGAATACCCTGAAAGCGATAAAATCAAATTTTTCATGATGGCGGATAAAGGAAATAGTGAGAATTCAAAAAAAATGATTTCACAAATAAAGGAAAATATGAAAATGCTTTTAAATATTAAGCTGAAAGATCAAATACCTTTGGTTGAAAATAATTATCTGTACGATTCGGTTCTGATGATTCCTATAATTCTGAGAGGTGCTCTTGATAGTTGTGAAGATAAGAAATTCAGAGAGCTGTGTTCCGATGTATATCCGAATATTTTTTTGACCGGTGAACCCGGCATTGTGACATCATACGGGATAAAAAAACCTGCATATTTTGCATATAAGATGCTGGCTGAATTAGAAGGGGAGGAAATAGCAAAAGGAGAAGGCTACATTATTATAAAGGAAGGAACTATCGTAAAAATATTGCTTTATGCTCCTGGTGGTGCAGATATTTTGGACCAAAAAGTAAAGTCGCCGGATGAAATCATATCCATAATTGAAAACAGCCAAACAGATTATCAAATGATTGTCAAGTTAAAAGAAATGAAAGGGTGTTATCAAGTAAAGAGATACAAAATAAATAAAAACAACTGTATTCTGACTTTATATTCCGGTCTGGGATTTCCGGACAGCCTGACCCTTGAAGAAGAACAAATGATAAAATGGGCATCCTATCCCGATGTGAGCATCAAGGAAATGCTGCCGGACAATGGGGTATTAGAGATTCACTCGGATATTGGAAAGTTTTCTGCAGAATTAATTATAATTGGACCTTACTAATTAGCAAAAAATATTGTTGCTACACCCGCATTCAACAGCTGACATGGCGGGCTGTTCAGTAAACCCTAATTGAAGAGAATGAAGCATAGGCAACAAGACAAGCAAAGAAAGCTTGTCTTTATTTATTTCATTAAGACTCCCGCCTCTATAGGTGGCGAGATTGCAACCCTCGGAAGGAGAGTCTGAATTTCACTGAGGGCTTGCTTTACTAATTTGCTATTTAATATATATTATTAATATAAGCATACAGCAAATTAATACAAAAAAATCAGCAAACACATAATTGAATATTCTGAAAAATACAACTAAAATAATTACATAGTAAATAATAAACAGAAGTGAGAATAGGAGGAGTGAGTATGAAAGTACTGTTAATAGGAGTAGGCGGCGTAGGGGAATCTGCAGCGGCTATTATTAAAACGGCAGACCCGAATAGTGAATGGATGGAAAAAATGATTCTATCGGATTATGATGTGGAAAAAGCACAGAGGTTATCCAAAAAATTGGGGGCTGACCGGTTTCCTGCTGAAAAAATCAATGCTCGGAATTCTAATGAAATCATTGCACTGGTAAAAAAATATGATGTGGATATGATCATGAATGCAGTGGACCCATCATTTAATGAAGTGATATTTGATTCTGCATTTGAAGCAGGCGTAAACTACATGGATTGCGCCATGACCCTGTCAAAGCCTCATCCGGAAAAACCTTATGAAAAGACGTATATCAAGCTGGGAGATTATCAGTTTGATAAATCAAAACTGTGGGAAGAAAAGGGTTTACTTGCTGTGGTTGGTTCAGGAGTTGAGCCTGGTATGGCGGATGTATTTGCAAAATATGCTCAAAAACACTTATTCGACGAAATAGAAGAAATCGGCGTGAGAGATGCCGATAACTACGAAGTTGAAGGAAAAACAGTCGCCTTTGGTTTTTCCATTTGGACAACAATTGAAGAATGCCTGAACCCTCCTGTGGTGTGGGAAAAGGATAAAGGATGGTATACCACTCCGACCTTCTCTGAGCCTGAAGTATTTGTTTTCCCGGACGGTATAGGACCTGTAGAAGTTGTAAAT
>JAENZQ010000034.1 GCA_016841185.1 Anaerovorax odorimutans
TAACAAATACGGGCTCGCTTCCTTGTGTGCCGGAGGCGGAATGGGTACAGCAGTAGTAGTAGAAATTAAATAAACAAGGCAGGAATGATTTATGTATAAATATAATGATTTATTAACGGAGTACAAGAATAAGCTGATTTCAGCCCGAAAAGCAGTACAGACTATCAAATCAGGAGACAGAGTTCATTATGGCCTTTTTAATGGTCTGGTAGTTGATTTGGATCGAGCGTTAGCTGAGAGGACCCATGAGCTTGAGGATGTGAAGATATGTACTACCATTTGGGCTTATCCGGAGCCTCCTCAGATCCTGATTCAAGACCCGGAGGCCAGACACTTTAAATATCTCAGTACACATTTCAGCGGGCTTGACAGAAAAATGAACAAGCAAGGATGTTGCTGGTATATCCCTGTGCAATTCAGAGAAAACACAAAATATTGGAATGAAAATGTTGGAGATATCGATGTTGCCATGCTTCAAGTGGCACCTATGGATAAATACGGAAATTTCAATATGGGTCCGCAAGTTGCCGAATATTGGGGCATTATCGAAAGAGCAAAAACCGTTATTGTAGAAGTAAATGAAAAGCAACCTATTGCACATGGATACCAGTCAACAATAAATCTTTCGCAAATCGATCATATCGTTCATGGCAGTAATCCGGACATGCCTGTTATCAAGCCTAAAGAGCCGACAGAAACAGATAAAAAAATTGCAGCTCAAATTGTAGAAAAAATAAAAACAGGAAGCACATTACAATTAGGCGTTGGCGGTTTACCCAATTATGTAGGGGCCATGATAGCAGAATCTGATATCAATGATTTGAGTGTGCATTCCGAAATGTTTGTGGATGCTTACCTGAAGCTTTATATGGAAGGAAAGATTACCGGCAATAAAAACATCGATAAGGGTAAAATGGTCTATACCTTTGCACAGGGGTCGGAAGAGCTATATGACTTTATTGATAATAATCCCATCTTATGCGTTGCGCCGGTGGATTATGTCAATGCTCTGGAGACCATAGCTGCCAATGATCAGGTAGTATCCATCAACAGCTGTCTTCAGGTGGACTTGTTTGGGCAGGTCAATTCGGAATCGGCAGGCTGGCAGCATATCGGAGGAACAGGCGGTCAACTGGACTTTGTAATGGGTGCTTTTAAATCCAAAGACGGCCAAAGTTTTCTTTGTACACCATCGGTAAGGAAAAATAAGGATGGAAAAATGGAATCGCTGATCACTCCGAGATTACCGGAAGGCTCTATTGTAACGGTTCCCCGGTCTGCAACTCATTATGTGGTCACAGAATACGGAATGGTTAATTTAAAAGGGAAATCCACATGGGAAAGAAGCGAGTTGTTGATATCCATTGCACATCCGGATTTTAGAGAAGAATTGATTAAAGAAGCAGAGTGCATGGGGATCTGGAAAAATACAAGTAAAATCTCTATTTAATAAAAGGAGGATCATAAAATGAAGTATCAGGACTATAAAGAATATTTAAGCCCTGTATTGGCTAAAGCATCAGACCTGGTCATGAAAAGCGGGAAAGGGTGCTACATGACAACCGTAGAAGGAGAAGAGTATCTGGATTTTGTACAAAGCATAGCGGTTAATGCTTTAGGTCATTGTCATCCAAAAGTGACAGAAGCAGCAAAAGGGCAAATCGACAAGTTGATTTCAGGTTCCTTCAATCTGGTAAATTATGAAGAAACGTTGAAATTGGCTGAAAGAATTTCAAGAGCTGCTCCCGGAGAATTGAATGTGACATTTTTCAGCAATGGTGGTGCGGAAGCAACAGATGGTGCAATAAAACTGGCCAAAAGTGCTACCGGAAGACCGGGTATCATATCATTCAAAGGCTCTTTTCATGGCAGGACAGTGGCAGCCACTGCAGTGACAGGATCCAATTCAAAATACAGAAAGAATTATGAACCTATGATGCCTTCGGTATATTTTACCTCATATCCATACTGTTATAGATGCCCTTATGGTACAACATGTGATGAATGCTCACTTCAGTGCATGAGAGAATTGAATGAAATATTTGAAAACCTTATTACACCGGACAGCGTAGCGGCTATTATCATGGAACCGGTACAAGGTTAAGGCGGTTATATTGTTCCGCCTAAGAAATATATACAGAAAATCAGAGAAATATGTGATGAGCATGGTATTTTATTAATATTTGATGAAATACAATCCGGCTATGGCAGAACCGGCAAAATGTTTGCATCTGAACACTTTGATGTGTTTCCGGATATCATGACTGTTGGAAAAGCAATTGCCGGCGGTTTTCCTATGTCAGCCATTATCAGTAAAAAAGAGATTATGGACAAATGGCCTGTAGGAACTCATGGGACGACTTTTGGCGGACATCCTGTCTGTGCGGCAGCAGCCAATGCGGTTTTGGATGCATTCGAAAGCGATAATATTTTGGATAACTGTAATAAAATGGGCGGTTATTTAAAAGAACGGCTTGGAGAAATGAAATCCAAATATCCGGTAATCGGAGATATCAGAGGATTAGGCTTAATGGTAGGTGTAGAGTTGATTAAAGAAGACGGCAGTATCAATCCTCAAGCCAAGGATGCAATGCTTAAATATTGTAAAGAAAATAAATTACTGATGCTGGGCTGCGGAAAGAATGTTATTCGATTCTGTACTCCTTTAAACATAAAAAAAGAAGATTTAGATAAGGGATTAGCTATTTTTGAAGATGGGTTAAAAAGCCTGTAGGAGGGATAGTCTCATGAAAGATTTTCAATTTCGTATGCCTGCAAAGATCATGTTTGGGGTTGGAGCAAGCAAAAATTTACCTGAAGTTGCTAAAAACTTCAAGGCAAAAAAAATATTTCTTTTGACTGGGCCCCATATCGTAAAAACAGACATAATTAAATCCATTAAGGAAAGCCTTGACGAAGCAAAAGTAGAATACCAGGTATTTTCTGATATCGTAACAGATCCGACCATTGAAGTTGTGGATAAAACAGCAGGGATCTTGAGGGAAAGCGGTGCAGATTTAGTTGTTGCAGTAGGCGGCGGAAGCCCTATGGATACGGCAAAAGCCATTTGTATGCTTCAGACCAATGAAGGCTCTGTGAAAGACTATCTGTTTGGCGGTTCTAAAACTGTTACAAATCCATGTATGCCATTGATTTGTATACCTACTACTGCCGGAAGCGGCAGCGAAATGACAGCAGCTACAGTTATCACAGATACAGAAAATGAGATAAAGCTGTCTGTTACACATGAATACTTAGTACCGAAGATTGCATTGATCGATCCTGAACTTCAGGTTGGCATGCCTCAGAGTGTTACTGCTTCAACAGGAATGGACGCTCTGACTCATGCTATAGAAGCGTATGTTTCATTAAATGCGAATCCCCTTAGTGATATGTATGCTCTTTATGCTATTGAAACCATTGGAAAGAATCTGAGAACGGCTGTATCAAACGGCAATGATATTGAAGCCAGAAGCAATATGGCCATTGCCAGTTCTATTGCGGCAACCGCATTTTTAAATGGTGGACTTGGTGTGGTTCATGGTATTGCCCAGGCAATGGGCGGAGTAGCACATGTGTCTCATGGTATCGCTAATGGTCTTATTCTTCCCTATGCCATGGAAAGAAACTATGTCGGAAATCTTGAGAAGTTTAAAAATATTGCTATTGCTTTGGGAGAGAACGTTGAAGAGTTATCTCTTCGCGAAGCTGCCCGGAAAGCTGCCGAAGCAGTATTTGAACTGGCAAAGGATATAAGAATTCCAATGAAATTAAAAGAAGTTGGCATTACAGAAGATCATTTTCCTGTAATCATACAGGGAACAATGAACTATAGATTATTGGCAATAAATCCTTGCAAGCTTAAAGAAAAAGACATAGAGGATATATTATTAAAAGCCTACAAGTAATTTTTCTCCCCCTTTAAGATATTTCCTTCAATCCCCATAGCAATATACTGCTTTGGGGATGAGGAGGGAAATATGATGAGTAAAATGACTTTGCATAACAATATTAAAAAATATAAGGAAGGGATTATAATGTTTGCCGAAAAAAAATTCTTGAATGGGGATATTTATTCCATGGCAAAAGAAGGTGAGATATTTGAAGCTTTTGCAATCCGAGACGGAAAAATAGTTGCCGTGGGCACCAATGAAGAAATAATGAAGATAGAAGCTGATGAAACCATTGACTTAAAATATAAGACAGTCCTGCCGGGATTTATAGATACACATCAACATGTTTTATCCTATACCGAAGGGCTGCAGGCTGTTAACTTGAGAGAATGCAAATCCTATGAGGAAGTAAGAAAAAAACTTGAAGAAAGAGCAAAAATTACACCGGAAGGTAAGTGGATCAAAGGTACTTCTTTTAATCATGAACAATGGGAAACTCCGGTTTTACCAACACGAAAAGATTTAGATGATATAACCACCAAACATCCAATCTTAATCAGCAGATATTGTATGCATGTACATGTAGCCAATAGTTTAGCTCTTAAAAAAGGCGGTATCTCCAAAGATTTTATTCCTACTGCAGAAAATTCTGTGGAGATGGATAAAAAAGGAGAGCCTACCGGAGTACTTTGGGAAAACTCTGTTACGCCGATATTGAATGCCATTCCTAATCCTCTGCCGACTTTTGAGGATAAGAAAGAAGCAGTCAGAAAAGTCTGCGAAGATATGTCTTCTTATGGGATAACAGGGGTTACCCCGATTCAGGGTAAGTTTTGTGACGCCATTGAAAATATAGGCATTTATCAAGACCTGGACAAAGAAGGGCGGCTGCCGGTACGTGTATATGTTTCTTTTGATGAGTTTCCGCCTTTTGGGATGAAATCTGGATTTGGAAATGAAATGGTCAAATATGGATTTTATAAAATATACAGTGACGGCTCCCTTGGTTCCAGAGCAGCAAAATTATTTGAACCTTACAGCGATATGCCTGAAACTACAGGCGTCTTGAATTATTCTCAGGTGCAAATCACTGAAATGGTAAGAGAAGCTTATAACAAAGATCTGCAAATTGCCATACATGCTATTGGAGATAAGGGATTGGATATTGCTTTGAAAGCAATCGAAGAAGTGTATTATACAGATCCAAAACCAAATCAACGCTTCAGGATTATTCATGTAATGGTTGTAAACAAAGATCTCATTGAAAGAATGAAAAAACTTCCCCTGGTCTTGGATATTCAGCCTAAATTTGTATCCTCAAATGTAAGGTGGTCAGAAGAGCGATTAGGAAAAGAAAGGGCTAAATTGGCGTACCCATGGAGAACTTTACTTGATGAAGGTTTTATTATTACAGGAAGTTCAGATTGCCCTGTTGAGCCCTATAATCCTTTTCTCGGGATTTACGGAATCGTTACAAGAAAGGATCTGGAAGGTTATCCGGAGCAGGGGTGGTATGCAGAACAAAGAGTGACTGTATATGAAGCCGTTGAAATGTATACAAAGAATGCTGCCTATGCATCATTTGAAGAGGATCTGAAAGGAACGATTTCAGAAGGAAAATTGGCAGATTTTGTTGTATTGGATAGAGATCCCTTTAAAATTGATTCTGATGAGCTGAAAGACGTTAAGGTAGAAAAAACTTTTTTAGGCGGAAAAGAAGTATTTTCAGCCCAGTAAGGTAATATCAGAGAGAAACGGAGGAAGTTCATGTTATTGGATAAATGTATCATTAATGCAAAAGTATATTCTATGGAAAAAGAAGATTCAGTATTTGAAGCATTTTCAATATATGACGGTAAAATAATCGAATGCGGATCTAATGAAGAGATTTTAAAAAATCCGGCAAAAGAAGTAATAGATATAAAAGGAAAAACTATACTCCCCGGCTTTATTGATGCCCACCAGCATCTTTTGTACTATGCTCAGCAGATTCAGACGATCAAACTTTCAGATACAAAGTCATGGGACGAAGTAAAAGAGATTCTTAAGGAAAAAGCCTCTAATACGCCAGAAGGCGAATGGATTCATGGTGTGGGGTTTGACCATCAAGCCTGGCCTGATTGTTCTCTGCCGACAAGAAAAGAATTGGACGAAATATCAAAAGAGCATCCTATTATGATAGACAGATATTGTCTGCATGTGCATGTTCTTAATTCAGAAGCTTTACGAGTTGCGGGAATAACCAGAGATTACAAACCAAAAGTAGATAATACAATGCAGGTTGATGAAAATGGTGAGCCTACAGGAATTCTTTGGGACAGTGCCATAGCACCGGTATTGGATATTCTTCCCAATCCCTTGAATAGTTTCGAAGCAAAAAAAGAAGCAATTGCCTCAATACTAAAAGATATGAATAGATATGGCATTACCGGTACGCAGCCTACTCAAGGGAAAATAGTTGATTCGGAAGAATTTATAGGGATCTATCAGGATCTGGAAAAAGAAAATCGTTTGACTGTCAGAATGTATGTTAATTTTGACGAACTACCATGCTTTGGAATAAAAACCGGATTTGGCAATGAGAAAGTCAAGTATGGTTTTTACAAAATATATAACGATGGCAATCTAGGTTCAAGGTCTGCAGCTATGTTAGAACCTTACAGTGATAAACCTGATGAAATAGGTATCCTGAATTACTCAGTTGAAGAAATCAATGAAATGTGCCAGAAGGCATATGATATGGACATTCAAATTGGGATTCATGCCATTGGAGACAGAGGGCTGGATGTTGCACTAAGAGCAATAGAGGAAGTATACAAAAAGAACCCCAAAAAGGATCCAAGATTTAGGATTATCCATGCTTATATTACAAACGAGAATTTAATTCAAAGAATGAAAAAATTACCAGTTATTTTGGATATTCAACCTAATTTTGTAGCGACTAATATTAAATGGTCAGAGGATAGGCTGGGTCCGAAAAGAGTAAAATATGCCTATCCCTGGAGGAGACTGATAGATGAAGGTTTAATCCTTGCAGCCAGCTCCGATTTACCGGTAGAGCATTATAATCCATTCTTTGGGATACATGCAATCGTAACAAGAAAAAATCGTGATGGATTTCCTGAAGACGGCTGGTACCCTGAGCAAAGAGTGACACCTTATGAAGCCATAGAGATGTATACAAAAAATGCAGCTTTTGCCTCTTTTGAAGAGAAAATAAAAGGGACAATCTCAAAAGGCAAGCTGGCCGATTTTATCGTTTTGGATCAGGACCCATTTAAGATTGATATAGATCAATTGAAAGATGTAAAAGTAGAAAAAACATTTTTAGGAGGTGAAGAAGTTTTCTCAATATTCTAAAGCAAATAATATTGTTTATAATTAAATGTAAAAAGGAGAGGAACAAATGAAAAAACTATTAACAATTCTTCTGGCGTTAATGATGATTATGAGTTTTGCACTTACAGGCTGCGGTGGCCAAGAGGCGGATGCGCCTTCAGATGAAGGAGCTACAGCAGATGATACTGTTTATACGGTAAGAGTTGCTTATGTAGTGGCTGAATCACATGCTTCCCACATTGTTATAAGGGATATATTTAAAAAAGAATTAGAAGAAACAGGTAAATTTAGAGTCGAGCTATATCCAAACGGACAGTTGGGTGGAGACCGACAGGCAATTGAAGCAGTTGGTCTTGGAAATCTGGAAATGACTATGTGTGGAGAAGCTGCCATTTCCGGTTTTGTTCCTGAATTTGAACTGGTTGGGCTTCCATACTTATTCACTTCATTAGATTCAGCACATCAGGCCCTTGACGGAGAATTCGGACAGGCATTGGATGAAAAGCTTTTATCACAAAATATTGTCAATTTAGGATGGGCCGAAGTCGGATTCAGAAATATCACCAACAGTAAGCAAGAAATCAAATCTCCTGCTGATCTGGAAGGCATCAAAATCAGAACGATGGAAAATCCACTTCATATTGCATACTTCAAGGCATTAGGTGCAAATCCTACTCCGATGGCTTTCAACGAATTATTTACAGCTCTCCAACAGGGAACTGTAGATGCTCAGGAGAATCCTACTGCACTTACCTATAATTCAAAATTCTATGAAGTACAGGATTATATGACAGTTAGTGAACATGTTTATACTGCAGCACCATTTTTAGCCAACAAGGATTTTCTTGACAGTCTGCCTGAAGATTTAAAAACAAAATTAGTTGATACGGCTGTAAAAACAGTAGAGGCTCAAAGAGAATTGATTAATCAACAAAATACAGATTTTGAAGACAAAATGGCAGATGAGGGCGTAGCCATCACGAAACTTACTCTTGAAGAAAAAGCAGAATTCAAAAAAGCTGCAGATGAACAAGTATATCCGCAAGCTATAGAAAAATACGGTGATGAATTAATCAATTTGGCTCAGAAATATAATCAATAATTGAAACTGTATGTTTATTGAGCGATCATCATAATGATGATCGCTCAGTAAAAAGTCTATCCCGTTTTTTGGGGATATGGAGGGAAATATGAGGCTATTAAAATTAATAAATGGAAAATTTGAAGAAATTTTTTTGGTAGTCATATTGGTAATTATGGTAGTTTTAGTATTTTTGCAGGTGTGTATGCGATATGTATTCCAGGCATCTTTGTCATGGAGTGAAGAACTTGCAAGATATATGTTTTTATGGATTATATGGGTAGGAGCAGCTTATGCTACCAAAGAAGGTTCACATATCAGCCTCGATATTATTACAAGCAGACTACCAAGAAAAGGACAAATACTGACTAATGCTCTTAAATATATAATATGGATCGCTTTTACGATTTTTCTTGCTTATATTTCATGGCAATTAACATTCATCATTTTTGAAAGAGGTCAGGTATCTGCTGCCATGAGAATCCCCATGGGTTTCGCATATGCATCTATACCAACCGGTATTACTTTGATGCTGATCAGGCTTATTCAAAATGGTATAAAGGTATTTAAAGAAAGGGGGCAACAGAATGGGTAACGGTGTAATATTAATTTTTATTCTATTAGGATTCTGCATGAGTATTGGTGTCCCTATAGGAGTTTCTTTAGGGGTAGCGACAGCAGTCACCATGGCTCTGACGACAAACCTGAAACTTCTGACCATTTCTCAAAGTTGCTTTGGTGGATTGGACTCCTTTCCTCTTATGGCCATCCCTTTCTTTATTTTAGCCGGAAACCTTATGAAGTATGGAGGGATTTCGCGACGTCTGCTGGATTTTTCCGAAAGTATTGTGGGGTCTATCCGTGGAGGCCTTGGAATGGTAACCATTTTATCTTCCATGTTTTTTGCTGCAATATCGGGCTCGGCACCGGCAACTGTAACAGCCATTGGCTCTATTACCATTCCTGAAATGAAGAAAAAAGGATATGATGTTGGATACTCGGCAGCCTTAACTGCATCAGCCGGAACCATAGGCGTTATAATTCCGCCCAGTATTCCTTTTGTAATCTATGGTGTTGTCAGCGGGGCTTCCATAGGCGGGCTGTTTATGGCAGGAGTCATTCCGGGAATACTAATTGGTGCCGGATTGATGGCTGTAAATTACTTTGCATCCAAAAAATTTGGGTACGGAGGAAATACAGATAAATTTTCCATTAAAAAAGCAATAAATAAATTCAAAGATGCGGTCTTTGCACTGCTATGCCCGGTCATTATTTTAGGCGGAATTTACGGCGGTATCTTTACACCGACGGAATCTGCCGTAGTAGGTATTGTATATGCACTTATAGTAGGTACGTTTATATATAAAGAACTTAAATTAAAAGATGTTTATATTGCTTTTAAAGAAACGGTATTGATCAATGGGTCGACGACTTTTATGGTTGGATTATCATTGGCCTTTGCCAGCTATCTGACAATGGCACAAGTACCGGTCACTATTGCAAAAGGGATGTTAGGCATATCGGATAATCCCATTGTTATTTTCCTGATGCTCAATGCATTGTTATTGGTGATCGGATGTTTTATCGATAATATATCCTCTTGCGTTATATTAACACCGATATTGCTTCCTATTGCGGTAAAGATGGGCATGGACCCCATCCAATTCGGTGTTGTTATGACGGTCAATTTAGCGATAGGGTTTATTACACCGCCATATGGTGCTAATTTATTCTTTGCTTCTGCCGTAGCCCATACATCCGTCGAGAGAATCAGCAGTAAAATTATTTATTTCATAGTGGTCATGCTTGCTATTTTATTTGCACTTACTTTCATACCGGCACTTTCAATGTGGCTGCCGAATCTATTGATGAATTAAGAAAAAGTATAGTAAAAGTAAAAGTAAAAGGATGAAAAAAGACATAATTTGAAACCATTTTTAAAGGAGAGAAAGAAATGATAAACAGAGAAAAACTTACAACTCAATTTGAGAAAGAAATCAAGCTTTTTGAGGAACTTCATCCTAAATCAAAAGAGATGTTTCTTGAAGCAAAAGACAACCTTCTTCAGGGCGTGCCCCTTAACTGGATGGTTCGATGGATGGGCGGCTTTCCGCTTTTTATATCCAGTGCAAAAGGAAATCATCTAACCTGTGTTGATGGTCATGATTATATTGATTTCTGTTTAGGAGATACAGGCTCATTGGTAGGTCATGGTCCGGAAGCATCTGCAAAAGCTATTTTTGAACAATTCAAAAAAGGAGCTTCTCATATGCTCCCTACAGAAGATGCTATTTGGAATGGGAAAGAACTTCAGCGCAGATTTGGCATGAAATACTGGCAATTTTCCACAAGTGCAACGGATGCCAACAGATTTGCTACTCGAATTGCACGACGTGTCACAAAAAGACAGAAAATAGTTGTTTTTAATTACTGCTATCACGGAACGATAGATGAAACCATTGCATTATTATCTGAGGGTGGAAGAACAGTGGTAAGAAACGGGAATATCGGACCTCCCGTTGATCCTGCTATTACTACTAAGGTCGTAGAATGGAATGATGCTTCGGCTCTTGAAGAAGCTTTGAAAGATAGAGATGTTGCTGCTGTGCTGGCAGAGCCGGTTATGACAAATATTGGAGTAGTTTTTCCTGACCCTGGTTTTCATGATACCATGAGAAAACTGACCAAGAAGTATGATACTTTACTTATTATCGATGAAACACATACAATGTGTGCCGGCGTAGGGGGGTATACAAAAGACAACAATCTCGAGCCTGACATGGTAACATTGGGTAAATTTATTGCATCCGGTGTTCCGGCAGGTGCCTATGGAATAAGCGAAGAAGTAGGAAAAAAAGCAATCGCTGAAATCGAATCAGAATTCGGCGTTGCAAAAGGAATCGGCGGCACCCTTGCCGCTAATGCATTGACAATGGCAGCGATGAGAGCGACTTTGGGTGAAATCTTAACAGAAGAATTCTATAAAAGAAATACGCCTCTTGCAACAAAATTTAATGAAGGTGTGCAAAATGCCATTGATGAGTTTGGCATTCCTTGGAGTACTACTCAGCTTGGTTGCAGGACGGAATATATTTTCCAGAAAGAGCCTACCAGAAATGGCTCGGAAGCGATGGCCGCAAAAGATAATGATCTGGATTGGTATATGCATATCGCATGTCTCAACAGAGGAGTAGTTATGACACCTTTCCATAATATGGCCCTCATTACCAATGCTACAACAGAAAACGATATCAATAAGCATACTGCAGTATTCAGAGAAGTTGTTCAAAATATTATGGATTAGAAAATATAGGAATAACGGGCCAGTTGGACAAATCCTCTGGCCCGCTTTTAGATTTCAATAATATCCACACAATAAGGAGTTATTATGAAAATAGCCGTTAGTCCTAAACTTGCTGCAATTTTTGCTGTTTTCTGTTTTTCGATGACATCCATCATTATTAAGGTGCTAAATGCATCGGCGATTACTATTATTTTTTACAGAGAATTATTTAGTGTTATGATTGCATTCGTTCTTTATCTTGTTTCATATTCTTCTGATAATAGTAGTGTATCCTTAAGGGCATATATGTACAGTGCTCTTGCAGGAGTTGTCTTTGCCGTATATATTGTATCATGGGTATTTTCAGTCAGGAACACTACAATAGCCTGTGCTACGGTAATCAGTGATATTCACCCTGTTTTTGTGGTTGCAATTATGTATTTAATATTTAAAGAAAAACTGAAAAGAACATCATTAATTGGTATTGCTATGGCGATAATGGGGTGTGCCATTATTTTTGCATCTGACTTATTCGGATTTGGGAATGGACTTACAGGAAATTTATTTGCCCTTCTCACAGCACTGTCCACCGGTATATTTCTCATAATCGGTTCAGTAGTAAGAAAAGAAATGTCTGCGATTCAATATCTTTTGCATTATAATGTTTCCTGTTTTATTACTGTTGGAATCGTGGCAATATTGACTGAAACGCCGTTAACAGGGTACCCTCTTAGTGAATACTTCTTTATATTTTTACTTGCATTTGTGGTTACCATCATGGGGCACGGTGTAATGGGGTGGTCTTTAAAATTTTTGAAACCATCATTTGTATCGCTTGCGTTTTTATTGGAGCCGGTTTTTGCAGGCGTAATCGCATTTTTACTATTTTCCGAACTGCCTACGATTCTACAGACTATTGGCTGTATCGTAATCATGTCAGGAATATATTTGTATAATAAATATGAAGAAAAATAAAAAGCGGTTTTAGAATCCGAGTCTCTGGCATAGTATTGCAATAGGAAGATATCATTTTTAAGCGGTTGAAAAGAGGGATACAATGGATAGAGAAGAGCTCATACTGAATCCGGTTAAGCAGTATTTCAATGCATGTTATAAAATGATTCAAACGGGAAATTACATAAATACGTCACAATATTTTATTTTTAATAAACATACACTTATACCTCAAAGGCTGATTCAGAATAGATATAAACTTTACAAAGCATTTGATCTTGAGATAAAAGATTATCGGGTAAATCTTGAGGTTGCAGAAGTAAAAAACTATAAAAACTGTGTTGCTGCAATTGTTATCGAGAATGCGGAATATAAATATAAGCATGTTCCGGATGATATTATTTCTAAAATCTCTGATATTGAATATTACATAGAAATAAAAAAAATAAACGGAAGATGGAAAATCGCATACATGGATTCCAATAAAGACGATTACCAATTGGCAAAAGATAAAATCAGTCAATATATGGAGGCGAAGCCATATCCGGTAACAAGCAATAGAAAGAGTCCGGCAGATACAGAATTGGCATGCATTAACAATATTTTTGATAATATGGATGACGATATAAGTCGAATAAGGGAAATAATGACAAATATTGATACACAGCGTAATGCTGATGGATGGATAAAAAGAATGAATGCAACTGTAAACAGAAAAGGCACATTCCCTTATGACACCAATAGAGGAATAGAATATGCCAGAAAATTTTCCATTTATTCGCAGATTCCTGACGACGAAAAATTATTTTACTATGCATATAACGGAGGCGATTGTACAAATTTTATTTCTCAATGTGTATGGGCAGCCTATGGAGGATATATCAAAGAGGATATAAAAGGAACAAAAAAGAATATTTCTAAAAAGCGCAGAATGGTTTATACAGGAAACTTGAAAAATTCATGGTATGGGACCCTGCCGGAAGGAGGAGGTACACCTTACTGGGAAAATGTCAATAATTTCTTTAATTATGTGACTTCTCCGAAAGAAATTGGTCCAAAGGGCACTGTATATGGTAGCGGAAAACAAGCTGATTTCAATTTGAATCATGTGGCACCGGGAGATGTCATTCAGTTCTGGCCGGAAGGAAAGGAAAAATGGTACCACTCTGTTTTTGTTACAGGTATATATTCCAATGACAATACGTCTCATATTTTTGTATGTCAGCATTCTATGGATGTAAAAGACCGTCCTCTCATTGAACTGCTTAACTGGAATACTAATAAAGGCCGGATAAGAGGCATAAAATTTGATTATGGAGTATTTAGCAGCTGAATTCAGACTCCAGACTGCGGACCCCAGACCGTGAACTAATCCATACTCCATAATCCATACTCCACACTCCGAATTGAATTTACAATTTCGAATTAATCAGATCGATGAGATCCTGTCGGGAACCTTTAGTAAGGACTACTACATCAATGTGCTCGAAAACCTTTTCAGAAGCATAGAACTTTCCGTTAAAAAATGTATCGGATATATAGTGTCCCACAGATTCATCGCCGTAAACATAGTCGATATCACCGACATTCAGTGCATTGAAGCTTTCTTTGTCAGCATCGAATTCTACAAGGATCGCATTGTTGTTTCTTAATATCTGATGTGAGTTGCCTACACCGCCTTTTATGACGCCGACTTTTTTATTAGCCAAATCAGGTGCGGATTCTTTATTGAATGAAAAGACTACACACTTGAAATGTGCATAGGGTTTACTGACAATATACCCCTGATTCATAAATGCATCATTAGGCCAGCCCATGTTGAGTAGGCCGTCAATGACATCTCTTTTAAACAGATCAATAACCTGAGTCCAGGACCTTCCTAAAAACCCCATATTTATATTGAGGGCATTAATCTTATCTACACTGATACCAAAGGACTTGCCGTTTTCCGTATAGACCCAGGGTTTATAATTATTTGAGTGTCCCAGGATATTTTTATCTTTATGTAGCTTTGTAGATTCAATTAATACATCATCGGCAATCAAATTATAATTGTTTTCCAGATCAACGAGTGATTGATTGAATTTGGAAAAGCCTTTAAGTAATTTATCCATATTGTTTACATTCTGGTCAATATTATCCGATGTGGTTTCCACGTTATTGATGACTTTCCCCAGCCGTTTGCTTTCTTCAATACTGTTTTCAACCATATTTTTAAATATATCGGTAGAGTCGTTTATATTGCTTATATTCTCAGTCAATAGGGTTTTGAAACTGTGGAATTCCGTCTGTATAACGGAATTTTTTTCTGCAGCCTCAGAAGAAGAGCTTTCAAATTCCTTTAGCTTCAGGTTGACATCTGCAATAGAGCTGGTAATATTCTCAGAAGCATCTTTACTGTTTTTTGCCAGCTTTCTTACTTCTTCTGCCACCACAGCGAAGCCCTTTCCGTATTGCCCGGCTCGCGCTGCTTCTATGGCTGCATTTAAAGCGAGCAGGTTTGTGTGACGGGCAATATTTGCAATGGTGTTGGTTGAATCATTTATGTTCTTGATGGAATCAATAATGTCATTGATAGAAGAAGACATTATTATAAATTTAGATTGGAAAGTTTCAAAAACCGTATCGAGATTGTTTAATATTTCGATTATTTTATCTAAATCCTGGGATGTTGTTTCAAAATTAGTTAAAGCTTTTTTTCCATCTGTAGACATGGTTTCAATGAAAGTTGCAGATGTTTTGGCTTCATCTTTTGTTTGCTGAAAATCTTTGTTTAGAATTCTTAAAGACTCAATAGCGGTTTTTAATTGCTGGCCAAATAAAAGGATGCTGTCTTTGTTGGACTGAAAGTCCAGGGTGGATAATTTCTGATTCAGGTCGGTTAAAAAGGCTTCAAAATTGTCGGGAGATGTTTGGGTTAACGGATTGTTTTCGTTATTATACATATAGTTTCCTCCGCTTCAGTAATCTGATGATACTATTAGATTAGAACTACATTAAAAATAGTTTATCATTAAATTACAAATTTTTCAAATAAAGTTGGAGAAGTATGTCGATGGGTGCAAGTATAAGTGTGAGTATAAGTAAAAGTGGTGTAAGAAAAAGACAGAGGTTAGAGCAAAAAATATAGATGAATCAATGAATATTGATCACGGTTGTCTATTACGTGTTTAATTGTTATAACCGGTATAAATAAGAAAAAGAATTCAAAAACTAAGCGAGGAATAATAATGAACAAAAGTCAAATAACAATGTAGCTTAAAATAAAGGAGCGGGAATGGAACTTATTCATTTTAAAAATATAAATATGTTTTATCAGAATATATGTGCATTGCGAGATGTGAATCTGACAATAAAAAAAGGAGATTATGTCAATATAACCGGACCAAACGGCGGAGGGAAAACCACTTTGTTGAAAATGATTACAGGGATGGTGAAGCCGTCATCAGGTAATATATCTATGAAAAAGGATTTAAAGATCGGATATGTTCCCCAACATACCCTGTTTGACAGATGGTTTCCTATTAAAGTAAAGGATGTTGCAATGATGGGGATGCTGAATAAACCCAAAAAGTACTTTCATCAATTTACCGAAGAAGAAGTAAAAAAAACTGAAGAAGTGATGGATTGCCTTAATATATTAACTATTCAGGATGCCCAGATTACCGGCCTTTCGGGCGGGCAGCTTCAGAAAGTCTTGTTTGCAAGAGCTGTTTTAACGAATCCGGATTTATTGGTATTGGATGAACCCACTTCGAATTTAGATTCAGAATCCAAAGATATGATGAATACTTATTTAGACAAGATAAGCAAGGAAGTAACTATTGTTAAAGTCACTCATGAAGAAAATATATCCGGATCCGTCAATAAAAGAGTCTATGTAAGTCAGGATGTAAAAGTAAATGCAGCGGCCGGAAGAAAGTAAGGGAGTATTATGATCGAAGCTTTTAAATATACCTTTGTACAGAATGCGGTAATAGGTGCTGTCCTTGCAAGTATTGCCTGCGGCATTATCGGAACGATCATTGTTGAGAAAAAACTGGTGATGATGAGTGGTGGGATTGCCCACAGTTCTTTTGGAGGTATCGGGCTTGGTTACTATTTGAGCATTGAACCTATTATCGGAGGACTGTTCTTTTCCATTATCACATCTGTCGGTATTGTTCAAATAAAGAGAAAGACAAATGTTAATTCAGATACCATTATAGGTATATTCTGGGCAATTGGTATGGCATTGGGGATTTTGTTCATAGCATTGACTCCGGGGTACCCTCCGGATATGACCTCCTATCTTTTTGGAGATATATTGACTATTTCCCGATGGGATGTTTTATTTATGCTGATTATGGATACTCTGCTGCTTTTTATTATTTCATCTTTATTTCATTACTGGCGTGCCTATTTGTTTGACGATGAATTTTCCAAAATCATCGGTATTCCTGTTAGATTATACGAATACATTTTATTTATACTTATTGCCTGTGTTATTGTCTTATTGATTAAAATAGTAGGTATCATTTTAGTTATTGCTCTTTTGACCCTGCCTCCTGCCATTTCTAAAATGTTTTCAGAAAGTTTGAAAAAAATGATGATCCTATCCGTATGGTTGGGCATCGTATTTTGCATTACCGGATTTACCATATCCTATCTCTATGACATTCCTTCCGGTGCCACCATTATCTTGGTTTCAGGGACATTCTATTTTATCAGTATTATACTGGGAACGGAGAACGCCATTTTGAATAAGAAGTGAATAAGAAGTAGGCAGGGAGAGATCAGAAGAAGTTGTTATCTTCGTTTCTAAATTGGATCTTGTTTATAGCTGTAAAACCAATAATGCTGTTATAACGGATGCCATTACGGACAGAACAAGCCCTCCTTTAGATAGATAAATCGAGCACATACCTGCAGCAATAACACCGATAAGAGTTGCTAATCGAATTTCCGGTGAGGTTTCCATGATACCGCGAACGATCAAGGCACTTAAAGCCGTATAAGGAATATAGAGTAAAAAGCGTTTTATTAAAGGATTAATAGGACGTTCAGTCATGATTATAAGGGGTAGCAGTCGTGGCAGATAAGTGACTGCTGCCATTCCAAAAATTAAAGGTAACAGGCTTTTCATATTTTTTCCTCCTCTTTTGGTTCATCTTTTAAGAAAAGGACCCCTGCTCCGGAAGAGAGTATAATGGTTGCCACAAGACGCCAGGATGGTGGTATAATATTGAAATAGGATATAATAACATATAGGAGTCCGGAAAAGGCAGCCAGAAATAGGACCGGCAGTGATTTTTTTGCTTCCGGTGCCAACAAAGCCATGAACATACCGTAAAGGCCGATTCCCAGACTGCTTTGCAGTGCTGTAGGAAGTATGGTACCTACAAGATATCCTGCTGCTGTACCTGTTACCCAGGAAAAATAGGTAAGACCATAAAAAACCAGCAAAAACGGAGTGCGTAATTCTGTTTTAGTTAAGGAGGTAACAGAAAATGACTCATCTGTTACACCAAAGGCGATAAAGAAAAGCCACGGTCTTTTAATTTTTTTTAATCTTACTGATAAAGAAGCACTCATCATTAAATGTCTCAGATTAAGAAGAAAAGTTGCAATGATGATATTACCCGTGCTGATGCCGGCTTTCAAGAGGTCAAGAGCCATGAACTGACTGGCGCCGGCAAAAACAAATATGGAAAAAAAGTTAGTGTCCCGCATGGAAATGCCTATATTTTTAGAGAGAAGCCCAAAAGCCATCGCCACAGGAAAATAACCCAATATGAGGGGAACAGATGTAATCATGCCTCGTTTTATACTTTTTGAAAATGGTTCTTGTTCAGTCATTTGTTAACCTCCAGAGATATAAATCATCTATTCTATCATAACACTAATCATACCGCAGGTTTTAGAATAAAGAAAGAATTGCGGTACAGATATCCGTATGTTATATTGATATTAATAGGATGTTATAACAATTTAGTTTGATTATACAATTACATTTGGTAAAAAGCAAGGAGTTTATTGGATGAAAGATTTAAATACCGTTGTAGCAGGTAATTTGAAGCGAATCAGGGCAGAAATGAAGTTAAGTCTTGAAAAAGCAGCGGAGATAACAGGCGTCAGCAAGGCCATGCTGAGACAGATCGAAACAGAAGAATCCAGTCCGACAGTCAATACCATCTGGAAGATCGCTTCCGGTTTAAAGATCCCGTATACTTCTATTATTAATATGCCGCAGCCGGA
Organism: Anaerovorax odorimutans; assembly: GCA_016841185.1. Taxonomy (GTDB): domain Bacteria; phylum Bacillota; class Clostridia; order Peptostreptococcales; family JAAYPU01; genus JAENZQ01. The sequence goes on from JAENZQ010000034.1 coordinate 18,788, forward strand.
TACGGTCGTAGTAATGAAGTCCAATACAGAGCCTCAAATAGAAGATGGCGGAAGATACAGAGTATATTCCATTTTTCCTTCCGAACATGGACGGAAGTTTGATGTTTTTATGTTGGAATTGGAGGAGGGCGGATACTTTGCTTCCGGGTCTCACGGCCCTGAGACTGAGGAGTTCATCACGGTTTATGAAGGTGAATTAATGATCACTGTTGAAGATAAAGAATATCATATAAAAAAAGGAGATTCCATCAAATTTAAATCGGATAGAGACCATGCCTATCAAAATTCATCAAATCAATTGACACGATTAAGCATGGTGATTTATTATGGGTTTTAAAAATTGATATATTAAAAGGTGAGAATTATGTCCATAACGGTAGAAGAAGCTTTAAATTTAAATGCTATGAAAACAGCTGAAGTGGTTGCCGGCAAAGATGGGCTGAGCCGGTTGATTCATCGTGTCAGCGTGTCGGAATGCCCCGAATTTGAAAGCATTGCCCATAAAAACTGGGAGGAAGACTCTTTGTTCCAGCCCGGTGACTTTTTTATTACAAGTTTTTATTCCATAAAGGACAACGAGGATCAGATGATGAAAACCGTTGAGCTATACAATCGGTATCAATCCAGCGGATTATGCATCATCGATTTGTACCTGAAGGAGTTGCCGGCTCAAATAAATGAATATGCCAATATGATGGGGTACCCTATTATTTTCATAAACAGCAAAGTGGCTTATGCGGAACTGATCAGCGAGATCATGGAGTGCATTTATCTGAAAAGGGAACATAAATTGTTCAGCATGACCATCGATAAAATCAGAAAAGCCAACAATCCAGGCGATATAAAGAAAATGGCTTTCAGCATAAATAAACTCTTTAAAGAAAAAAGCATAGGAGCCTATATTTCGGAAGGCACCCATCAGGATGCGGTTAATCAATATCTGAATAAAATCAATGATCAGAAGGCCCATATTGCTGTTAAATATAAACAAGGGGTTTTGATATTATACACTTGGGAGCAGGATGAAATAGACATTGCCGGAATAAAGGAAGAATTAGCCGTTTTTACCGGTATTCGAACCGGTATCAGTCAAATACATGAACATGTTCATGACTTAAATAAGTCCATTAATGAGGCCATGATTGCTGCAGCATTTGCAGAGATACATTGCCATAGTGTTGTGGAGTATGAAGAACTGGGAATCTATAAATGGTTGTATCTTTTAAGAGAATCCGACGAATTGAAAGAGTATAGCAATACGGTAATCAAATCTTTATCGGATTATGATAAAAATAATAGTACCGAATTGCTTAAAACAGCCGGTATATACATCGACAATGACGGTGATTTCAAGAAGACTGCTAAGGTCATGTTTCAGCACGAAAATACCATAAGGTATCGGATCGCGAAAATAAAAAGCATTTTGAAAATGAATAACAGAAACATAGAATTTTATGAAAAATTGTCCATAGCGGTTAAAGCAAAAAAAATGGAAAGTCTAAAAATAAGATGAAGTGGCGTTAGCCACTTGTTATTTTTCTATAGGGCGTCTGTTTTTAAAAAAATATAAAAAAGAGGGCATATTTTTGTATTTATTTCAAAAGGCGAGAAGTAGAAGTCAACAGAATTTTATAGTATAATTAAATTTACTATTATAGCGCTTTAATGTACTAAATTAAAAGGAGAGGGAAAAGTGAAAATACATATGAAAAGAAATTTGATGCTTTTACTTGTTATGATTTTGTTGGTAAGCCTTGCTTTTTCAGGCTGCGGCGGAGGTACCGGCAATGGTGATGAAGAACAGCAGCAACCGGTCAGTATCGCTTACTATGCAACCAACAGTGAGCCTATTTTGGATTGGGACCCGTCGGTCATGTTTTCCAACGGAATTATTGTACTCAATAATATCTATGAAACATTATTGAGATATGATGCGGTAAACAATGAAATTATTCCGGTTCTTGCAGAGTCATACGGTAAATCCGACGACAGTTTGGTTTGGACATTTAATATCCGTCAAGGTGTTAAATTCCACGATGGTACCGATTTGAATGCCGAGGCTGTGAAGTATTCTATCGATAGAACCATGAGGATAAATAAAGGTGCTTCCTACATCTGGGCTGCCGTAAAAGAAATCAATGTGGTAGATGAGTATACCGTAGAATTTGTTCTGAATTATCCTGCTCCCATGGATTTGATTGCATCAACCGGATATGCGGCTTTTATTTATTCACCGGCGTCCGTTACATCTGATGACAGTGAATGGTTCAGTTCCGGCCAGGAATGCGGGACAGGTCCGTATATGCTTCAGAGTCAGGTTCCCGGAGACGAAGTTGTATTGACGAAATACGAAGAATACTGGAGCGGCTGGGAAGGCGAGCATTTTGACAAAGTAGTTATCAAGAAAGTTACAGAGACTTCTTCCAGAAGACAGATGATTGAGAAAGGTGAAGCCGATGTCACCATCAACCTTCCATATGAAGATGTCGAAGCGATGAAAGATAATGAAGATGTAACCATAGAGCTTGAAAACTCTTATATTAACGTTGCTTCATACTTCAATACGCAGAAAGCACCGTTGGATGACAAGCTTGTTCGACAGGCTTTGTCCTATGCATTTCCATACGATGATGTGGTAGAATTTGTTTTAGGCGGTTATGGAACACAAGGCAGAGGTCCTGTGCCAAAAGGCTTATGGGGACATGGAAAGACATTGAAACAATATACTTATGATCTTGATAAAGCGAAAGAATTATTAGCTGAAGCAGGCTATCCGGATGGCGGTTTCTCATTGCTGTACACATATATGTCCGGAGATGAAGAAGAAAAGAAAACAGCTCAGCTCTATAAAGCGGAATTGGCTAAAATAGGCGTTGATCTGGAAATCAGGGGAATGCCTTGGGACAGTCAGTGGGAAATGTCCAAAGGAGATCCTGAAGGAAGACAGGATATGCTGGTTATGTATTGGTGGCCCGATTATCCAAGCCCTGTAAGCTGGCTGTACAATTTATACCATTCGGAAGAAGAGCCCTTATTTAACTTGGGATATTACAGCAATGAACAGGTGGATGCATTGATCGAGGAAGCGGATCAGAAAAGCGCATCTGATATTGCCGAAGCTGAAGAATTATTTGTTCAGGCACAGGAAATTATTGTGGATGAAGCACCTGCTATTTTCCAATATGATAAAATCAATGTCTGGGTAGAAAATAATACATTCAAAGGACATGTTCCAAACCCTGCATACCCCAATGTGGTATTCTTCTACAATACTTACAGAGGTGAGTAATTAATAGCAATAGAATCTTTAGGGGGGCTGTAAGTCCCCCTTTTAAGTAGTACCATGAGCAAAGATATATGATTAAGATCCATTACGAAGATTTTGCTTGGGCAAAATCTTTGGAGTCTTTTAAAATTAGGGCTTATTGACAGCCTGTTTAAGAGCTGTTCGGTAGTGCTTATTAAAATATTGAATTAGAAAACTTATATTAATAATGAAGATTATTTAATATCTGACATAGATATCCTTAAGATAAAGGAGCAGAGGAAATGAAAAAATATATTCTTCGCAGAATTCTGCTTGGGATTATCGTACTTTTCGGCGTTATTGCCATAACTTTTACCATTACCAGAGTTATACCTTCCGATCCGGCAGCCAAATGGGTCGGGCCAAGAGCTACACACGAACAAATACAGGAAGCCCGAATTGAGCTTGGGCTGGATCAGCCTTATATCATCCAGTTTGGCAAGTATATTTCGGACCTGCTTCATGGAGATCTGGGATACTCGTTGAGGAGCCATCAGCCTGTTGCAACGGAATTAAAGAATTATATTCCTGCAACAGTAGAACTGGTTCTTTTGGCTACTTTACTGGCCATTATTTTAGGGATTCCATTGGGGATCTATTCTGCAAAATATAAAAACAGATGGCTGGATCATCTGAGCCGTCTTTTCTCGGTAGGTGCAGTATCCCTGCCCACTTTCTGGGTGGCCTTGTTTTTGCAGCTTATCTTCTTCAGTAAGCTTGAAATCCTTCCACTCGGAGGGAGGATCAGTACCAATATTTCTATTATGTATGAATTACCCAATATAACCGGAATGCTTCTGTTTGACAGTTTGGTCACAGGAAAATTTATGATTTTCAAAGATGCTTTCCTCCATATGATACTGCCGGGAATTACGGTAGCCCTGTATCCTATAGGGCTGGTAGCACGGATGACCCGGTCTGCACTGCTGGAAATATTAAACGAAGAATACATTGTAGCATCCAGATCTTATGGATTGCCTGAAAAAACGGTTTTATGGATATATGCACTGAAAAATTCACTGGGCCCTACCTCTACGGTAGTGGCATTATCCGTAGGATATACATTAATGAATACATTTCTTGTAGAAGCGATCTTCAGTTGGCCGGGAATCGGCAGATATATTTCTGATGCAGTTATCGGATTGGATTATCCCGCAATAATGGGAGTAACTATTTTTTCGGCAGTGGTTTATCTGGCGCTGAATTTGATTGCCGACATTATCATTGCATTGGACCCGAGGGTCAGAGTTTGATAAGGAGACGGACATGTTAACGAAATTATTTTCTTCAAAACTGATGGAACCTAAGTTAAAAGAAGCAAAGTTTTCTTTGTTTCTTTTGAATCGAAACAAACTGACGAAAATTTCCCTGATTATAGTTTTGTTATTGATTCTGATCGCTGTTATTTCTCCCTGGATTGCACCTTATCCCGGGCATACTGATTTGGAAGTCAATCCTCAGGATAAGCTGCTGCCTCCTTCGAGCCAGTATTTTTTCGGTACGGATGAACTGGGGAGGGATATATTCAGCAGAGTCATATTTGGCACCCGAATATCTTTAAATACGGCCCTCGTTGCAGTAATTTTATCTTTGATCATCGGGATCCCTCTGGGAGCTGTGGCAGGTACCATTGGCGGTAAAATTGATGAATTGATCATGAGAATAACCGATATATTTCTAAGCTTTCCGCCTTTGCTATTGGCCATCGCCATTGCTGCAGTTTTAGGCCCTTCTTTACAGAATGCTATGATTGCGATTGCCATATCCTGGTGGCCCTGGTACACCCGTTTGGTACGGGGACAGGCAATTTCTCTGAAAGAAAGGCAGTTTGTCAAGGCTGCCGAAGCCATCGGGACTTCTCAAAATAAAATCATATTTAAACATATTATACCCAATTGTATTTCACCGGTAATTGTTCAGGCTTCCATGGATATGGGCGGTGTGATTCTTACGATTTCTTCTTTGAGCTTTCTGGGCCTTGGCGCTCAGGCACCAACGCCTGAATGGGGGCTTATGATCAGTACCAGCAGAAATTTCTTTTTAAATGCCTGGTGGTACAGCATTTTCCCCGGAATTGCCATATTTATTACTGTTCTTGCCTTCAACTTATTAGGGGACGGGTTAAGAGAGATACTTGATCCCAAGACAAGAAAGAATTAGGGGGACAGAATAATGACGAAAAAATACTTTGAAGTCAACAATTTAAAAGTAAATTATAATACCTTTGAAGGGACAAAGATTGTCTTGGACATCGACCATATTGGCATAGAGAAGGGAGAAGCCTATGGTTTAGTGGGTGAAAGCGGTGCCGGTAAAACCGTACTGGCTTTGACCATATTAAGACTTCTTTCAGTACCTCCCGGAGAAATCGTCAGCGGAGAAATCTTGATAGATGGTGAAAATTTGCTGGAAAAGACGGAATCGCAGATGCGGGAAATTCGCGGGCGTAAGATTGCTATGATCTTTCAGGATCCTATGTCTTCACTGAATCCGGTATTCACTGTAGGCTACCAGATGTTGCAGGTCATAAAAATCAATCAGAAAGCAACAGAAAAGGAAGCGGTGAAAATCGCTGTTGAGATGATAGAACGGGTTAAACTGCCTGATGCTGAAAATATCATGAGTAAATATCCCCATGAATTGAGTGGAGGCCAGAGGCAAAGAGTTATTATTGCAATGGCCTTATCATGCGGTGCACAATTTATTATTGCCGATGAACCAACGCGAAATCTGGATGTTACCATTCAGGCAGGAATACTCAAGCTTTTGAAAGAGCTTCAGGAGCAGTTCAACGTTACTGTTTTATTTATTGCCAATAATTTGGGGCTGGTTTCTGCGGTGTGTGATGAGATGGGCATTCTTTATAACGGCAGGATCATTGAAAGAGGGTTTATTAATAAAGTGATGACAAATCCTCAGCATGACTATACAAAGACTTTGTTAAGTGCAGTGACTCAATCTCAAAACGAGAAGAAAAAAGACAAAAGCTCAAACAGTAACGATGAAATTTTGAAAGTAAGTCAATTGAAAAAATATTTTCCTGTTAAAAAGGGGTTTTTAGATAAGGAAAGCTTATTTGTAAAAGCAGTAGACGGAGTGGATTTTGGAATAAATAAAGGAGAGGTGTTTGGCGTTGTAGGTGAATCCGGATGCGGCAAATCCACATTGGTTAACACCATACTATTTCTGCATGAACCTACTGAGGGGAAGGTTATTTTTGACGGTAAAGATATATACAGTCTTAAAAAGAATCATTTAAGAAAAGCAAGAAAAGATATTCAGATTGTATTCCAGGATCCATTCTGGTCTTTAAATCCCAGATGGCTTGTAAAAGATATAATCGGCGAACCTCTTCAGGTACATGAAAATCTGTCTGCGGAAGCATATGTGGACAGAGTGGGTGCACTTTTGGAAATGGTCGGGCTTCCGAAAGAAGGGGCTTTTAAGTATCCTCATGAATTCAGCGGTGGGCAAAGGCAGAGAATCGCAATTGCCAGGGCATTATCGGTAGAACCAAAACTGGTGGTTCTGGATGAACCTACATCATCCATCGATGTGCTTTCACAAGCTCAGATTCTGGATCTGCTTTATGAGTTGAAGGAAAAAATGGGATTGACGTATATATTGATTTCACATGACTTAAGTGTGGTTCATTATATGTCGGATAAAATCATTGTGATGTATCTTGGCAAAATTGTTGAATACGGGAAGGCCGAAGAAGTATTTAAAGATCCCTTACATCCCTATACGGTTGCATTGTTTAATGCCATTCCCGATTTGAATACACAAAGTGTTAAGGAACTGGCAACGCTTAAAGGGAATGTGCCAAGTGCAATAAATTTGCCGCAGGGCTGCAGATTTCATCCAAGGTGTGACAAAGCGACGGAGCGTTGTAAAAGCATTGAGCCTGAAGCTTTATATGTAGACGGGCGTATTGTAGCATGTCATTTGTTTTCGAAATGAAAAGCATAAGGAGGGTTATTTTGAAAAAGCTTACACTTCAGGAAGTTAAGGATATTTTAGTGGGATGTACCATTTTGGGGACCGGAGGCGGAGGAAAACTTGAAACAGGTATTGATATCGCAGAATCGGATTATGCTGAGGGATTGGCGTATATCATGATGGATTTTGAAGAGATAAAAGATGAAGCACTGTTTGCCTGCCCTTATTTTTGCGGTTCCATCGGTCCAGAAGAAAGAAATGATAATTACAGCAAATATCAAAAATCAGATGAACTGGAAACGGTTTTTTCCACAAAAGCATTAGAAAGGTTTTTAGGAAAAGAAATCAACGGGATTGTATCTGTGGAATACGGAGGATCCAATACTGCTGTTGCCATGTCAACAGCTGCAAGGCTTGGAAAGCCCATTGTTGACGGAGATGCAGCAGGAAGGGCAGTTCCGGATCTTCAGTATTCCACTTTTTATGTTACCGGAAAACCCATTTATCCTTTGGCTGTTGCAGATGCCATCGGAGATGTAGCGGTTTTAGAAAAAGTCGTCGATGATTTCAGAGCAGAAGATATGGTTCGTGCTTTAGCTGTGGTCAGTGGTGATAAAATCGGGATGACAGATCATCCTTGCCTCGGAAAAGACCTTAAAAACTCCATCATACCTCATGCCCTTTCATTTGCAGGTCGGGTGGGCAGAGCACAAAGATCAGCAAATGAACAGGGTAAAAATCCTATTGATGAAATTATGGCAGCAGGAAAAGGATACCGACTTTTTGAAGGAAAGGTAGCAATGGATTCTCAATGGAAAAATAAAGCGGGATTTACCATAGGGACCATTGATATTCAAGGAATGGAAGGATATAAGGGGAAAGAGGCTCAAATTTGGTTTAAAAATGAAAACATCATGTTCTATATAGACGGTAAAGCGAGAGTGACGGCACCGGATCTGATCTGTGTAGTAGAAAAAAATACAGGATATCCCATAAACAATCCTTTTTGCAAGAAAAATATGGAAGTAACGGTTTTGGGATTCAAGGCGCCTCATTTTTGGAGACAGGGAAAGGGACTTGAGATTTTGAATCCAAGAGAATTTGGATTCGATATCGAATATATTCCCATTGAAGAGCAATACGAATAATTCAGTGTTTTAAGTAGGGAGGCATATAAATGGCGAAGTTTTACGAATATGAACTGGGTAAAGCGGCAGATATATTGGTTAATAAGATTTTTAAATTGAAAGAGGGAGAAACATTTATCATTACTGCTGATACGGAATCCGATGAAAGAGTGGTGACAGCAACGGCAAGAAGTGCTTTTTCCGCAGGTGCCAAACCCATGGTGATATGGCTGGCATCGCCTTTGGGCGTAGGAAAAGCAGCCGACCCCATGCTGCCGGTAGCTTCTCTGACAGCGGCATTAAAACATGCAGATGCATGGGTCGAATTTAATAATCAATGGCTGTTGTATTCCACGCCTTTTGAAAAAGCCATGGAGGAGAACAAAAAGTTAAGATATTTGTGTCTTGTGGGAATGGACGTGGATATGATGGTAAGGACCATCGGAAGAGTCGATAAGGAGAAACTTTCCCTGTTCCTGAAAAAAATATCCTCAAGGACAGGAGAAGCAAAAGTTATGAGAGTGACGACTCCAGCGGGGACGGATGTATCCTTTGAAATAGAACCTAAAAATACACTGGCATGCGATGACGGCAGTGCCCATCAACCGGGGATCTATATGCTGGCCGGGCAGATCAATGTCATTCCAAGATGGGAAACCATAGAAGGAACCATTGTGTTTGACGGTGCTTTATCTCCTCCCTGTGGGATGCTGGAGCATCCCGTTACGCTAAAGGTTGAAAAAGGGAAAGTCATAGGAATTTCAGGCGGCAGACAGGCTCACCAGTTTTCAGACTGGCTTTCAGGCCACAATGATCCGAACATGTTCAGGATGGCACATATTGCTTATGGGTTCAACCCCGGAGCAAAACTGACAGGCAATATTCTTGAAGATGAGCGGGTATGGGGTGCCACCGAATGGGGATTAGGATATGTCAGCCCTCTTGAAGCTCCCCCTGACGGTATCAATGCCGTATCGCATTCAGACGGGATCTGCCTGAAATCATCTGTATGGCTGGATGGTATGAAAATAATGGACAATGGTGTAATTACAGATGAAGAACTTAAAGAAATGATAAAGGATATTATTTAAATTAAAGGGGAAGTATAAATATGAAAATATTGAGCAGACAGGAATTATATGATATTTTGTACGGATGTACGATTTTAGGTACCGGAGGAGGCGGAGGCCTTCAGGAAGGGCTGGACCTGATCGGTAAAGCTTTAGAACAGGGAAAAGCGTTCAAACTGGTAAGCTTTGACGAGGTTGATGATGAAGCTTTAATCGGGACACCCTATATGTGTGGTGCCATATCACCTGAAACCGAGGAAGAAAGAAAAAAATACGAAGGTCTGCCGAGGATAAAAGATCATTCGGCCCTCAAAGCTATGGAGGCCATGGAGGATTATTATAAAGAAGCTTTCTATGGTGTAGTTTCCACGGAACTGGGCGGCGGTAATACTGCAGTAGCTTTTTATACAGGGGCTATGTCGGGAAAATACATTATAGATGCCGATCCGGCGGGGCGCTCGGTACCGGAACTTCAGCATTCAACATACTTTATTCATGATCTGCCCATTTATCCTCTTTCTGTGGCCAATGATTTTGGGGATGTGGCTGTTTTTAAAGAAGTTGTGGATGATTTCAGAGCTGAAGCATTGGTTCGTGCATTGGCTGTGGTAAGCAATAATAATGTCAGCGTCGTTGATCATCCTGCCAGGGCTAAAGACCTGAAGAATGCCATGATTAAAGGGGCCATTTCTTATGCTCTTGACATCGGCAGGGCTTATCGTCTCTCAAAAGAAAAAAATGAGGACATTGCGGCTAAAGTATCAGAAGCAGGGAATGGCCTTTTAAGGTTTAAAGGAAGAGTATCAGATTTTAATTATAAGACTGAAGACGGCTTTACCATTGGAGAAGTTTTTATTGACGGAACAGGTGAATATAAAGGAAGCACCTACAGAACCTGGTTTAAAAATGAACATATTTTTTCTTGGCTTAACGGAGAGGTAGATGTGACGGTTCCGGATCTGATATGCATGATCTGTGAAGATACGAAAGAGCCGGTCACCAATCCCAATTATGAAGCAGGAATGAATGTTGCTGTGTTTGCACTTCCTGCACCGGCAGAATGGACGACACAAAGGGGATTGGAGGTCTTTGGACCAAAGAGCTTTGGAAAGGACATAGAATATATTCCTTTGAAGAAAAAGATTAAATAAGAAGGTGGTTATTTGGAAATTTCTAAATGGGTCGAATCTTATAAAGAAGATGTTATTAAAGATTTGAAGGGCCTTCTGGCAATCAGAAGCGTTGAAGAAAAAGCAAGTGATGAAAAACCTTTTGGAGAAGGTCCGTATCGTGCTCTTCGCTACATGCTTGATTTAGGAGCATCCATGGGATTCAAAACAAAGAATGTAGATAATTATGCGGGTCATATCGAGTATGGGGACGGAAATGAAATTATAGGCGTTTTGGTCCATCTGGATGTTGTTCCGGAGGGAGAAGAACCATGGGTATATCCTCCTTATTCCGGAGAAGTTCACGAAGGCAGGATATATGGCCGGGGGGCTATTGATAACAAGGGGCCTGCTGTTGCCGTCCTTTATGCACTGAAAGCGTTAAAAGAAAGTAATCTCCCTTTAAATAAAAAAATTCGGTTGATCCTGGGAACCAATGAAGAGTCAGGTTGGGGCGGTATCCATTACTATCTTAAAAACGAAAAAGCACCGGATATGGCCTTCAGTCCGGATGCGGATTTCCCGGTCATTCATGCGGAAAAGGGCATTCTGATTTTTGATCTAGTTAAAGATTTTTCATTTCAGCCTGACAAAGGGTTGGTATTAAAAAGCATAAAGGGCGGAAATGCACCTAATATGGTGGCGGATAAATGTACTGCAGTATTAAAAAATGAGAATATGAACAATGTGCTTCAAGAACTGAGTAACTTTACTGAGATAACCGGTTATCACCTGACTTCAAAAATAGAAGGGGATTTGATTACCATTGTTTCAACAGGAAAGTCTGCCCATGGTGCGACACCGGAGAAAGGGATTAATGCTATTTCTCAGATGATGTTGTTTTTAGCTCAGCTTGAATTTATTAATTCCGACATCAATGATTTTATAAGATTTTATGCGGAGCATATCGGAATGGAATATAACGGTGAGTCTTTCGGGTGCGAATTTGAAGATGAAGTGTCCGGTAAACTGACTTTTAATGTAGGTATGATCGAGGCAGATGAAAAAAAGGGCAGGATAACTGTCAATATCCGATACCCTGTTACCATAGACAGCGAAGATGTCTTTAAAGCATTGAAAAGCAAAACCAAGAAAAAGATATTTGAGATCATTCATGGTGAGGATATGAAGCCCAAATATTTGCCCAAAGACCATGAGTTAGTAAAAACACTGATGAATGTCTATCAGAAACATACCGGGGATTATGACACAGCTCCTATTGCCATAGGCGGGGGAACCTATGCAAGAGCCATTGAAAAGGCTGTTGCTTTCGGACCGGTATTTATCGGTCAGGAGGCATTGGAGCATCAAAAGAACGAGTATATAGAAATCGATTTGCTGATAAAAGCTGCAAAGATTTTTGCGGATGCCATGTATGAATTAGCTAAATAGTTGAAAATATCTGTTTTTGACCTACTCATAATCAATTAGGGGCCAATATCTGAATTTGGATTTGGTCCTTAATTGATTTTAAAATTCTATTAATTTGATTTGTTCTTTTATATAAAAATTTTGATATAATGGACATATACCATAAATTGTAAGCGAGTATGAGAATCGAAATAATTAGAGGATTTTAAAAAATGGCTGAGTACAAAAAAATATCAATGGGTACAAAATTTGGATACGCGGCTGCGGCTTTGGGAGATGCCTGCAGTTATACATTTATAGGTGCATTTTTGTTATTCTTCCTAACATCGGTTGTCGGGATAAATCCAATCATAGCAGGTACCATCGCAGCTATTGGCGGTATATGGAATTCGGTATGCAGTCCTGTTATAGGGTATGTATCCGACAAATCGGTTTCAAAATACGGAAGAAGAAGACCATTTTTATTAGCTGCAGCCTTTCCTCTTGGTATTTCAATCGTCATGCTGTTTAGTAATATGGATTTGAGTGAAACTCTCAAGGTGTTGTACTATGGTGCATTCGTCATCATTTTTTGGAGTTCGTTTTCATCCTTTTATGTACCTTATCTGGCTTTTGGAGCAGAGATCACCGGTGATTACAGCGAAAGAACGGTTCTAAGATTTTACGCTTATGTTTTTAATTTTATTGGTGCGGTCATTGGTGTGGTTTTTCCGACATTTCTTGTTGATTATTTATGCAGCAGAGGAGCTACTACAGAGAAAGCCTGGCAGAGTGCAGCAATGATCGTATGCATATTTACCACAGTCTCAATTTTAGTGACATGGTATTGTACAAAAAATAAAGAGAAAGTCAGAGACAGGGTACCTATAGAAAAGAAAAATCAGACATCTGTATATTCTTTTATGTCTTCAATGATAAAAGAATATTGGGAGATACTGCAACTTAAACCGATCAGGTATCTGATCGGAGGGAGCATATTTTATCTTGTTGCCGGAACGATGGTGAATTCTGACCGCATGTATTTTTTGACTTACAATTTAGGTATGGACCCGGGCGTGGTTTCAAGGGTTTATTTGGTTGCTTCAGTATCAGGGGTTGTATTTTCACCATTTATTATTGGCTGCAGCAATATTTTGGATAAGAGAAAAGCATATATCTTATGTTCGGCAGTTTCTTTTACCGGAATAATTATTGCGTGGATTACAGGAATACATTCCTTTTGGGGTGTTATAGCGTATTCTTTTATTTTCTCATTAGGGAACAGTTGTTATTGGCAATTGTTTCCTGCAATGATTTATGACGTCTGCGAGGTAGATGAGCTTGTTTCGGGTCAGAGAAGAGAAGGAATCATTATGTCGGTGCAGTCTTTATCGGAAGCACTTTCAAGTGCTGTAGCAGTTCAGATTTTAGGTATCATCTTGGGATTATCCGGTTTTGACGGGGATGTTTCAGTACAGGCAGAGTTGACTTTAGGTTGGATCAGTAATTGTTTTACGATTATTCCTGCTGTTTTTATGCTGCTGACTATTGTAATGGTTATAAAATATCCGATTACTAAGAAAAGGTATATCTTGATGCAGCTTGCTCTTGAGAAGAGAAACAAAGGGGAAGAATATGAGGCAGAAGAATTAAAAAAACTTATATAGATATTATCATTTTGTTGCCTTTGAAGTAAATTTGATTGACTTGTACTTTTTATAAATATAATGCCATATATTTATAAAAGGCTATTAAAATGTCTTAGCTATGTATTATAAAAATACAAGGGAGGGGACAATTTGATGAATTACAGAAGATTACTAGTTTTTTTAATGCTTTTTCTTTTATTACTTCTTAGTGCCTGTGCTCAGGAAGCAGGCGAAGAGACTCTGGAAACAGCAGATATGATTTTAACCAACGGTACAATTTATACTGCAGACCAAGAGGATACCATTGCTGAGGCAATTGCGGTGAAAGACGGCAAAATAATTTTTGTGGGCACGGCAGAAGGAGCAGAAGACTATCAGGGTGAGTCCACTCAAGTGGTTGATCTGGGAGGAGGAATGCTGCTTCCGGGTATGATTGACAGCCATCTTCATGCTCCTGGGACAAAACTTACAGAACTTTATTGCATTGACTTAAATGGGATCCTTAGGCTGGAAGAAACTTTAAAGACTATAGAAACTTATATTCAAAATAACCCTGACATGGAAATCTATTATGGCTCAGGATTTTCGATAGGTGCTTTCAGCGGAGAAGAAGCCGCCAAGGGACCTAAGAAAGAAAGGCTGGATGCGATTTGTCCTGACAAGCCTGTTATCCTTAATTCGTATGACGGGCATGTTACTTGGATGAACAGTAAAGCTTTTGAGGAATTTGGTATTACTAAGGATACTCAGGTAC
>JAENZQ010000070.1 GCA_016841185.1 Anaerovorax odorimutans
GCTGGTAACATCAGGCCTAGATAGATGACCGTCTAATACAGAACTCGGCTTATAGACTTAGTCGCTGATGAATGAAAACACGTCGAAGGGCGTGTTTTTTGTGTGCAATAGGACTATATGCCATTTATGTATAGTCCTATTATTGTTTCAGCGACTTTTGCATACTATTATCTGCATTTATATAAGCACTAACGCATAAGCCAACCATAATCCTGCCGACAGTCAACAATATGGTCAACATATACCGTTTGATCCTTTATTTGATAAAGGATTAAATACCATTCATCAACAAACATCTTATGATATTTATTGGACGGTATAAATTCAGCATTTAGAAACGGATAGCGTTCCGGCATTTTATGCAGGGAGCGAATATCATTTATCTACTATATAATCAATCAATTGTTACCGCAAAGGCCAAAGATAATAAAAACATGCTTCTTTTTAATACTGCAAGTAACCGGGTTGTGCACATGAATAATTAGAAATTATTTCAAAAGGCAATGGAGATTTATCCCAAAATGTAGTATAGGAGTAAAGCATTTTGTGGTACAATCATTGTATATACACAGTGTAACGAATACCGAACTCTTTATGGAGATATTTTGTAAAGGAGAAATAAGTGATGGGTATAAAAATAGGCCGAAATGCCCCTTGCCCTTGTGGGAGTGGTAAAAAGTACAAGAAGTGCTGTATCGATAAGCCAATAAAGGATGTTTTAAGTAAAAGCGTTTCCCGATATTTTGAAGGATTCCTCACATATGAAGAAGTAAACGTAATGGGCACCCCTGAGATTATTCAACAGCTAAAAGGCTTTGGTATTCCATTTGAAGAGGACGCTTTCTTAAAGGATATAGAAAGGTTTTACTCAGCACAGCAGCTTTCACAAAATTGGATCAAGACTTATAAAGCGCCTGAAAGGGGCAGGGGTGAAGATTTTGTCTGGCTTGCCGCATGGATTCTATGGGAGAGGTTAGCACCGAAGCATATATTGTCAATGGAGCAAATGAGTGACTTAATCGATAAAGGCTTTGAATATTTATCAGAAAATGATTCCAGAACAGCCTGCGATATATGGCTGGACGTATGGGAAGCGATGAAGTACAGATTTAAACCGGAATTCAAAAATCTGGATTTTCTGTACAAGCAGTATAAAGGAAGCTTTTTTATAAGAAACTTTTGTCAGGACTTACAGATGGAATTACATAATGCCGGTTTGAAGGATAAAAAATATTTTGAAAGAAGAATAGAATACTGCAGGGAGTTCTGTGACTACTTTCCTGATGAGAGCGAATTGATTATTCATAATATGAGACGTGACATCGCAGAAACATATTCCAGTCTCGAAGACTATGAAAGGGCCGAATTGGAGTTTAAAAAGCTGGTACAGGACTATCCCGACAACCCCTGGGGATATATAGGATGGGGTGATATTTATTTCCTTGACAAGAAAGATGATTATGAAAAAGCCAGGGAGTTATATGAGAAAGCCCTGGCTATGGCAAAGGATGAAACAGATGTAATGGCTGTTAAGGAAAGGTTGGAGGATTTAGAAGAGCATCTAAAAGAGGCATAGAAAATAAGATGGAGGTATGATATATGCTTATTCAATGTACACGGGCATTGCTGAATAAAATGAAGATTCCACAAGATGAATTGGCACCGCAGGAGGGATATGAAAATTTTTCCAAAAGCCTGAAGGCATGGCATGCCAATGTTGTCAATATATACAGGAGAAAAGCGGTAGTTCTTATGAATAATGAAACTAGGTATACAGTTGTTATATATAGGCCGAAGCCGAAGGATTTCGCAAGAATGAAAGAGCTTATTAAAGACGCAATAATAACGGCTTTGCGTATGGAAGGCATACGTGAAGATGTAATAAACAGATACATGGCAGATGCTGGCGATATTGCGTTTTCTAAAACAGCAAACAGAAGTATGGTAGCCAAGATGAATAAAGCTGTACATGAAGTGGAATTCATGCAGGAATATCTGGATGAAGGCACACCAATACAAAGATACATAAGCATTGTTACGGGTAGGTCCATCCAGAATTCACCAAGTGGTGAGTGGTTCCATCCTATAGAAAAGATAATTGAAAGTCTTGGTACCTATCGCGGTAAAAATGAAAATGGGGATTTGGAAGATGTATTGGATGTAGAACTCTATCAGCTTAAAATAAAGATTGATATAGATGGCTTTGATATCTGGAGGAGAGTATTGGTGCCGTCAACCTACTCATTCAGGCATCTCCATAACATAATCCAGGCAATATTTGACTGGCATAATTATCATTTGCACAAGTTCATGATAGAAAAGAAAGGCGTTAAGGCTAAACTGATTGTAATGGATGACGACCCGGAAACCCTGGAATGGTTGGACTTTGATGCTTATGATATCCTGCAGGAGAGGTTCGTTTCACTAAAAGAAATTTTTTCAGACAATGGAGAAGTAACTTATAGGTATGACTTTGGTGATTCATGGGATCATACAATTACTCTTGAAAAGATAATAAAGGCTAATGTGTTTAAAGCAACTTACCTGGAAGGAAGAGGGGAAAGGCCTCCTGAGGACGTGGGCGGATCCTGGGGATATAAGGAATATATGCGCATTATGGCCGACGATACAGACCCTGAATATGAGAGTATGAAGGCTTGGTCAGAATCACAAAGGGAAAGGAAACTGAGCCCGGAAAAGATAAATAGTCAGCTCGAAAGCTGCATAAGCGGATACAGG
Organism: Anaerovorax odorimutans; assembly: GCA_016841185.1. Taxonomy (GTDB): domain Bacteria; phylum Bacillota; class Clostridia; order Peptostreptococcales; family JAAYPU01; genus JAENZQ01. The sequence continues at coordinate 2,740 of JAENZQ010000070.1, forward strand.
TATTCACCACGATACTATTAATAAGAAACGGTTCAGTATTTAAAACCAATAAGGATATGAAGTCACTATATTGTCAACGCCGGGCTTTTTTTGACCGAATGGGAGTGCCGACGATAAGTTTTGGAACCAACGGTAGCGAGATGTGTATGACATCGGCAGCTTCAACAAGGTGCTATGGAACAATAAAACGGTTTTTTCTTTGTTCCCGAAGAACGCAAACATTAGAAAAAGGCCCTGGAATTAATAAGTGGTTTAATGGGGTCCCTTATCTGAAGACGACGGGCTGTTGTTCGCAACGTCAAATCGCTGTATTACAAACCCTTTTTGAAGTGGATACAAAACTCGGGACACTTTTTATCCTGGTAACTCGGCTTATAGACTTAGTCGGTGACATATGATAACACGTCGATAAGGCGTGTTTATTTTGTTGAAAGAGAAGTGAATAAGTTTGTGGTATAGAGCAGAGGGTATTCATAGTAATAATAGTATAAAACCGTGAAATGGTTGGAAATACTACAAAATAGTAGTAAATGAGGTGCTATTGATGGATAATAATAAAAAACCACATATTAAGGATATTGCACATTCCTCCGATAACAACTATTATAAGATGTGTTTGATAACATAAAAGTGAGCCAAAAATGCATGTTGTGATCACGAAAAAGT
>JAENZQ010000035.1 GCA_016841185.1 Anaerovorax odorimutans
TACAGCAATACAGTTAAGCAAAAAAACCGTCAGAAACATCAAACAGAATTTGTTCTGGGCCTTTGCATACAACTCTGCCGGGATACCCATTGCGGCAGGTTTGTTACTTCTGTTTGACGGGCCAAAACTTAATCCTATTATTGCTGCCGGGGCCATGTCATTCAGTTCTGTTTCTGTATTAATGAATGCTTTAAGGCTGAAAAGTTTTAAACCTCTAAATAAAAAATGAGATAATACTTATTTAAAGAAAGGATGGTCATAAAATGATAAAAAAAATTGCCATTGAAGGAATGAGCTGCGGGCATTGTGTGATGCATGTGGAAGAAGCACTGAAAAGCCTATCGGGTATCAAATCGGTAAAAGTCGACTTGGAAGGAAAATCTGCAACAGTTGAGTTGGCTTATGAAGTAGAAGATGAAAAAATAATAGCGGCCGTAGAAGATGCGGGCTATGAAGCAATTGTCAAATAAAAGCAAAGGAAAAGGGTAAGTATAATTGATGTTTGGTGGGCTTTATGGTATAACATTTTTATCAAAGCAGGAAAGATAAGAAATAAAGATAAGATAATCTATATATAAATTTTTAAGGAGAATCATATGTTGCATGAGTTTTCAAGGACTGAGCTTTTAATTGGCGCAGAAGGGGTAGAAAAATTAAAAAAAAGCCGGGTTGCCATTTTTGGAATTGGCGGGGTCGGCAGCTTTGCAGCAGAAGGCCTTGTAAGGTCAGGTATAGGTAAATTTGTTCTTGTTGATGATGATGTCATCAGTCCAACCAATATAAACAGACAAATACATGCAACAAGCAAAACGGTTGACAGACCGAAAGTTGAAGTAATGAAAGAGAGAATGCTGGAAATAAATCCAAAAGCCGAAATAGAAACCTACCAATGTTTTTATATGCCTGATGATCCTAAAGGACTTATTAGAAGTGATTATGACTATATCATTGATGCAATTGATACGGTAACCGCCAAGATAGGTCTTGTCTTACAGGCGAAAAAGGCAGGCCTTCCTATTATAAGTTCCATGGGAGCGGGCAACAAAATGGACCCTACAAAGTTTGAAGTTTCCGATATTTATTCTACTTCAATTTGCCCCCTTGCTAAAGTAATGAGAAAAGAGCTCCGGCAGAGGAATGTTGAGTCTTTGAAAGTTGTATATTCCAGGGAAAAGCCAATCAAACCCATTGATAGCGAAAAGTCCGTTTGTAGAACAAACAGCAAATGTCCTGAGGACACAGCAAAGAAAAATACCATCCGGCGGCAGGCGCCGGGAAGCATTTCTTTTGTACCTTCTGTTGCAGGCCTTATTATCGCAGGGGAAGTTATTAAAGACATTATAAATTGGTCTTAAAGAATATCCCAAATGTATGCAATACAGCGGATAAAAATAAATGTATCATTTATCTCATCAATATAATTGTTTAAATATCCAAATATCCAATCAGTAAAGAGAATAAGTGTGATGATTTGGAAGAAAATATCGACCAAAAGTATCCGTTCCAAGTTTTAAAAGGAGGCGCCGAAAATGAAAATTGCAAAGCATCTAACGGATTTGATCGGGAATACTCCTTTGCTTGAATTATCCAATTTTAATAAAGCAAATAATTTAGAAGCAAAGGTAATTGGAAAACTTGAATACTTTAATCCTGCAGGAAGCATAAAGGACAGAACAGGCTATGCAATGATTAAAGATGCAGAAGAGAAAGGAATTATCAAAAAGGATTCAGTGATTATTGAACCTACCAGTGGGAATACCGGGATCGGGTTGGCGTTTGTTGCTGCAGTCAAAGGGTACAAGTTGATCTTGACTATGCCGGATACCATGAGTATGGAAAGGAGGAGCCTTTTAAAGGCTTTAGGAGCTGAACTGGTTTTAACACCCGGTAATGAAGGGATGTCGGGGGCGATTAAAAAAGCTGAGGAAATTGCCGAGGAGACACCCGGATCTTTTGTTCCGCAGCAGTTCAATAATCCTGCTAACCCGGAAATCCACAGAAAAACGACGGCTGAAGAAATATGGAGAGATACAGACGGTGAAGTTGATATCATTGTAGGCGGTGTTGGCACCGGAGGTACTATAACCGGTGTTGGAGAAGCATTGAAAGATCACAAACCGAGTATCCAGATTGTTGCAGTCGAACCTTTTGATTCGCCGGTTTTGTCGGAAGGCAAAAAAGGTCCGCACAAAATACAGGGTATCGGAGCAGGATTTATCCCGGACGTTCTTAATAGAGGAATTATAGATGAAATCTATAAAGTCAGGAATGAGGAAGCTTTCAAAACAGTTAAAAGTATTGCAAAACATGAAGGCTTACTTATTGGTATTTCATCGGGAGCAGCAGCATTTGCAGCGGCTGGGATTGCAAAAAGGCCGGAGAATAAAGGAAAGAACATTATTGTTATCTTTCCGGACACGGGGGAAAGATATTTGTCTACATCTCTATTCCAGGAAGAATAAATAGAGAATAGGCTTGACATTTCAAGCAAAGAAAAATAAAATAACGAGTGTCAAGTATATATACTTGACACTTAATTCATGGTAGGGTATGATGGTGTATGTTCGAAAAAGTGATTCAAATAAGTATGTTATATGATTTTTACGGGCAGCTGCTGACAAAAAAGCAAAGAGAGATTATGCACTTTTATTATGAAGATGATTTTTCCCTTGGAGAAATATCAGAGAATTTAAAAATCAGCAGACAGGCAGTATATGATACGATAAAAAAGTCAGAAAAGATTTTACAGGAATATGAAGAAAAACTTAAACTTTACCAACGATTTAAAGAATCAGAAGAAACATATAAAATGGTGTTGAAAAAAATTGATGAACTGATTGAAAAAGATAAGTCGAATACGGATATAAAAATGAAACTATATGAGATTAAAGAGATGATTCAAAACAATCGTTAAAAGGGGTGTACACATGGTATTTGAAGGATTATCCGAAAAACTTCAGAATACGTTTAAGAAATTAAAAGGAAAAGGAAAACTTTCAGAAAAAGACATAAATGAAGCCATGAGAGAGGTGAAATTGGCTCTTTTAGAGGCTGACGTTAATTTTAAGGTTGTTAAAAAATTTATTAACAGTATTAAAGAAAGAGCTGTAGGAGTCGAGGTTCTTGAAAGCCTTACGCCGGCACAGCAGGTTATCAAAATCGTCAATGAGGAAATGACGCAGTTGATGGGCGGAACACAAAGCAAATTAACCTTTTCCTCCAGAGGGCTTTCGGTTATTTTAATGGCAGGCCTTCAGGGAACCGGTAAAACCACTACCTGTGGAAAACTGGCATTGTATTTAAAGAAAATGAATAAGAATCCTATTTTAGCAGCCTGTGATGTGTATCGTCCTGCTGCTGTCGATCAGCTGAAGGTGGTAGGAGAAAAATCAGGTGTGCCTGTTTTTACTATGCCGCAGGGCGCCAAGGCAGAGGAGATTGCAGAAAATGCATTAAAAGCTGCTCAGAAAGAGGGGTATGACGTACTCATCATTGATACATCCGGACGCCTTCACATCGATGACCAGTTGATGGATGAATTAGACCGGATAAAAGCATGTGTGATGCCCCATGAGATTCTGTTGGTAGTAGATGCCATGACAGGACAGGATGCGGTGAATGCCGCACAGGGCTTTAATGAAAAGCTTGGGATTGACGGGATCATTATGACGAAGCTGGACGGAGATACAAGAGGCGGAGCAGCGTTATCGGTGAAGGAAGTTACCGGAAAACCCATTAAATTTATAGGTGTTGGAGAAAAAGCAGATGCATTGGAACCATTCTATCCGGATCGAATGACATCACGGATTCTCGGAATGGGAGATGTACTGAGCCTGATAGAGAGGGCTCAGGAGAGCTATGATGACAAGAAAGCTAAAGAGCTTGAAAAAAGAATAAGAAACCAGGATTTTAATCTGGAGGATTTTTTGGAACAGCTGCAGCAAATGAAGAACATGGGGTCTATGAATCAGATTTTGGAAATGATACCGGGAGTGAATAAAAAAGCCCTTGGCGGGATGCAATTAGATGAAAAAGAAATTGTTCATATCGAAGCCATTATAAATTCTATGACAAGAAAAGAAAGGTTGAATCCGTCGATTATTAACGGAAGCCGAAGAAAAAGGATCGCATCAGGCTGCGGAATGCCTGTAAGCAAGGTAAACAGTGTTCTTAAACAATTTGAACAGACAAAGAAAATGATGAAACAATTTTCAAACATGGGCAAATTAAAGAAGAAAGGGAAGTTTGGATTCCCTCCGTTTATGTAATAATTATTTTCAATCCGGTTAAATTCTAAGAATTTAATATATAGGCAAATAGAGTGATTTTTAAAGGAGGTGAAAAAATGGCAGTAAAAATCAGATTAAAGAGAATGGGTGCAAAGAAAAAACCTTTTTACCGTTTGGTGGTTGCAGATTCCCGTTCGCCAAGAGACGGCAGATTTATTGAAGAAATTGGTTATTACAATCCTGTTTCTGAACCTGTTGAAGTAAAAATAGATGATGAGAAAGCTGTTAAATGGCTGAAAACAGGAGCAATGCCTACAGATACAGTTAAAGATTTGTTTTACAAACACGGTGTATACCAAAAACTGGAAGGTGCTGACCAAGAATAGTTTTCTAAGAGGTGTGAATAGATGGTAGAATTAGTAGAAACGATTGCCAAAGCATTGGTGGATCATCCGAATGATGTTTATGTGAATGAAGTAGAAGGCAGACAGTCAATTATTATCGAGTTGAAAGTTGCACCAGAAGACATGGGAAAAGTAATTGGTAAACAAGGCAGAATTGCAAAAGCAATAAGAACTGTTGTAAAGGCTGCGGCAAGTAAAGATAACAAAAGAGTTGTCGTTGAAATAATTCAATAAGCTTATAACAAAAGTTTTGCCCATCGATAAGATTCATGATGGGCATTATTCTTCTTTGGCTTGAAAAGAAAGAAAAATAATAGTAGGAAATCCTTGTTGGGTTGGTGATAGCTATGGTGGAACAGTTTAATATCGGGCAAATTGTTAATGTGGTAGGGATAAAGGGTGAATTGAGGGTCTATCCCCTTACAGATTATAAAGAGAGATTTGAGGAAATAGATTCTGTTCTGATTCAAGATCAGTACTATACTATTGAAAACGTCAGGTATCATAAAGAGCTGGTTGTTCTTAAACTGAAAGGTATAGATGACCGCAATACTGCTGAAAAGTATAAAACGCAGTATCTTAAAATTGATAGGAAAGATGCTCGAGTGTTACCGGAGGATACTTACTATATAGCAGATTTGGTCGGGTGTGAAATCTATTCCATAGAAGGCGAATATATCGGTATATTAAAAGATGTGGTACAAAATTCCGCTCAGGATTTATATGAAGTAGAAACAAAAAATAGTTCAAAGCGAATCCTTATTCCGGCAGTTGATGAATTCATAAAAGAAGTCGATATAGAGAACCGTATCATAAAAGTTCAATTAATAGAAGGAATGATGGATGTATGAACATTGATATCCTGACACTTTTTCCGGAAATGCTCAATGCTGTTTTGAATACAAGTATCATTGGAAGAGCTCGGGAGAAAGGCCTGGTCAGTATTAATTTAATCAATATCAGAGATTTCAGTGAGGATAAACATAAGCGTGTTGATGATTATCCTTTCGGCGGCGGGTTAGGTATGGTTATGCAGGCACAGCCGGTATTTTCAGCCATGAAGAGCTTGAAAATCCAAGGAGCAAGGAGGATTTATTTTTCTCCAAAGGGCAAACTTTTTTCTCAGGAGACAGCAAAGGAACTGATACAGGAAGATCACCTGATATTGCTTTGTGGTCATTATGAAGGTATTGACCAAAGAATCATCGATTATTGGATTACGGACGAGATTTCTATTGGTGATTATGTGTTGACCGGAGGAGAGATCCCGGCCATGGTGCTTGTGGACGCTGTTGCTCGAATGATTCCGGGGGTATTGAGCAGCCAGGAGGTTTATGAAAATGAATCTATTTATTCAGGTTTGCTGGAATACCCGCACTATACCAGGCCAAGAGTATATGAAGAAATGGAAGTGCCGGAAATTCTATTATCTGGAAATCACGGGAAAATAGAAGAGTGGAAGTATATGAAATCTCTGGAGATGACCCGAAAGAGAAGACCTGATCTTTTTGAAAAATATTTACAAAGGAAGAATGAATTACTTGAAAAGAAGCAAAAAATAATTGAAACATTTCTTGATCATGCAGACAGAAAAAAATAGAATTGTTTCACTTGTATAAAAAAATCATCTGTGGTATAATTTATCACGGTGTAAACGGGCGGTCCTCTGGATTTATCAGTATCCATGAACGTCTATGAAGAAAGGAGGAATATAGAATGAACGTAATTCAGTCAATAGAGCAAGAGTATTTGAAAGAGGATATACCAGAATTCAAAGTAGGAGATACAGTTAAAGTACACCTTAAAATCAAAGAAGGCAATAGAGAAAGAATCCAGATTTTCGAAGGATTTGTGCTTAAAAGACAGAACGGTGGTTTAGGAGAAACATTTACTGTCCGCAGAATTGCTTCAGGTGTCGGGGTAGAAAAAACTTTTCCTGTTCATTCTCCCAAGATCGATAAAATTGAGCTTGTGAGAGAAGGAAAAATCAGAAGAGCCAAGCTTAACTACATGCGTGATAGAAAAGGTAAGGCTGCTAAAATTAAATCCATATAAAAATAAAGGGACTGTTAACAGTCCCTTTACATTTCAATTTACAATGGAGAATTGACAATTGACAATGATGAAAGAAATTCAGCTTAATGGCTGAATTTCTAACATAGCTATTATCTGTTATCTTTTATTTATTATCTCATGAATTGTTTCAAAATGGAGGTGGTTGCGTGGAAAATATCAATTGGTATCCTGGGCACATGAAAAAAACCAGAGAATTGATTAAAGAAAACCTAAAACTGGTAGATGCGGTTATAGAAGTCCTGGATGCAAGATTGCCGATTTCCAGCAGTAACCCTGTAATAGATGAATTGGTCAAAGACAAAAAAAGAATTATACTTTTAAATAAATATGACCTTTCCGATTCCGTGATTACTGAAAAATGGATACAGGTATATCGGAAAAAAGGAATTACAGCTATACCGATGAATTCGGTAAGCGGAGATGGTCTTAAACAATTGGTACATATATTAGATGAACTTAATGAACAAATAAATGAAAAAGGAAAAAGAATCAGGCCTTTAAGAGTTATGATCGTTGGGATTCCCAATGTAGGGAAATCATCTCTGATTAACAGATTTGCAGGTAAAAGAAGTGCAAGGATTGGAAATAAACCTGGGGTCACCCGCGGGAAACAATGGATCAGCATAAAAGGGAATATTCAGCTTCTTGATACACCTGGGATATTATGGCCTAAATTTGAAGATCAGCAGACTGCCCTTAAACTTGCTTTTGTAGGCTCTATTAAAGATGAAATATTAAATATTGAAGACATTGCATTCAAGTTTGTTGAATTCTTACAAATGAATTACCCGAAGCTTCTTAAAGAAAGGTATAAATTAGAGGATTTAAAAAATACACCTTTGGAGATCATGGATGATGTCTGCATGAAAAGAGGTTTTATCCGGTCAGGAGGCAAAAATGATTACGAAAGAGTGTCCAAAACCATTATGGATGAGTATCGCAGCGGAAAGATCGGAAAGATCAGCATAGAGAAACCAGAAAGTTGTATTTAAATTATGGTTCTATTAAAGAAAATGTTAAACAGTAAGTTAATGAATTATATTATAGAGGTTAGAGTTTTAGAGTCAGATAACAGATAACGGTTAATAGATAACAGTACGGTCAAAAATTATTGCCTTCGACAAATAATTTCTATCTTTAAAACATTAAGATTTTGCTTTAACAAAATTTTTCCTAAACTCTTATCTCTTATTTATTATCTCTTATCTTTCTTTACTCTCTGATACCTTATACTCTATGCCTTAAACCTTAAGGCTTAAACCATAAAATAGTGATGTGTTAGATATTACATCAAAAATCTCTAATCCGGAGGATTTGAATATGGATACCAGAGCATTGTCGACTCACGATATTCAAGAATTGATAAGTGAAATGAAAATAGAAGAATATCCCCTGTACATAGATTTGTTTTTGAATGACTCCCGAAAAGGTGTTCAAAAAATTGGAAAAAAATTAGAGACTAAGTATAAAAGAATGCTTCATGAAAAAAGAAGAATCGAAAAGATGAAGCAATTTGAAAACAGGCTCTATCTTTCCGGATGCACAGTCATTGCAGGAGTAGATGAAGTTGGAAGGGGGCCTTTGGCGGGGCCTGTTGTTGCTGCGGCTGTAATTCTTCCAAAAAGCTTCAGCCTTTTGGATGTGAATGATTCCAAAAAACTTAATAAAAAGAAAAGAGAGGAATTGCTGTACTATATTGAAAAAGATGCCCGGGACATCGGCATAGGGATAGTTCATCAGGAAATCATCGATGAAATAAATATTTTAAATGCTTCGAAGCTTGCCATGAAAAAGGCTGTTGAGGACCTCAAGATAAAACCGGAACATGTTCTGGTAGATGCTATTACCATAGATGACCTTGGAGTCAATCAAACAGGTATTATTAAAGGGGACCAGAAATGTTTATCTATTGCAGCAGCTTCTATTGTTGCAAAAGAAAATAGAGATCATTTCATGATGAAACAGCATAACATTTACCCACAATATGATTTTATTAACAATAAAGGCTATGGAACAGAAAAGCACTACGAAGGTCTTCGAAGATATGGTCTGTGCCCTCTGCATAGAAGATCATTTTTGAAAAATTTCAACCATGAATTTTAATCTTCCCATCTCTCATTATGAATCAGTATATAGAGTATAGATTATAGAATAGGTTCGTGGTTAGAGAATCGCTGTAGGGAAAGGGATTGCCCTTGCCCTTCCTTCTTTTATCTTTCCTGGTTCTTCAGTCTTCCAACACTCAAACTTTCTATCCCTCTTTTCTCTCTTATCTTATTATTTAGGGTTTTAATTTATATTTTACCAACCAAATAGTATCTGATTGGTTCTGTTATTCATAGAATAAACTAAGTGAAAAAATCATAATGACAGGAGGTTTGTTTCATGAGTAATGGATGCACCAGAAATTTCAGCAATTCTGTACCATCTGCTCAATTACAGCAGTTAGAGTCCATGTATCCTGATGTATATCGAGCTGTATATCCTGAAGTTATCAGGCATTGCAATATGCTGGACCGTGCTTATGGTCAGGCGTATATACCAAATCGAGAACAATTGGAACCAGTTATAGAGGACATATATACAAATGTAGATAAAAAGATAAATAATAAGCCTATTGAAGACAGGGGACAGGATAAAACACTGCAATATAGAAGGGGCGGCTTTTTAAATGACATCGTTTGGATTATATTTTTAAATGAGCTGTTGGGACGAAGAAGGCGTTACAGGCCATTTTCTCGGCCATATAGGCCCTATGGTTATGGTCCTTTTGCACCATTTGGCCCCTTTGGATTTTAAAAACGAACAGTTATTTATTTGTAAAGAGGAAATATTAAAAAATTTTTTTTCGCATATTTATGACATAAAAGCATACTATTTTATATTTCCTCCTTTGTTTTTTTTGAGATATTTTCATTTATGATGTCAGATTACCTTGTATATACGTTTGTTTTAAACAAGATAGCCCGGATTAATGTGTATTTTTAAGCTAATCGATAAATACTATTTCATATAGGGGATTTTTGACAAAAGAGATTATGTTAAGTAAAATAGGGTTGCAATCAGCTGAAAATAATTTCAAAAAATAAAAAAACACAATAGAAAACGGAGGTACTGAAATGGAACTCAAAGGTAAAGTTGTTATTGCTCAGGGCGGCGGCCCGACGGCTGTAATAAATCAAAGCTTGGTGGGTGCGGTATTAGAGTCAAGAAAATATCCTCAGATAACAAAAGTTTATGGTGGATTAAATGGTGTGGAAGGCATTATAAATGAAGAATTCTTGGATTTATCTCAGGAAACTACACATAATCTGGAACAGGTTGCCAATACTCCGGCTTCGGCGCTTCTTTCTACAAGGATAAAACCGGATGAAAAATACTGTTCGGAAATTTTTAAAGTTCTGAAAGCACATGATGTAAGATATTTCTTTTATATAGGAGGAAATGATTCTTCTGATACCGTTAGAATTGTAAATGAAAATGCAAGATTATCCGACTATGAATTCAGAGCCATACATATTCCAAAAACCATCGATAATGATTTGGTATTAAATGATCATACTCCGGGATATGGTTCGGCAGCAAGATATGTTGCTCAGGCTTTCATGGGGATCAATCTGGATAATCGTGCTCTTCCCGGAATCCATATTTGTGTCGTTATGGGAAGACATGCAGGATTTTTGACTGCAGCTTCTTCAATAGCTCAAAAATATCCGGATGATGGACCGCATTTGATTTATATGCCGGAGAGAGTTTTTGATATAGACCAATTTCTTAGAGACGTCAAAGAGACTTATGATAAATACGGCAGATGTATCATAGCCGTATCTGAGGGAATACAGGATAAGAATGGTGAAACTATTGCCACAAAACTTACGGAAAAGGTTGAGAAGGATGCCCATGGGAATGTCCAGCTTTCAGGAAGCGGTTCATTGGGTGATATGTTGGCAGACTTAATAAAGAAAAAATTGAATATCAGTAGAGTGAGAGCAGATACTCTGGGGTATCCCCAAAGGAACTTTATAGGAAGTATATCCGATGTGGATCAGCATGAGGCAAGAGAAGTAGGCGAAAAAGCAGCCCAATTTGCCATATGGCATAACATCGACGGGTCCATTACTATTCAAAGAACCGGTTATTATTCAGTAGACTATCAACTGATGGCATTGGAAAAAATTGCGGGTAAGACCAAGGTAATGCCGGATGAATTTATAAATGCTCAAGGCAATAATGTTACGGATGCTTTCAAATTTTATGTGAGACCGCTGCTGGGATCAGGATTGCCATCTGCAAACCGGCTTCGTGCACCCATGGCAGAAAAGATATTGAAATAGAAAAGACATTCATTTAAGGATACTAAAAACGGCTTTGGTGAAACAAAGCCGTTTTTTTTTTGTATAGAAATTGTTTAATTATAGAAAATAATATAGAACATTATTCAAAGGAGCAGACAATGGTAGAGACTGTTGTGAATACAGCTTTAAGGGCGGCCATAGCATATATTTTGTTGTTAGTGATCACACGGCTGTCAGGAAGGAAAATGATTTCACAAATGACCTTTTTTGACTTTGCGGTGGCCATAACTTTAGGTTCTTTAACGGCAAATTTAGGAATGGGTTCACAAAATACATCTTTATCTGCAGGAACAGTAATGGTCACGATAGCAATCTTAGCAATCCTTACAGGTTTTTTTGCAACTAAAAGCTTTACCTTCAGAAAGCTTATAGATTCTGAACCCGTCATACTGGTTCAAAATGGACATGTAATACAGAAGAATATGAAAAAAGCACGTATCACCATTAATTTACTCAATATGCTTTTACGTGAAAAGAACGTTTTTTATATCGGAGATGTTGAATTTGCCATTTTGGAGAATAACGGCAAGCTGTCGGTACTGCCAAAGTCTCAGAAAAAACCGTTGACACCTTCAGATATAAAGGTTGGTACGACTTATCAAGGTCTTACAAAAGACATTATTATAGACGGAAATATTATGCGTGATAATTTACAAGACGCTAATTTGGATGAAAAGTGGCTTTTGGAACAATTAAAAAATAAGGGTATCCATAATATAAGGGATGTATTTTTTGCAGGCCTGGATACTTCAGGAAATTTATATGTCTCAAAAAAAGATTGAAAGATAAATAAATACCGGTATCAAATTAATATGCAAATATATACATGTTTAAAAAAGACATGGATAAATTATATCTAATAAATAGTTGAGAAAGGATGTTATTGGATGAACAGCAAAAGGATCAATTTGAGTATTGGCATTATTATTATTCTTTTCTTTTCAGTTTCTTACTATATACAAAATGTAATCCTTGATAAGGATGACCGGATAAAAGTCCTTTTAAATGGTATTTCACAGGCAGCACAGCAGAAGGAGTGGGATAAAGCTCAAGCTCTATATGATGAATTTGACAAGTTGTGGAAACAGGGAAAATATATCGTTTCTCTGAATAATGGGGAACAGGATTATTCTGACTTCAGAGATGAAATACATGGCATAGAAAAAGGCATTGAGGTGCAGGATGATAAAAGCGTTCCTGAAAGAATCGGTATGTGCATCGGTTTGTGGGAAAATATGAAGAAGCTTGTACCTGAACCATAGGAGGTGTATGAATGGAAGCTGTTTCCTTTGGGTTAAGATGTACGATTATGTTCTTTGTCTGCTGGCTGGGGATACGTCTGATAGGTAAGAAATCCATTGCTCAGATGACTTCCTACGAGTTAGCAGGGATTCTCTTACTTTCAACCGCTGCGGCTGAGCCACTTGTATATAAAATTCCTGCAAAAGCAACGGAAGCGGTATTTATTGTGGTATTCATAACCATTCTGGTTGGAAAGCTTTCGTTAAGTAAGAAATATTATAATGCTGATATGAAGCCCAGCCTCTTGATTATAAACGGTAAGATCGATAAAGAGGAATTGAAGAAAAATAACATGAATCTGCCCTTCTTATTTTCTCAGTTAAGACTAAAAAACTATGCAAGTGTTTCCGAAATAGAATATGCTATTATTGAGCCTAATGGGCAATTATCTGTTATTCCCAAGTCCCAGGAACGTGCAATCAAGCCTAAAGATATGCAGATCGAAACAAAATACGAAGGGCTTGGTATCCCCCTGATCTTGGATGGGGAAATACAATATAACAATTTAAAATTTATGAACTTGAATGTACAATGGCTGGATGATGAAGTTCAAAAAGTAGGAGGGAATTCACTTGAGGAAGTATTTTTGGCACAAATCGATACCCAAGGGAAACTTTATGTAGATTTATATCATGATATTGATACATCTGCAGTGAAGTCCCCGGAAATTTTTTAGTATACAGAATATGCCACAGAAGCAGAATCAATTGAAATGAATCAAGTGCTTTTATATAATTTCTTGCATATCGAAAAAAATGGGGAGTAAAGAATGAATCTGGGAGAAAAGGGAGAAGAAATAGCCAAGAAATATCTGATAAAGAAAGGGTATCGTATTATTGAAAGAAACTACCAGACAAAATTTGGGGAAATCGATATTATTGCAAAGAGAAAAGAAAAGTTTTATTTTATAGAAGTTAAAACACGCACCAATAGAAGTTATGGCCGCCCCATAGATGCCATGACACCATACAAAATAAAGCATCTGATAAGAAGCGTTCAAGTTTATATTGCTAAAAAACAACTGGAGGGAACAGAGGTGAGCATAGATGTTATTGAAGTGGAAAAGGTCAATGGGCAGTGGATAATCAACCACATAGAAAATGCCATATGGCTATAGCAGAAGTTGTGCTTCAGTATAAAAAATGTAATTGGAATGTAAGACTCTTAAGCCTTGTGAAAAATTTTCACAAGGCTTTATAATATTATAAGCACAAAAAGGTATTAAATTACATTAATAGAAATATTTAATTTGTGTAAGTCTTGCTAATGTTGTATAATAATGTCGAATAGTGTCTATATTCATCAAAAATAATTAACACAAGAAAAAGCTCGAGAGGATGGAAAACGCTTTGGGCCTGAAAAACGGTGAACCGGATATCCGGTTGATTTTTTTATTTATGTATGAAGGGGAGGAATGTGTATGGAAGTAGTAAGGCAACTTTTTTTTAAACCTTATGATACTATCATAATACTTTTATAAAAATAGCCGTCGTTAGCAAAATTATTCTGAATAAGTTGTTGATCCAACTAAAATTTAAAACAGAAGGAGACCTGTTATGTTTAATTTTAAAAGCATCAGAACAAAACTTATTATAATTTTCTTTCTATTGATTTTTCTTCCAATGGCTGCTTTGGGAATAACGATTTATACCATTACCTACCAATCTTTTGAAGATGTAACCGCATCATCGGCCGAAATGATCATGTCCAGTGCCGCCCGCGAAATGGAATCCCAGTTTGACCACATGAAAAATTATCTGCGAGTACTCAGCACCAATGATAATTTAGTTGAAAGCATTATTACCGGCGATCCGGTAGCGAAAGATAATGCTTACAATCTTCTTTCTCAAGAGCAAAAAGGAAATTCCGACCTCATTGAGGGTTTGGTTACTACGGATACAAATGGAATAGCCGTCACCGATTCATCAGGAAAAGATTCGGCTATAGATTTACATGACCGACAATATGTTCAGGATGCACTTGCCGGAAAGGTTTCCGTGAGCAGCAATGTCCTGACATCTAAAATGTCAGGTGAAAATATTATTACGGTGGCAATGCCTTTGAAAAAGGATGATACAATCGTCGGTACGCTGGTTGGCGTTATGAAGTTCGAAAAGCTTATAGAATCTATAAAGGATATTACTATTGGACAAAAAGGGTATGCTTTTATGATTGATAATACCGGACTGATTATTTCACATCCGGTCAAAGAAAAGGTGCTTAGCGAAAATTTAAGTGAGGCCGGAGGCGAAGGGCTGAAAGAAGTTGTAGCCCATATGACGGCAGGTGAAACTGGATCGGGTATGTATACCTATGAAGGTGAAGAAAAATTTGTCAGCTATACGCCGGTGGGAAGTTTCAGCCTTGCTTTGGAAGATCCTAAAAGCGATTTCATGGCTACTGCAAATAAGATCGGACTGATCGTTGTTATTCTGGCCCTTGCTGCAATTGTTGTTGCAATGGGTATTGCATGGGTATTTTCAAGGAGAATGGTTAGAAACATACATAAGCTTCAGTCCTCTGCCGAAAAATTGGCAAAAGGCAATACGGATGAGGATATTCATATTGAATCTAAAGATGAATTCATGCTTCTTGGTGAGTCATTTAAATCTGTTGCGCTAAATATCAATCAGCTTATTTCTGAGATACAGATGATGACTCAGAACATTATTGAAGGTAATCTGAATGAGAGAGGAAACCCGGATGAATATGAGGGCGGCTATAAAGCGATTATTGAGGGAATCAACGGAGTCATGGATACTATGGCTGCACATATTGATGCAATCCCGATGCCTTTGGCACTCTATGATAAGGAAATGAACATCAAATACGTTAATAAAGCCGGGACTTCGGCTGTAGGCAAAAGCTCCGAAGAGTTAAGAGGAAAAAATTGCGGCGATATTCTATGCACGGATGTGTGCCATAACGATAAATGTCCGGGCAGAAAATCTCTGGCAGAAGGCATCGGATCATCGGCAGAAGCTAAGGTCGGGGAAAATGAAATGCAAATCTTTACGGTGCCGTTTAAAGATCCTGGCGGCAATATCAAGGGATTATTGGAAATCATTACCGATCAGACGGACATTAAAAAGGCCCAAAGAGAAGCCCGAAGACAGGCTGAGGTCATTGAGAGCCAGATGACGGTGGCTAAGAAACAGACGGAATATCAAAAGGGAGAAGTTCAGAAGCTTATAACAAATTTAGAGAAGCTTGCTAACGGATATTTGGATATCAGTACTTCTATCAGTGATTCGGATGAGGATACGGAAGAAATCGCTGAAAATTTCAGAAAGATCAATTCCAGTCTGGAAACCAGTACGAAGGCTATTAAATCCTATATAGACGAATTATCTGATATCCTTGGGAAGATAGCGGATAAAAACCTTTCAGTAGGGATCGACCGTGAATATATGGGTGATTTTGTTACCCTGAAGGATTCGATCAATAATATTATTTTGCAGTTGAATGACATATTGGCTGAGTTTAGCGCATCGGCCGAACAGGTAGAAACGGGTTCCTCTCAGGTGGCTTCGGCCAGTCAGAATCTGTCACAGGGTTCGTCGGAACAGGCGGGATCCGTTGAAGAAATCAGCGCCAGCATAACACAAGTGGCGGAACAAACAAAAGAAAACGCGGAAAAAGCTGCAGAAGCCAATGATTTATCGGAAAAAGCCAAAAAGGACGCTCAGGACGGCAACAGGCAAATGGAAGGAATGCTGGATGCTATGAATGATATTAAAGAGTCTTCACAGAGCATTTCAAATATCATAAAAGTTATAGATGAAATTGCCTTCCAGACCAATATACTTGCGTTGAATGCCGCAGTGGAAGCAGCCAGAGCCGGTGAGCACGGCAAAGGATTTGCCGTAGTAGCGGAAGAAGTCAGAAATCTTGCAGCACGAAGTGCAAAAGCTGCAAAAGAAACGACGGAGCTTATTGATAATTCCAATAATAAAGTGGAAGACGGGTATAGAATCGCCAATGAGACTGCCGGAGCTTTAGAACAGATTGTGGCCGGCATTGCCAATGCTGTTGAAATTGTAGGAGCCATTGCAGATGCTTCCAATGAACAGGCCAATGCTATCAATGAAATCAACCAGGGCATCGAGCAGATATCACAGGTGACTCAGAGCAATACTGCCACAGCAGAAGAAAGTGCTTCGGCAAGCGAAGAGATGGCGGGACAAGCCCAGATGCTGAAAAATATGATTCAGGAATTTAAGTTGAAGGACAGCGGAAAATCATTTTCGGCAGATACATTCAGCAAAAACAGCACAAGGCTGCAGGCCCCGAAAGAGAATGAAAAGAAAGAGATTGATCTGGATGATGACAGCTTTGGAAAATATTAAAACATCCTACATTGAATTAATTTAAGCGAGGTGAAAAAAATGAACCAACATTTGATCTTTTTGATAGAGAACGACTATTACGGGATAGATATTGCTTCCGTTAGAGAAATAATTGGAATGCAGAAAATTACAGCCATGCCGGAGCAGCCGGACTATGTGAATGGCGTTATCAATTTAAGGGGTAAAATCATTCCTACTATTGATGTAAGAACACGTTTTTCAAAAGAAAAGGCGGAATACAACGACAGGACCTGTATTATTGTAGTCGATGTAAAAGAAACCATGGTGGGATTTATTGTTGACAGTGTGGATGAAGTTATGACTTTATCCGAAGATTGTGTTTCCCATCCGCCTGCATTTAATAAAGACTTCAAAGACAAGTATGTTAGAGGGATTGCTCAGGCAGAGGAGAAAATCATCATGCTTCTGGACAGTGGGCTGTTGCTTAATGATGAAGAATTGGACAGCGTCAGAGAAATTGCATAGATCATAGTATATTAATGAATTAAAATACACCAATGGTGATCATTGGTGTATTTTAATTTATCTTTATTTATTTTTCATACTACGAGAAAAGATTATCGGTATGGGCAAAAAGGCCTGGTTCCGGGGCCGTATCCCGGTCTCGGGCCATACCCCCGGCCAGGGTTGAACCAGGGTCCGAGGCCTGGACGAAAACCGGGGCCAGGCCGAAAGCCGGGTCTAAACCAAGGCCCATAGCCGGGGCCGAACCCGGGGCCAGGAAATCTATCCCAGTCATCTCTATCGTCATCCCAATCCCAGTCCGGATCTCTATAGGGTCTTCTATATAAATCATCATCATAAGGACACATTATTATCTCACACCTTTTTTTAGTTATATAACATATTATGCTTATAAAAGCTTAATATGTGCCTATCAGATGGATTTATCATTATAGCGGAATAAACGGGCAAATAAAAAGTCATCGTAAATTATAAATATCGGAAAATTCTATATTGATTTTTTCAATATTATTGTACTCCTTAGGTTCGTCCTTTAATACAATTTCTTCCTCGGATACTTTCTTTGAGGGGATTTCGATGATAAATTCAGTTCCCTTTCCAAATTTGCTTTTCACATTTATTATACCATCATGTAATTCTACCAAAGATTTAACCAGTGAAAGGCCGATGCCGCTTCCTTCATTGACTTTGTTTAATTTTTTATCCGCTTGCCTGAATCGGTCAAAAATAAGAGCGCACTTTTCTTCCGGAATACCTTTGCCGGTGTCTTTGACAGATATCAATACTACGGCTTGTTTCTCCTTTATTTTGACTTTTATCGTGCCCCCCGGGTTTGTGAATTTAATGGCATTGGATAAAAGATTTAAAATGATTCGTTCAATACTGTCTAAATCACAGGCAATTATTTTTTCTTCTACATTTGTGTCAAAAATAAGTTCAATCCCCTTATTTTTTATATAGTCCGATACCGATAAAGTGATGTTTTCTACCACGCTTATGATATCATGATTTTGAAGTTTGATTTCGAAAAAACCGGAATCGATTTTAGTAATATCGATCATGTTGTTAATCAGCCTGAGCTGCCTGTAACAATTTTGTCTCATGATACCATAGAGCTTGGTGAGATTCTTTTTTTCATGACCGGTATCGCTTTCCAAAAGCTGCAGAGTGCTCATGATAACGTTTAAAGGGGTTCGAAGCTCATGGGAAAGATTACTGAAAAAAACATTTTTAAGTTCATCTATAGCAAGGGTTTCGCTTATGAGTTTTTTCTGTTTTTCATTATCCAGCCGTAGTTCCATTTCTATTTTTTGCGGAGTTACATCTCTGATGATGAGAAGTTGGGAATCTTTCTCTTCAAAAGAAAAAGGCATTGATGTAATATCCACATAAATTTTGGAGCCGTCCGGACGGATGATTTCGGTTTCCTCATTTGGATTAGCCGGATTAAAGTATAATAACTCATCGATTGACTTCCCTATTAGAGATTCCATACTTTCCATCTGAAATAAATTGAGCCCTGCCGTATTAGAAAAAAGTATTTTGCCTTGATAGATAATGATGATCGTAAAAGGAGAGAGCTCTATAAGTTTTTTAAGTTCTTTATTGGTACCGTGTATTCTTTCATTGGCCAACAGAGGATGACCTGTATATTGTAATATTATTTCCGGCATGTCTTTAGGGGCAGAAATGAAATCGCAGATATGTGCTGAAATAACGCTGTTGGGCATACTGTTGAATTTTGCAGTCCCGGCATCCTGGGCCAGAATAACGCCTCCGGATTCTTTTATGGCTCGGCATCCCAAAGTGCCGTCGCTGCCTGTACCTGACAATATGATGCCAATGGCCTTTTTATGTGCGTCTTCAGCAAGAGATTTAAAAAAGGAATTAATTAAAAAGCTGGGTTTTTTTAAGGATTGATGTTCTTTCAGATACAGACGATTTTTTGAAATTGTAACAGTATATTTAGGAAGATTCAGATAAATACATCCCGGTTCAACGGGCATGCCGTTTTGTATCTTGAAGATTTTCATTTTGGTAATCTGGGACAAAATATCCTGTGTAAAGCTGTTATAATCGGGAGATAAATGATGAATTACTATAAAAACCATATTATTATCGGGAGGCATATTTTTGAAAAAATCTTTCAGTGCATCAAGACCTCCGGCAGAAGTACCGATTCCAACAATAAATGAATCCTTGTTGTTTTTATTTGAGATATTTTTTTTATATTCTGGTTCTATGTGAATACAGGAATTATTATTAGGGAAATTGCTTTTTCTCATCATCATTAATCACTCCTATAGTTGAAATAATGTTTCTGTAAAAAAAGACTCTGGAGAAATGTAGCAATTAGCATTCTTTTCCATATAAATGATACTCTGAAAAGTGACATAATGCAATCTATTATGACAGGGATAAATAGGTTTATAATTGGCTATCTGAAGCTGAACTGCCTGAAATCTTAATAATCACGCATTATTAAATTATTGCAAAATACTTTTATATTTTGTAAAAATGTAAATAATTTGTAATATTTTTGCAGGAAATTCTGATAAAATAGCGAATAGTAAGTAATAGGTGAGCAGTGGTCAAGAGTAAAAAAGATAAGAGAATAATAAATAATAGATAAGAGATTGGTGAATTTTGTTACCAAAATTTTTATTTTAAAACTCATACTCATACTTTTACTTTATAAATCTTAAATCATAAATCTTGACTGGGGGTATTTATTTTGTATGCAAGAGTAATAAGCTGTTCTTTAAAAGGAATAGAATCGGAAGTCACTATAGTGGAAGTGGATCTATCCAATGCCATACCTGCTTTTCATATTGTAGGGCTCCCTGATGTAGAAGTAAGGGAGTCAAAGGAGCGGGTACGTTCAGCTATTATCAATACCGGTTTCAGATTTCCTTCAAAGAGGATTACCATCAATTTATCACCTGCTCACACAAAAAAAGAAGGAACGCATTTTGACCTGCCTATGGCTGTGGGGATTATGTCTGCTTTGGAGTATATCAAAGGATCATGTGTTCAGGAGTATGCAGTTATCGGGGAATTGTCTCTGGACGGAAAAATCAATGGAATTAACGGAGCACTTCCTTTAATTATAGGCCTCAGAAATCAGGGGAAAAAGAAGGTCATACTGCCAAGATCCAATGCAGCAGAAGTTTCTATTATAGATGATCTGGTACTTTATCCTTTTGATCATTTGAAAGAAGTGGTGGATTTTTTTAAGGCTCCTGATTCAATAAAACCTTTTGAAAAAAAAGAGATTGTAAAAAGTATTATAAAGGAAGAAAAAAAAGAAGATTTTTCTGAAGTCGCGGGTCAGGATTCCGTAAAAAGAGCCTTGCAAATTGCCGCTGCCGGTGCCCATAATGTCATGATGATCGGTCCGCCCGGAGCCGGAAAGACCATGTTAGCCAGGAGAATCCCGGGGATTTTGCCGGAAATGAGTTATGAAGAAAAACTTGAAATCACTAAAATATACAGTGTTGCAGGGAAGCTATCAGAGAAGAAAACACTTATTGCCGAAAGACCTTTCAGAGCACCTCACCACACCATATCACCAGTAGCGATGGTGGGAGGCGGACGTATTCCCAAGCCCGGAGAAGTATCGTTAGCACATTATGGTGTTTTATTTTTGGATGAGCTTCCTGAATTCAACAGAAATGTCATTGAGATGCTCAGGCAGCCTATGGAAGATGAGGTGGTGAGTATTTCAAGAGTCAATGCATCCTTCACATTTCCATCCAAATTTATTTTTGCGGCGAGTATGAATCCATGTCCCTGTGGGTATTATGGTGACCCTACTCATGAATGTACGTGCAGTATCGGACAGATTACCAAATATATGGCTAAGATTTCAGGGCCGCTTATGGACAGGATCGATATGCATATTGAAGTTTTTCCTGTTAAATATGAAGCTTTATCTTCTGATACACCTTTTAAAAGTTCTTATGAGATGCGAAAAGAGGTGGAAAATGCGAGAAGGCTTCAGATAGAAAGGTATAAAAATGATAAGATTTTGTACAACTCTCAGCTCCGGCCGGCCCAAGTAAAAAAGTATTGCAAACTGGAGGCTAAAAGTATGCTGCTTCTGGAATCGGCATTTAAAAAAATGTCATTAAGTGCCAGAGCCTATAACAGGATTATAAAACTGAGCAGAACAATTGCGGACTTAAACCAATCGGAAGCTATCAAATCGGAACACGTAGCGGAGGCCATTCAGTACAGAAGCCTAGATAAGAAATTCAGAGGATTATAAGAGTAAAGCGAGGTTATTAAATGAAGTAAGCCCCATCAGTGAGAGCTTCAGACGCTCCTATTAATATTGAAAGAATAATAAGGGAGGAAAAATGGATACCGTAGTATTTGATATCTGGTTGAAAGAATTACCACATTTGAGTTCACAAATGAAGATTCATCTGGTAAAGTGTATGGGAGACAGTGAAAAAGTATTCCATGCATCAAAAAGAGATCTGGGCGACGTAGAAGGTATAAATCAAGATACGTTAAATAATATATTATTAAATAAAGATTTGTATAATGCAAAAAATATTTACGATACTATGAAAGAAGAGGAAATAAAGAGTGTTTCCTATTTCAGCGAGTATTATCCCGAAATTTTAAAAGAGATATATGATCCGCCTTTTTTATTTTATATAAAGGGGAAATTAACGAAAACCGATAAAGATGCTATTGCTATTGTCGGAGCAAGAAAAGCTACTTCCTATGGGAAATGGGCAGCGTATAATATTGCATGCAGACTGGCCGAGTACAATAAAACTATTATCAGCGGAATGGCATTCGGTGCCGATACTTTTGCACATCGGGGTGCATTGGACGGTAAAGGAAGGACCATTGCCATACTGGCATGCGGAGTTGATATTTGTTATCCTAAAAGTAATGATAAACTTATGAAAAGAATCATAGAAAATGGCAGTGTTATTTCGGAGCAAGCACCCGGGACACGGCCTTTACCCCGATATTTTCCGGCAAGAAACAGAATTATCAGCGGATTATCAAAGGCTGTGGTGGTAGTGGAAGCAGGTCTTAAAAGCGGCTCCCTTATTACCGCAGATTATGCAATAGAGCAGGGAAGGGATGTTTATGCTGTTCCGGGTAATATCGAAAGTATTTACAGTAAAGGGACCAATAAACTGATAATGGAAGGGGCTGTTCCTATTATCGGTATAGAGGAATTTATACAAGAATTAAATTTGGGAGGAGAATCGCCTTCAGAAATATCCCTGAGTATGTATGAGAAAGATTTGATAAATATTGTTCGAAAGCATCAGCCGGTCAGTATTGATGTACTATTATATAAATTGGACTCAACGCCTTCAGAAATCAATGCATTATTGACAGTTCTGGAGATAAAAGGAATGATTGAGATGATGCCCGGCAAAATAATTATTGCAAAATAAATCTTTAATGCATATAATCAAAAAAGCAGTTGTTGGAATAATAAGAAATTATGGGGTGAAGTAATGGCACGAAAATCTTTAGTAATTGTCGAATCACCGGCAAAGGCAAAAACCATCGGGAAATTTTTAGGAAACAGATATAAGGTCGTCGCCTCTGTGGGTCATGTCCGGGATCTTCCTAAGAGTAAAATGGGGATAGATATAGACAATAATTTTAATCCGCAGTACATTAATATCAGAGGAAAAGGCGATGTTATAAAAGAGCTGAAAAAAGAAGCCAAGAAAGCAGGTAAAGTTTTACTTGCAACAGACCCTGACAGAGAAGGGGAAGCCATTTCTTGGCATATTGCATATCTGTTAGGTATTGATGAAAATGAAAAATGTAGGATAGAGTTCCATGAAATCACCAAAAATGCAATTGCAAATGCTATCAGATCGGCAAGGCCGATACATATGGGACTTGTGGATGCCCAACAGGCTCGGAGGGTATTGGATCGATTGGTGGGGTACAGTATAAGCCCCCTGCTATGGAAAAAAATCAAGAGAGGGTTAAGTGCCGGCAGAGTACAATCCGCTGCTTTAAAAATCATATGTGATAAAGAAAAAGAAATCCAGAACTTTATACCTAAAGAGTATTGGGTCATTACTGCTTTATTGTCTAAGAAAAAAAATAATAAGTCTTTTGAAGCAAAATTAAGCGATTATAATGGCAAAAAAATTACAATTCATAATAAAGAGGAAGCAGATGCGGTTTTAGCAGCACTTGATTCAAAAAATTACAAAGTGGTAAAGATGGAGACAAAGGAGAAAATCAAAAAACCGCAACCGCCTTTTACAACGAGCTCTTTACAGCAGGAAGCATCCAATCGATTGGGTTTTTCAGGAAAAAGAACGATGATGGCTGCTCAGCAGCTTTATGAAGGTATTGACATTAAAGGAGAAGGTACAGTCGGATTGATCACATATATAAGAACAGACTCTATAAGGATTTCCGATGATGCCAAAAAAGCAGTAAAACAATATATAGAGGAAAAATATTCCTCAGATTATGTTGGAAACCATGTTTATTCAAATAAGAAGAAAGATATTCAAGATGCCCATGAGGCCATAAGGCCCACATCTGTAACCATGCATCCTGATGATATAAAGGACTCTTTGAGTAGAGACCAGTATAAATTGTATAAACTGATTTGGGAAAGGTATACTGCAAGTCAGATGAGCAGTGCCGTTTATGATAGTAATACGGTGGAGATACTAAACAATGGATATCTCTTCAAGGCTTCCGGTTCACAGTTAAAATTTGAAGGTTTCCTTAAAGTATATTCATTTATGGAAGCTTCAGATAAAATGATTCCCGCAATGAATGAAGGAGATTTGCTTTACTGTTCGGATGTTACTTCCGAACAACGCTTTACACAACCCCCTTCCAGATTTACTGAAGCAAGTCTTGTAAAAGAATTAGAGGATAAAAATATAGGACGGCCCAGCACATATGTCCCTATTATAACAACTTTGCTGACTCGGAAATATATTAAAAGAGATAAGAAGACATTATTCCCAACAGAATTAGGATTTATTGTAACGGGTTTAATGGAGAATTATTTTAAAAATATTGTAGACATTGGATTTACTGCAGATATGGAAGAGAAGCTTGATGATGTCGAAGAAAAGGCAGTTGAATGGAAAAAAGTTGTAGGGGATTTTTATTCCACTTTTAGGAAAGAACTGAAAGAAGCGGACGAAGAAATTAGAAGAATAGAAATACAGGATGAGTTAACGGATGAAAAATGCGAATTATGCGGTAAACCAATGGCCATAAAACAAGGACGGTTTGGTGAATTTTTAGCTTGTTCAGGATATCCTGAATGCAAAAATACAAAGCCGATTATTTTAAAAACAGGGGTAACATGTCCCGAATGCGGTAATGAACTTATTGAGAGAAGAAGCAGAAAAGGAAGGATATTCTATGGTTGCAGCGGCTATCCTGAATGTCGGTTTACTTTATGGAATAAGCCTGTTGACAAAAAATGCCCTGAGTGCGGATCTCTCATGGTGGAGAAAAAAACTAAAAAGACAGATTATCAGTGTTCAAATAAGGCTTGTAATTATAAAGAGAAAGTAACGGAGGAATGAATTGATGTTTCATGGAACAACCATCGTAGTGGTACGACGAAATGAAAATGATATCTGCATAGGAGGTGACGGTCAGGTTACCTTTGGCGAGTCATCCATAATGAAACAAAATGCTAAAAAAGTTAGAAAGATATATAAAAATAAAGTTCTTTCGGGCTTTGCAGGTTCAGTGGCAGATGCTTTCACATTAACAGAGAAATTTGAAAATAAGTTGGAGGAACATGGTGGAAATCTTAAGCGGGCAGCTGTTTCTTTAGCACAGGAATGGCGTAAGGATAAAATTCTGAGGCGGTTGGAAGCCTTGATGCTGGCAGCGGATAAAGATGATATTTTATTGATTTCAGGAAATGGCGAGGTGATTGAGCCGGACGACAATGTTCTGGCTATTGGTTCAGGAGGGAATTACGCTTTTGCTGCTGCGAAAGCTCTATATGATAATACCGGATTAGGAGCAGAAGAAGTTGTACGAAAATCTCTTGAAATTGCTTCTTCTATATGTGTATATACTAACAATAATATCACTATCGAATCTTTAGGAGGAGATAAGGAATGAAAAATATGACACCTAAGGAAATCGTAAAAGAACTGGATAAATATATCATTGGACAGGAAAAAGCAAAAAAATCTGTTGCCGTTGCTTTACGAAACAGATATCGCCGAAGTTTGCTTCCGGATGAAATGAAAGACGAAATCACGCCTAAAAATATATTAATGATGGGACCCACCGGTGTAGGAAAAACAGAAATAGCAAGGCGCCTGGCAAAGCTGATCGAAGCCCCTTTCGTTAAAGTGGAAGCAACAAAATATACGGAGGTAGGATATGTGGGCCGTGATGTAGAGTCCATGGTCAGAGACCTTGTTGAGACGTCCATCCGTTTGGTAAAGCACAACAGAATGCAGGAAAAATATGAAATCGCCGAACAAATTGCCGAGGAGAAAATAGTAGAAGCCATTGTTCCCGGAAAGAAAAGGACTTCTTCCATAAAAAATCCCTTTGACTTTATTATGAACAACCAATATGGCGGTAACCAGAACAAAGAAGAGTCTGAAAATGACAAAAGTGATCTGGAATTACAACGGGATCAGGTAAGGGAACAATTGAAAAAAGGGCTTCTGGAGGATCAATTGATTGAAATAGAAGTAAACAGCAACCAAAACATGAACATGATGGATTTGGGAAATGAAGCCATCAGCATCAGTATTGGAAATATCTTTGGAGATATGGTCCCGCAGAAAAAAAAGAAAAAGAAAGTGTTTATTAAGGATGCCCGAAAGATTTTAAGAGAGCAAGAAGCCCAAAACCTTCTTGATATGGATCAGGTTACCAGCGAAGCCCTTGAGAATGCCGAACAAAATGGTATTATCTTTATTGATGAAATAGATAAAATAGCATCTCCAAATTTTAAAGGAGGAGCAGATGTATCAAGAGAAGGTGTTCAAAGAGATATACTTCCCATCGTTGAAGGAAGTGTTGTTAATACCAAATATGGGCCTGTAAAGACAGATCATATTCTCTTTATTGGAGCCGGCGCGTTCCACACTTCAAAAGTCACCGATCTGATTCCTGAGCTTCAGGGTAGATTTCCTATAAGAGTGCAATTAGAGAATCTTACAAAAGAAGTTTTCAGACAGATACTGGTCGCTCCGGAGAATGCTTTAATTAAACAAAATAAAATGCTTTTAGAGACAGAAGGCATCAATATTGTCTTTACCGACGACGCTGCAGATGAAATTGCAAATGTGGCTTTCTTGATCAATGAACAAACTGAAAATATAGGAGCAAGACGACTTCATACGGTTATGGAAAACCTTCTGGAAGATATTTCATTTAATATATCCGATATGCAAGAAGATACTTTTACAATTGATGCGGAGTATGTCCGTAAAAAATTTGCAGAGACCGTATATATCGATGAAATTGACAAATATATCTTATAATTTTCAGGAAAATAGTAGAAATTGCTTGCTTCATACCGGATAGGACGGATATAATGATGATGAGAAATAAAGGAGACAAAGGAGGATTGAAGATGCTGGTAGAGTTGCTTGAGAAGACGAGAAGACTGAATGCGGTATTGCAGATGACAAATAATGAAGCAGTTTCCTTTAGCGATTTATGTGGAATATTGAGTAGCCTTCTTGATTCAAATGTATATATCATTAGTAAAAAGGGCAAGGTTTTAGGGTTGAAGCTCTTAATAAAAGCCGACAGCCCGATCATTATAGATCCGGAAACAGGAACCGAGAAATTTCCAAAGGAATATAATGATGAATTGCTTAAAATCAGCGAAACAAAAGTGAATATTACAGGTGAAGAATCCCTTAAAATATTCAAGTACGATTACAATACCATGGATAAATATTTGACCATTATTCCTATATATGGTAATGGTCAAAGACAGGGAACTTTGATTGTAGCCCGGTATGATATGGAATATGGTGTTGAGGATGTTATTCTGGGAGAATATGGGGCAACAATTGTAGGAATTGAAATACTTAGAGCCAAAACCCTTGAATTTGAGGAAGAAGCAAGAAAAAAAGCGGTGGTTCAAATGGCAATAGGTACATTATCATATTCCGAACTTGAAGCGGTCCAAAACATTTTCGCAGAATTAGAAGGAAATGAAGGATTGCTTGTTGCAAGCAAGATAGCAGACAGAGTAGGCATTACTCGGTCGGTTATCGTAAATGCTTTAAGAAAGTTTGAAAGTGCCGGTGTTATTGAATCCAGATCTCTCGGAATGAAGGGGACACATATTCGGGTCTTGAATGATAAACTAATGGCTGAACTGGAACGTCTGGAGATATAATATTTGAAAACCATATATTTTCTGTAAAAGAGTAGATTTTTATTTACTCTTTTTTCACATTTTTTTTCCTCCATAATATTATATATTATGGGGAGGAATTGTCTTGAGGAGAAAAAATAAGTATAAAAAAAGTACCTCTGCCCTCAAAGTTTTTTTTTCAATTATTATAATTATTTTAATAAGTATATATGGGTTTATATACTTAGACACCAAAATAAAACCTGCTGTGTTCAATATTGCTGAAATGAGAGTTAAAGAAATTGCGACAAAGGCAGTGAATGAATCCGTATATGAAGAATTTGCGCAAAACATAAATTACAGTGATCTGATTCAAATTGAAACGGATAAGGACGGAAAGATTATTTCACTGCAGGCAAATACGGTATTAATGAATACTTTAGCAGCAGATATGACTTTACTGATACAGAATAATATTCAGAACGTTACTTCTTCGCAAGTTCAGATTCCTATTGGAAGTATTATGGGAAGCCAAATCCTTTCGCAATACGGACCGATGATAAAACTGAACATTATTCCTATCGGAATGTCAAAAGTGAATTTCAAAACTGAGTTTGAAGATTGCGGCATCAATCAAACACGACACAAAATATTCCTTGAAGTTGAAACCTATGCAAAAATCATTGTTCCTTTCAATACGGATACCATTAATATTCAAACGGTTGTTCCTATAGCCGAAACTGTTATTGTCGGGGAAGTCCCCCAGAGTTACATATTTATACCGGAAAAAGAAGTACCGAACATAATCGAACCTAGCGATACAATAGACTGAAGGTGTAGTGGCGGATCTCTGTGCCCGCCAGTCCTCAAAAAAGATGAAAGAAAATTAATAAGGATTTTGTTTTATAAAAATCGATTATCCATAAACTATAAACCATAAACTGACTTAAAAGGAGAAGAGGATGGAGATTTTCTCAATGGAAATAGAACAACGTGCAATTCTTGTAGGGGTCGAAATGGGAGCAGATATAACATATTATATGGACGAGCTGTCACAGCTTGCTGAAGCGGCAGGTTGTGAGGTTGTAGGAGAACTGATACAAAAAAGAGAAAGAATTGATCCGGCCTATTATATCGGCAAAGGAAAACTTGAAGAATTAAAAATAGCCTGTAATGATCTGGGGTCGAATATCATCATATTTAATGACGAATTGTCCGGAGTCCAGTTGAGAAATATTGAGGATTATCTTGAGGTAAAAATAGTGGACAGGGCCATATTAATATTGGATATTTTCTCCAAAAGGGCAGTATCAAAGGAAGGAAAATTGCAAGTAGAATTGGCCCAGCTTCAGTATCGCATTCCAAGACTTGTCGGCTTGGGAAAATCACTTTCGCGAACGGGTGGCGGCATAGGAACCAGAGGACCTGGTGAAAAAAAACTGGAAACCGACAGACGCCATATTCTTAGAAGAATGGCGGATATTAAAAGAGAATTGGAAGAGATCAGAAAGAATAGACTGACACAAAGGGCAAAAAGAAAAAAATCAGAAATCTCTGTAGTTGCATTGGTAGGATATACCAATTCCGGTAAATCTACGATTATGAACAGATTGCTGCAGATTGCCGACAAGAAAGAAAAGAGTGTTTATGAAGAAGATATGCTTTTTGCAACACTGGATACATTTCAAAGAAAAATAAAACTTGAAACAAAAGAAGAATTTATTTTAATAGATACCGTAGGTTTTGTAAGTAAGCTGCCGCATATGCTTATCGATGCCTTTAAAGCAACACTTGAAGAGGTACTTTATGCAGATTTGCTCATTCAAGTGGTAGACGCTTCTTATGAACATTTTCCTTTTCAAATGGAGGTAACAGAAAAAGTTTTAAAAGAAATTAAAGCTGAAGACAGAAAAAGAATAACGGTTTTTAACAAAATAGATAAAATTAATTATGATGAAGGGATAATACCGTCGGGAGAAGACATATTATATATTTCTGCTAAAAACGGTGATGGCATAGATGAATTTGTATCTAAGATAAAAGAGATTATTTTTTCGGACATGGTAAATGCTGCTTTGTTGATACCATTTCAAAACGGCGATGTTTCTTCCTATTTATGCCACAATACGACAGTTAGTAAAATGGATTATACTGAAAAAGGCGTATATATCGAAACAAAGCTTCTTAAATCAGACTATAACCGATACAAACAATTTGTCATTGAAAAGAGGAAAGAGGATGGGGAAAGAATATAAAACAGCAGAAAAATATGCAGAAGCAGAAACTATAATTGAAAAATCAAGGTTTATAGGATATGTTCAGCCTGTAGACAATGAAGATCAAGCAGAGGCTTTTGTTTCAATGATAAAAAGCAGGCATAAAGATGCCACTCACAACGTTCCTGTGTATCTTATCGGTGAAGATTATAAAGTACAGAGATACAGTGATGATGGAGAACCCAGTGGAACAGCCGGCATTCCTGTGTTGGAGATGTTGAAAAAAGAAGGTATCACGAACATTGCAATGGTAATTACAAGGTATTTTGGAGGTATTAAACTTGGTACAGGAGGCTTGGTTCGTGCATATACAAATGCAGCAAAACTTGCTTTAGATCATGCCAATATTATAAAGAAAATAGAGCATCAATTGAATAAAGTCAATATTGATTATACTTTTTTAGGTAAAGTTCAAAGTGAATTATTGAACAAAGGTTATATTATAAAGGACATTGAATTTTCTGATCATGTTGGGATATTTGTCTATTCACAAAGTAAAAAAACTTCAGATTTACATAACATATTAGTTGATTTAACCAATGGACAATGTCATATTGAATCACTGAATCTTGAATATATAAGCTTTAAAAATGGGCAAAAAGTATGAACTTGCAGGTATAGCTAATATATTATGGCTTAGGTTTGCTTACAGGCGTCCTGCCTGTTCACGGCTTTTCTACCTTATCTTTCCCCTCAATTTTTTAACCAAACAGATAAAAGTCACTCATATTAACACAATAGTATTCAATTCATAAGTTACTTTGTTTTCAGCTTGTAGCCCTGTCATAAACAGGGCTTATTTGTTTTGAGCAATAATCAATGGATATCTAAACAACCTGAATTAACGTAGAATATTATTTCTGATTACTTTTAATGAATAGAATAGATATTAATGGGTAAATAAGAAACAAGATTGAAGAATTTTAGATAGCCAATAAATTAGCAGGAGGAATTATTTATGAATGAAAAATTAATGAAGGAAATGCTTTCAAAAAAGAAGTGGGCTGTGATTGGAGCAACGCCAAACAAGGAAAAAACAGGCAATAGAATCGTAAAGAAACTACTGAATCATGGATATGACGTGTATTGTGTCAATCCAAATTATGATGAAGTTGAAGGACTTATTTGCTACAAAGATATTGAGAGCGTGCCTGTCATACCGGATTGTATAGATTTTGTTGTGCCTCCGAAAGTAACTAAGAAAACCATAGAAAAGATAGATTCAAGTAAAATAGAATATCTTTGGTTTCAGCCGGGTTCTTACGACGATGAGACTCCAAAGATTGCAGAAGATAAAGGATTTCACGTTGTTCATGAAGGTGCCTGTGTGATGATGGCAGTTGACATAATAAATGAATTATAGCTTTTGGATTATTTTGTTTTAGAAAAAAATTCGATTAAACCAACAATAAAAAGAAATATTCCGAAGAGTTTTTTCAGAAAATCCGGGGGAATATATACAGCTAATAACGAGCCGCCAATTGCCCCTATAACACCTGCAAGAATAATGGGTAAAGTCATTTTATATTCAATATTTTTATTCTTATGATGAATGATCAATGCTGAAATCGCTGCAGGTATAAAGACTACCAGATTAATACCCTGGGATTGTTGTTGTGAAAGAGGAGAGAAGAGGACGAGTGCGGGAATCAGAATGGTTCCTCCGCCTATTCCCATACCGCTGATTATCCCGGAAAGCAGCCCTATTATAAAGTAAAGCATTAAAACACCATCCTTAAAGCAGCAATGATCAGAACGATTCCAAAAAATTTTCTCAACATTTTGGAAGATATTTTATTTAGTGTTTTAGCTCCGATTATGCTGCCCAGAATACTGCCCCCTGCTACTTTAAGGACTGGGGACACTTCAATGTATCCATTTTTAAGGTAGATAAGTGTGCTGATAACAGATAACGGAAAAATTATTAGGATTGCCGTAGCATGTGCCTTATGCTCTTCCAGTTTATGTATGAATTCTAAAGCCGGAACAACTATCGTGCCTCCGCCGGAGCCGAAGAAGCCATTAAGAAATCCTGAAACAATGCCGGTAACGAATTTTTTAAACATTTGATTACCCTTTCAGATTAGTTTTCCACTGGAAACATTCTAACCTATATTATTTAACAAAATCTTGAGTTTATCCTCAGGATTTTTTGCTTTCATTGAATAATCAATTATAATTGTAGGCACATTAATAATTGCATACAATTTATTTTTAATATATAATTGTTATACCAATGAATTAGGGGGAAGAAAATGACAGTATTATCAAGCACATTTGCTTTTTTTGTTTCAATTGTAAGTGTTATATATTTAGCACTTAAGTTCAAGTATTTCAGGGATAATAAAGATAATATCCGGAAGAAGAGATTAAAGAATGTTATAGATCTGACTTTCTCCGTTTCAATTCTTATTTTTTCTGTACTGCATGTTAATTCATTTATAAACTCGTTACAGAATGAAATGGAACCGGAATCTTATATCCGATATATTGTTATATTGATAATGGCATATTTTGTATGGGCTTATTTGAATGTAAGACAATTCAGAAAAGAGCGCGAAAACGTTGGAAACACAAGGAAGAAAAGAAAATAGAATGCAGCAAAAAAAAACAAAAATTGCGTTGACAAGGGTAAATTCTTGTGTTAATATATAATTCGTGCTCACCCAAAAGGAGAATGAATATTCCAGAGTAGCTCAATGGTGGAGCACCCGGCTGTTAACCGGTAGGCTGTGGGTTCGAGTCCCACCTCTGGAGCCATAAGGCCCTATGGTCAAGCGGTTAAGACACCGCCCTTTCACGGCGGTAACCCGGGTTCGAGTCCCGGTAGGGTCACCAAAAATTCAATTGACAATTGATAATGGACAATTGATAATGAAGAGGTAATTTTATTAAAGATAATTTACAATTTTCAATTATCAACTGTCAATTAATACAAGTGGGGGCGTATAGCTCAGCTGGGAGAGCACCTGCCTTACAAGCAGGGGGTCATAGG
>JAENZQ010000036.1 GCA_016841185.1 Anaerovorax odorimutans
CACCTGCTCTTGAGTATACTTTTCAAACACCCTTTGGGCTTCTTTTCCTTTTTCAGTGTATTCCATTATATATTCTCTGCTGTCCATACTGTCCTCCACTTTGACTTTTTCTTTAATGAGATTATACTATAAAAAGAGAAAAGAGAAAAGAAAAGAGAAATAACCGCCAATCACTTTAATCGAGGTAATACAATGGATAATAACAAAAGATATAATGCCATAGGAGGATATTTAAAAGATAAATTCGGCTGCAGAATCATAAAGCTGTCACTGGATGGCGGCTTTACATGCCCCAACCGAGACGGCACCTTAAGCAGTAAGGGATGTATTTTTTGTTCTCAAGGAGGCTCCGGAAACTATGCTTCATCACGCCATTTAAACATACAAGATCAAATAGATTCGCAAATTCAATTATTGAAAACCAAGTGGCCTAACGGTAAATATATGGCATATTTTCAGAATTATACCAATACCTATGCTGATGTAAAAATATTGAGGGAAGTATATTACAACGCTTTGGCCTCACCTTCTGTTATAGGTTTGGCCATTGCCACAAGGCCTGATTGCCTTTCCGCGGAAATTCTTGAGCTGCTTTCGGAATTGAATGATAAAACCTATCTTTGGGTTGAATTGGGACTGCAAACCATCCATGAAAAAACCGCACAGCTGATCAACCGCGGATATACACTAAAAGTATTTGAAAGCGCCCTAAAAAAGTTAAATCAAAGAAAAATCCTCACAGTAATACATCTGATATTTGGCTTTCCTGGTGAAACAAAGTATGAAATACTGCAATCTATACAATATTTGTCTTCAAAAAATATTTTCGGTATTAAAATTCACCTTCTCCACGTACTAAAAAATACTCAATTATGCCAATTGTATGTTCAAGGGAAGATAAATACTTTAAGCAAAAAGGAATACATAGAACTTGTAGCAGATGCTCTTGAGTACCTTTCTCCTAAAATAACGGTTCATCGTTTGACAGGAGATGCTCCCAGAAGCATGCTGATAGCTCCAAAGTGGAGTACGGATAAAAAAAGTGTTTTAAACGGTATCGATGCCGAATTGAAAAGAAGAAACAGCTATCAGGGGAAACATTTGTAAGGGATAGCCTTTACGGCTATCCCTGGTCTATTGTAAATGGAAGTGAAAGTATAAATTTAGGGATGAGTCTCCTGATGGCAGCATCTTTTGAATTGCAAGAAAAGAGCTTTCCCGTCCGATCTTTTATGTGCCAATATCTATTTATACGCCTGTTCCAGAATCTGCACTGTTTCTTCAAAAGAAAGCGTATATCTGTCCAGCTCAAAAAGCCCCTTCATGGTATATCTGGCATTTTCTGCTATTTGGTTGATTTTGTTGATGCCAATTCCGAAATCCGACATTTTCAAATCATCAACACCGCAGTTTTTCTGCAGATTCTTTAATGCATTTACAAAAGCCATTGGCTTTTCAGATTCCGGCAATTTATTAACATCTGCTCCTGCAGCTTCGGCCATACGGATCATTCTTTCCGGGATCTTATCTGCAAAGAATGTATAATATGCCTCTGACAACATAATCAAGCCTGCTCCATGAGGAAGTTCAGGGTAATAGGCACTAAGTGCATGCTCCATGGAATGCTCCGAAGTACAGCTGGATGTGGATTCCACAAGTCCTGATAAAGTGTTTGCCAAAGCAATTTGTGTTCTTGCTTCAATATTCTTGCCATCTTCAACTGCTTTGGGCAAATGCTTGAATATCAATTCAATACTTTTCATTGCATACATATCACTTATTGGTGTCGCAATATTTGCTATATAACCTTCTGTAGCATGAAAAAGCGCATCAAAACCCTGATAGGCTGTTAATTTCGGTGGTACAGTCAACATCAATTCCGGGTCAACAATTGAAAGTACCGGAAATGTATCAGAAACACCGAACCCTATCTTTTCATTGGAATCTTCTTTTGTGATTACCGTCCATGGATCAGCTTCTGTTCCTGTGCCGGCAGTAGTAGTAATAGCAACAATAGGCAAAGCACCGTTGTCCACAGGCTTTCCTTTTCCAGTCCCACCATTGATGTAATCCCAGTAATCACCAGGATTTTTAGCCATAATTGCAATACTTTTAGCTGAATCAATACTACTTCCGCCTCCAAGCCCTATTACAAAATCGCAGTTCTCTTCTTTCGCATATGCCGCTCCTTCCATGACATGTGTTTTTATTGGGTTTGGAAGAATTTTATCAAATACAACACTTTCTACATTGTTATCCTTTAGCAAAGAAATTACTCTATCTATGTATCCATACTTCTTCATAGATTTTCCACTTGAAACAACAATCAAAGCTTTTTTTCCAGGCAGATTTATTTCTGAAAGTTGATTCAGTTTTCCCGGACCAAATAAAATTTTGGTAGGTATAAAATATTCAAAATTCATTGAATCGCTCCTTTTCTTATTCTTATATTATATGTCAAAAAGTTTGTTTCTATATACTAACATAAACAAGTATATTTGAAAAGGAGGTGCATTTTATCAAATTTCTCCTGCAATTGGTTCTAAATCTTTGAGCTTGTCGATATTCAACGCAACCGTTGCACTGATTAAGCTGCCATAAACGTTGATGCTCTAATAGAAAAATTTAGATTAATACATAAGATGTAACTCATAGAAGCAAAAGTCAAGTATCAACCCGTAAAAGCGTGAAGAATTTTGGCAACCCAAAATCCTCCAAGTATCCTTAATCTGATTTAGTATTGACCTACTCCCCAAGTCGTCCGTCATTATAATGCTTCCGACAAAGGGATATATACATTTCGTTTCCGCCCACCTGTATCTGTTCTCCTGTTTTGACCAGCTTTCCATCAATAATACGGGCAACCATCGTTGCCTTTTTGCCGCACCAGCAGATGGTTTTAATCTCTTCTATCTTATCCGCATAAACCAAAAGGGCATATGATCCTTCAAACAGCTCATTCCTAAAATCGTTTTTGAGCCCATAGCAAAGCACCGGTACTTCACAGCTGTCAACGATTTCGGCCAATTCCTCAACATGATGCCTCTTTAAAAATTGGCATTCATCTACAAGAACACAGTCAATCGGCTTTTCTTTGTGCTTATTCAAAAACAACTGCATGATATTTGTATCATCATGAATCAATTCAGCATCACGGGATACACCAATCCTTGAAGTAACTTTACCTTTCCCATACCTGTCATCAATAGCAGAAGTCATTACTAAAACATTCTTGCCTCTTTCTTCGTAGTTGTGTGCAACTTTTATAACTTCAATTGATTTGCCTGCATTCATCGTGCTGTACCTAAAATATAACTGAGCCATATACGATAACCTCTTTCATCATTTCATTTGCCTTTGATTCAAATTCGACATTATTTTCTAATCCTCTTTTTAACTTCACCGCTGCGAAAAAGCATATTTACACTTATACTTATTTTACTTACACTGCTTCAATGAAGCATATTTACACTTATACTTATTTTATTTGAACCAAATATCAATTTCTTTCTGAGCATTTTCTGCAGAATCGGAACCATGTACAATGTTCTCCGTTAATGAAGAGGCAAAATCACCTCTTATACTTCCGTTTTCAGCCTCAAATGGGTTTGTCTTTCCATTTATCTTTCTGACTGACTCAATAGCTTTATTTCCCTCCACAATCATTGCCACAATACTGCCGCTCATCATAAATGATATGAGCGCTTCATAAAAGTCTTTTCCTATGTGCTCCGAATAATGAAGCCTGAGGATTTCTTCATCCGGCCTGAACATTTTCATACGGCAAATTTTTAAACCCTTTCTTTCATATCTTCCTATGATTTCCCCAATAAGGCCTCTTCTTACAGCATCAGGTTTGATAAGAACCAGTGTTTTTTCCATCTCATCACTCCTTATTTTATCCTGGTAAAATATGTTTTTATTATAAAGTATAGAATTTATTTTAAAAAGATATAATAAAATAAAAAAATATGATTTGATTGTTGACTTTTGACATTGTTAGTTGTACCATGTTATATAGTAATAAAAACTATATCTGGAGGTATTTAAGTGAAAATGCGTATCCGTGAACCTATCAATTCGATTTCTCATCTGGTAGGGTGTATTCTTTCTGCTGTCGGCTTTCTATACCTGTTATTTCAATCGATCTCAACGGGAAATCAGATCAAAATCATTTCATCAGTAATTTTTTCCCTTGGATTATTGGGATTATATTCGGCTTCTACGATTTATCACTGGAGCATGCTTTCAAAAAAAGCTCTTGAAATCTTAAGAAAAATCGATCATATCATGATTTACTTTCTGATTGCTTCAACCTATACCCCCATATGTCTCATTACACTTAAAGGTAAAATCGGATATACACTATTAACGGTTGTTTGGATTTTAGCTGTTACAGGTATCATCTTAAAGATTTTCTGGCTCAATGCGCCAAGATTGCTTTATACCGGCTTTTATCTCATTCTTGGTTGGGCAGCAATTTTTGTCATTTATCCTTTAGCAGCCTGTCTTGTCAGTTCAGGATTCCTCTTAATTTTATGGGGAGGCATTTCCTACACCATAGGCGGAATTATTTATGCCATAAAACCTGCCAGATTGAAAATATGGAAGTTTGGCTACCATGAAATATTCCATATATTCATACTAATCGGGAGTATACTGCATTATATAACCATCTATAAATACATTATTTGTTAATCCGGCTTTAATTAATTAAGGTAAAGTAAATTAATTTAATCTTATTCATTGTCAACATATAAACTGATTATTACTTCTTTTTTAGTTTTGAAAGTGCATCCGCCAGAGCCGTGTTCAAAGGCTCATCGCTTTTTTTATTCTGGCTCTTGATGTATTTTGCCACTTCCTTTTTAGACATAGTGGCTTTTTCTTTCTTCTTCCTTTCATTAAATGATGAGAGCTTCTCTTTGTATCCGCATTTACAGACAAATATCTGCCCTTCTCCTTCACCGTATAATTCAAGCTTCTTATGACAGATTGGACATCTGGCATTGGTAATAGTGGCAATACTTTTACGATAGCCGCATTCTCTATCCTGACAAACAAGAAGTCTGCCCCTTTTACTTTTAACTTCAAGAAGAAATTTCCCGCAATCCGGACATTTATTTTTAGTAATATTATCATGCCGGAATTTTTCTTGGCTGCTTTTAATCTCATTAACCACTTTTATAGCGTATGCTTTCATTTCTCGGATAAAAGCTTCTCCTCCAAGTATCCCCTCGGCAATATTCCCCAGTTTTTGCTCCCATTGAGCAGTAAGGACCGGAGACTTTAATTCTTCCGGAACCAACTCAAGCAGTTGCTTTCCTTTGGAAGTGATCCATATATCTTTTCCTTTTTTTTCTATAAGGAAGCTGTTGAACAACTTGTCTAATATATCTCCTCTTGTTGCAACTGTTCCAAGCCCTCCTGTTTCTCCTATTGTTTTAATCAATTTTTTATTATCGGTTTCCATATATTTTATCGGGTTCTCCATAGCAGACAATAAAGTCGCCTCATTAAATGGAGCAGGAGGCTTTGTATCTCCTTCTGTAGCAACTACTTTGGAGATTTTCATCACATCTCCTTCCTTTAGATCCGGCAATATTTGTTCCTTTATCTGATCCGGTTCTTCCTCTTCCGAATAGCGATCATATACTTCCTTCCAACCACTCTTAAGTACGGTTTTGCCCTTAGCAATAAAAATTGCTTCTCCTATTGAGCACTTAACGGAAACCTGCTGGTACTCATGAGGAGGCATTAATACTGCAAAAAAGCGTTTGATAACCAGATCATATATTTTACGCTCTTTATCCGACAATTCTCCCGACAATACTGTTTGCTCAGTAGGGATGATGGCATGATGATCGGAAACCTTGCTGTTATCCACAAATGATTTATTGGCCTTAATAGGTCTGCTGAGTACTGACATAGCTAATTGGGAATATGGACCTATGCCGCAGGCTTTTATCCTGTCTTTCAGCGTATCCACAATGTCTGAAGTAATATATCTGGAATCTGTCCGTGGATAAGTCAGTATTTTATGTTGCTCATATAGCCTTTGCATAATAGATAGAGTTTCTTTGGGAGAATAGCCAAAGAATCGGTTTCCGTCTCTTTGAAGCTCTGTTAAATCATAAAGAGAAGGTGAAAAGCTTTTTTTATAAGTCTTTTTCACCTCAGATACCTCTGCATTTTTATTGTTTATTGACATTAAAATTCTGTCACGCTTATCTTTATCGAATATTTTAATATCATGAGCATCTTTATCCTGCCAGATCCATTTAATTCCTTTGCCCTCAATTGTTATCCCATAAAATTTTTTAGGCTTGAAATTCCGTATCTCCTCTTCTCTTTTCTTGACCATAGCCAAAGTAGGTGTCTGCACTCTCCCGCAAGAAAGTTGTGCGTTGTATTTACATGTCAGGGCGCGTGTTCCATTGATCCCGACGATCCAATCGGCTTCGGCACGTGCAACAGCTGATGCATAAAGATTTTCATAACTCCTGCCGTCCCTTAAATGGCTGAAACCTTCAAGTATGGCTTTATCCGTAACTGATGATATCCATAACCGCTTCACGGGTTTATGAATGTGCGCTTTCTCCAATATCCATCTGGCAACAAGTTCTCCCTCCCGTCCTGCATCTGTTGCAATAACAACGTCATGCACATCTTTTCTAAAAAGCTGTTCTTTAACAATATGATACTGTTTACTTGTCTTTTTAATAATATCCAATTTTAAATGTTCGGGAATAATAGGCAAATCTTGTATTTCCCATGATTTAAATCTGCCCTCGTACCGTTCAGGAGGCGCCAATTCTATCAAATGTCCAAGTGCCCATGTAACAATATATCTATTTCCTTCAAAAAATCCATTTCCCTTCTTTTTACAATTCAAAACTCTGGCCAAATCTCTCCCTACAGAGGGCTTTTCAGCTAATACTACCGATTTGCTCATCTCAAGTCCTTTCTTCTTATCTGTTTCATTCTTTTCTTAATAGTGTACCACATACTATTGATCCAATATTGGTTAATTTCCATTTTTCAACCTGTAGGCTTCTAAAAAAATTCTGTCATTTTTCCCAATGGCCCGCTATCAAGAATAATATCCGATATATCATAAACAGGTATTATAAAATATGGAAACCCGACATAATACGGTGAAATCTCAACCTGTTGAAAATATACAACCAGGCTTTTATCCGCAATATAATAATCCTGATCAGGCCGAATCTCTTTAAATCCGTCTAACAAAGGAATATCCCTGGATGGAATCTGTTCTTTGATCATTTCAGATAAAATATTAATATAGTCACTGTCTGGCTTGAACAAATCCTTCAAATCATATCTTTTGCCTGTGGTCACATCCGTAGTCAATGCTTTGACTGCAGTAACAGGATGGGCGCCGTGGAAATCTCCTAAATAGTTCAAAGTAAGACTTAATACATCTCTTTGATTTGTTTTGATTTCATATGAACCGGAAATCATTGTAACCAGATCCGGCTGCTGAAGCATTGAAATAACTTCTTTTAATAAATAATAGATATGTCCGTTTATTTTATGCTGGATCTCCGGTTGGTTCAGTCCAAAAACCTGCGGATAAATAACATGTATGGTAGGAGTTGCATACGGCATACTGGAAATACCTATAGGCAATTTTAATAAAGTATCCATCTTTTTGCCTCCTATTTCTCTTGTTTCTTTATTCTATTCAAAAGATAGACATTTTGCTAAGGATCCTGTTTAGCAACACGATACAGAGCACAAGAGACAGAGGGCAAGAAAATTTTTCAGTGATTTTGCAAGAATTTTTCAATTAGATCTTTAATTTACAAATCATAAACCTTACATCTTAGATCTTACATCAAAAATCATAAATATTTACAAAGGCTTTTTTCCATACAATGATGTTTGCAACGATCAGAGTGACAAGCCATATGTAAATACCGGCATCAAACAATGTAAACGCAAAGTGTACACCTCCTAACAAACCTAAAACAAGCATTAAAGGCAGCATCGTCAAACCCTGGCTCTGACGGACCGCTTCAAAGGGCTCTGAAAAAGGCAACGATTTCTTAAGAACTTTGAAGCAGATCACAGCAAACAGAATAATATTTAAAAAGACAACGATCAGATCCCAAAATATCCTGATACCAAAAATACCTGTAAACAGCAAACATTCTATGACATATACCGGTAATAAAAGCCGTATTAATATGGCTTTTATGGTACCTTTATATATAGATACCTTTTTTTCAATTGGAAGTACATGATAGATCCATGCGCCCGTATATTTTCCCGAGTACTTCATCATCATTATGACAGTAGGAAGCAACAGTGCACAGAAATATATATTGAAATAAGATTTGCCTGAAGCAATTTCACCGAATCCTCTATACTGCAGTTGATTAAAAATAAAAATGAATGGGAAAATGAGAGAAAAACCTAATGAAGGATATACCTTAAGTTTAAACTCCCTTTCATTATTAATCATAGCTGAAGCAAATCCAAAAAAAATCCTTTCCTCTCTATCCCTGCAAATGATTTGATTCATTCTTTGAATAAAACTCCTGCTTCTCAATCCTTTTCCTTTTCCGCTGTTATTGCTTAATTTCTGTAAATATCTTTCGAAAACAGGCATCAGCCTTATATATGCCATAATGGAAATAATAGAGGCCAGTATGGCCAGCGCAGAAAATGCCACATAGTGGCTGTTATAATTATTTTGAATAAACAGTTCAAAAGGTGCTCCGAACCATACGGGTATAACGAAATACTGCCACCATCTGGGTTGGAATATAAAATTTAAATCCATGATCCCAAACAGCCTCCCGATTAATTGGTATCCTACTGTTATGGTTATGGATAATATGATTTGAACATAATTAATAACATCTTTTAATTTCTCTCCGTCAAAAAATCGTAATATCAAAAGATACAGCAAAGCTGTCAAAGTCACAATAAATAGATCCATAAGAATAATTTCAAATAGGAATATGCTGAAAAATAAAACTCCGTGTTTTACTAAAGATACCATAAGAGGAATGCCTGTCAGCGAGATCGTGATATAAAACATATAAATCAAAACATGAATCGTTTTTGCCATGCCGTACGTTTTACTGCTGACCGGTTTTGAGAAAATAATATTTTTGTCTCTGATATCCAAGAATACGGAAGAAAAATCAGAAATCAAAGAAGTCATAACCATAAAAATCAGTATTCCAAAGACAATACTCATTTGAAAAATATAATTATTCTCCATTATGATAAAAGGAACCATCAGTACACCCATAAGAGCATAAAGCCAAAGGGATCTGAAAAAGTTATTTTTTTCTTTTTTCTCAGATTTCTTTTTTGAAGCATTGTTCATTATGGTCGGAACACGTCTTCCGTCCATAATCAATTTAATTTCAAGTATTCTTCTCATCATGGGATAATCAATTCCAAGTTTTTCGAAAAATACCTGAAATCTATCGATTAATTTTAAAGCATGAAAGCTCTTCATAGTTGGTCTCCTTGAACAATAGACACGAATTCTTCAGCAATTTCCTTATACGCATCAAAACCCGTCAGTTGATTGAATATTTCTTCCAATGATCCTTCTTTACATTGATCTTTCAATTCATTAAAGCTGCCGTCGGCCATAATCTGTCCGTCATTTAACAATATGATTCTATTACTGATTTTTTCAACCACATCCATGATGTGAGAGGAATAAAAAATGGTTTTACCCTGTTTGACCAGTTGAGACATTATTTCTTTAAAAACCATGACGCTGTTGGCATCCAATCCGGCGAGAGGTTCATCCAAAAACAGAATATCGGGATTATGCAGCAAACTCGATATGATCAGCACTTTCTGTTTCATCCCTTTAGAATAAGAAGCTATTCTGGAATCATACATATCATCAATTCCAAAAATTTTAATGAGCTTTTCAGCCTTCTTGTCAGCTAAACCGCTTTCCAGTCCGTACAACTCACCTGTAAAAGTTAAATATTCTCTTGCTGTAAGGCTGTCATATATTTCGGCTGTTTCAGGTACATATCCGATCTTCTTCTTATACGCTATCCCGGTGCTTTTGATGTCCTGACCCAGAACATAAACATCTCCTGTATAACCCTCAACCAGTCCCAGCATGATTTTAACCGTAGTGCTCTTTCCGGCACCATTTGGTCCAATGTATCCGATAATCTGACCTTTGTATACATCAAGATTGATGCCCTTCAATACTTGTTTATCCACATAATTCATCCTTAAATCTCTCAATCTGATAGCCAAATCTCTTATTTGCTCCATTTCAGCCTCCTTCTTTGTAGTAATACAATGTATATAATATAAATGTATATAGAATTATATACACGCTTAAACCTTTTTGAACAAAAATATTCCCACATATGTATTTTAAACTTAACAAATGGAAAAAGCTATATTATTACAAAGAAATTAAATTTCAGGAGGTATGTTATGGAAAAAAATTCGCAAACCATTCATGCACTAAATCAATTATTGCAAGGCGAATACATGGCTGTAGATACATTTAACATTTTTATTTCAGAGCTTAAAAATGAATTAAATAGAGAAACTTTTCAAGATGTCCAGAGTCACCACAGAAAAAATATTTCCAGTCTTGCCGAATATATTCAAAATATTGGCGGTAAACCCCATGAAAACCTTGGACTGAAAGGCACAATGGCAGATTTTAAAATTCAGAACCAATTAGAAAATAAAGAAGGGGATCAGGATGTGATCAAGAAAGCAGTTGAAGGAGAAATCAAAGGAATCAACATGGCTGAAAAAGTATTGAGAGGAAATCTGGATTCTAAATCCCGAGATATTGCCGGGGAAATATTACACCAGGACAGAAAATCTCTGGAACAACTCCAGTCTTTAATATAACCGAAAGGTAAACGAAAGGGACGGTTCTTTTTGTTTACCTTATAGCCTTGTGTAAACAAAAAGAACCGTCCCTTCTGTTTCTTGCCCAATTGCTTCTAAGCTATTTGCCAGCAAGAAGATTAGGCAACCAACTTACAATTCCGGGGAATATCATAAGTAATACTACTACAGCTAAAATCATAATTATGAACGGTATTACACCCTTGTATATCTCTCCTATCGTAACTCCTTCAGGTGCTACTCCCTTAATATAGAACAAAGCATAAGCAAAAGGAGGTGTCAGGAATGAAGACTGCAGCAATACGATCATAAGCATACTTGCCCATAAAGGATCGAACCCGAAAGAAACTAAAATAGGCATAAAAATCGGAACAACAATCAGCAAAATACCAACCCAGTCAATCAGCATACCAAGAATAAATACAAGGAAAAGTACCGCTATGAGCGAACCCCAGGGACCTATGCCTAAATTAAGTATAAAATTGCTCAGCACTTTACTGGCACCAGTCCCGAAGAAAACAGAAGTAAATATATTAGCACCTACGGCTACAAACATAACCATTGCACTGGTTTTTAATGCATTGACACCTGCATTAAAAAGAACTTCTTTGGTTAATTTTTTATATGC
The DNA here is from genome assembly GCA_016841185.1 of Anaerovorax odorimutans. Lineage (GTDB taxonomy): Bacteria > Bacillota > Clostridia > Peptostreptococcales > JAAYPU01 > JAENZQ01. Next base: position 11,522 of record JAENZQ010000036.1, read on the forward strand.
AAAAGCAAGCACTATTGCGCCAAAAGCGCCTGCCGCTGAAGCCTCAGTCGGTGAAGTAACTCCAAACAGAATCATTCCAAGAACCATAAAAATAATAAATAAAAACGGCACAAAAGCCTTGACTCCTTCTATAGGTGAATAGTATTCAACTTCTTCATCATAATCAGTCTTCACAATCGCATCCTTCTTTACATGAACAAAAATAATTACATATGATAGATATGCTACCGAAAGCATCAATCCTGGTACAATAGCAGCCGAAAATAGATCAACAACTGAAATATTGGCCATAGGTCCGAAAAGCACCAGCATGATGCTTGGGGGAATCAATATCCCTAATGTCCCTCCAGCACCGACTATGCCTGTTGCCAAACTGTGATTATAGCCTCTATTGATCATTGCAGGCAAAGCCAACATACCCATTGCAGTTACAGATGCACCAACTACGCCTGTACAGGCAGCAAACATCGTACAGAGGAGTATTGTTGCAATACCCAGTCCTCCCTTTATATTTCTCAGCCATTGATTCAATACGCCAAAGGCCTTATCAGCAACCCCTGAGGCTTCCAGCATACTGCCCATGAATATGAATAGAGGTATCGCAACGTAAGTATAATTAGAAAACACACCAAAAGTCTTTGATGCCAGCATAGTAATCGCTGCATCCCCCCATCCAAAATATCCAAAAACGAGTCCAAGGCCGGCAAGCGTAAAGGCAATAGGAAAACCCATGAATACACCTACAAAAATGCCTACAAACATTAATACTGTCATTAATTCAATACTCATTATTCCTCAGCCTCTTTCCTTTCAAATAGTGGCCTTATTGCGCCCCAAAATTCCACGATACCCTGTAAAAGCAAGATTATAATGCTGATCAGCATGATCAGCTTCCAAGGCCACAATTCCGGCCTCCAATTTGTGTTTGGAGATGTTTCATTCATTACATATGATTTCAAGAAATAATTAAATGATGAATACGTAAGTAAAATCATTACAGGAAAGAAAAAGATTAAATATGAAATCAAATCTAATACTGCTCTACCCTTTTTGGGCAAGAGTTGCCAAAAGATATCAGCTTTAACATGTCCGTTTATATGCAGACAGTGCGCTCCTCCAAGAAATGTAAAAGTACCAAAAAGCATCCATGTCATATCAAATACCCAGTTTGTAGGTGATAGGAAAACATACCTTTTGATCACTTCGTACATAACAACTGCTATCAGAGGATATATGACCCATAAAGCAACGTTAAAAATCTTATGATTTAGAGTCGTTATGGCATTACTGCTCTTTCTAAACAAATTCATAGATGTACTCTCCTTTCTGTCATAATAGTTACAAGGGGAATCACAGTATATATAATTCCCCCTGTTTGAGTTTATTAATTATAATTATATAATCAGGTTAATTTTATTCAAATGCCCAATCAGGATATGGTATTTCCAGTCCTTTTTTATAAGCGGCAATTTTCTTTAGATAAGCAATCTGTGATTCTCTGATTTTCCTAAACGATTCACTTTCAGCCATTTTTTCTTCAAAATACTTATCAGTCCATTCCTGCAAGGTAGCCATCATCTCATCTGACATCTGTACTAACTCAATACCTTCCTCTTCAAAAAATTTCATTGAATCGATATTCTTCAACGTGGAATCTGTCATCATTTCTAAAACATTAGCTTTACATGCTTCTTCTACAACAGTCTTAAGATCATCAGGAAGCTCATCCCATCTGTCTTGATTTATCATCAGTTCCTGAGTAGCACAAGGCTGGTGGAATCCAGGCCTCGTATAGTATTTAGCAACGTCCTGAAATCCAAATGTCTGATCAAGAGCGGGGATCGAATATTCACCGGCATCAATAACATTTCTTTCCATTGAAGAAATAATTTCTGAACCTGAAATAAATGCTACGGATACACCATTATTTGCAAGGATATTACCCATTACAGGCATGATTCTTACTGTTTTTCCAAACAAGTCGTCAATTTCTTTGATTGGCTCATTTGACCACAGAAATGTTTCCATATCATGTGTTCCTGCAAGAACCAGGTGTGAATTCATACCATACTGGTCCACCATTTCCTGCCAGAGTTCAAGTCCGCCGCCATCATATAGCCATGTTACCATATCTCTTGGATCTGAAAATGTTCCAGGTGTTGAGCAGAAAAGAGGGAAAGCTTCGTCAATACCTGCCCACATACCGGAATAACCGAACTCAGCATCTAATATTCCATCTCTTACCGCTGTAGGGGCTTCACCAACAGGTACGATCGAACCTGCTCCATACCAGTCAATTACCAATCTCCCTCCAGACATCTCAGTAATTTTTTTTGCTAATGTTTCACCGTACTGATCATATAGTGTACCGGAAGGTGTATAACCCTGGACTTTCCAAGTAATAACCTCAGTATCTTGAGCTGAGTTGTTACTTTCAGTCTCGGTACCGCCACCATTGCTGCATCCTACAAAAATGGTTAGAAGCAACATCAAACATAGTAAAATACTGATTCCTTTTTTCATTATTTTTTCCTCCTCTTAATTGATAACATTAAATATGTTTAAACAGCCTTGCGTCTGCTTAAATCGAGTTTATTTTATGCTCTTCTTTATAGCATATTTTCTCTTTACCTTGTATTGTACCTCAACCGCAACAGGGAGATTTTAAACATCTCCCCTGCGATGCAAATGGGCACATGGGAGAGAAAATGAAAAAGCCTTATTGTTCAAGCAGGGATAGAAATTCTTTGATCAAATCAAAATCATTGACACATTTTGCTAACTCTGCTCTCTTTACTAACTCAACCACTTTATCGTTGAACGGCGTATGGACACCATACTTCCTGCCTGTTTTACATATAAGACCGTTTATATGATTAATTTCTGTTGGTCTGCCCTTTTCCAAATCTTGGAGCATGCTGGCCTTTGAGTTATAGTGCTGCCCCCAGATTTCTCGATAAACAGGGAGTTTTTTTGCGACATCCTCATTGGAAAACAATTCTAATTTTTCATAGTCATGACCTTGCATATTAACCATTCTAACGCCGCATGCATGCGCGCATTTGATCACCTCATCTGCAATATGCGCAATGCATTGTATCGCAATATCATCATCCAGCAAATGTCCAAATATGCATCCTAAAGCGGCGGACATACCACTAAAAGTAGCATTCATTAAAAGTTTTGACCAACGAACACCCATTAAATTATCCAGTACAATTGTATTTCCAACTAGTTTTAGCAATTCCTGTGCCTGTATAAGCCTTGTTGTAACTTGTCCATCTAAACAACCGATATCAAAAGCAAAGGCTTTTAAAACATTCTTTGTTGTACTTAATTCTGAAACACCCGGTTCAAGCCAGGTTCCTCCAAAGCCAACTGTTCCCCCTGCGGTTCTCTCTTTTCCTACATAACCTGCGACTTCATATTCAGGTATTCCATTTTGCAAAGTAAGTACCAAGCTATTCTCGTCAATATGTTTAACTACCTTTTTTAAGACAATATTATTAGTTGTTTGTTTTGTCAGTATTATTACCAAATCGTATATACCTTCCATTTGGGCAGGTAAAATTGCATGTACCGGAACATTTAATTCCATATGTCCCGTGACTCGTGCTCCCTTTTCGTTCAATGCATCTACATTGACCTGAAAAGAATCAACTAAGTCAACCTGTCCTCCATTCTTTGTGATAAGTGCCCCAGCAATTGTCCCAATTGAACCAGCTCCCATAATTGCTGTTCTTAGATTGTTCATTTTTTCCTCCTTATTTTAGTATAAATCAGTGTCGCTATTTCCAAATCTTAAGATCCGAGCTAATAATAAGCTCAGCGCCAGTAGCTGCTTGAACCTGTTCTGGAGTGAACTCACTTCTGATTTCTTTTAAATAGATTCCTCCCGGTGTAATCTCCATTACGCCCATTTCTGTTATAATCATATCCACAACGTTTAATGCAGTGTAGGGCAGTGTACATTCTTTCAGTATTTTGTGCTTTCCTTTTTGAGTGTGTTGCATCGCAATGATTACTTTTTTTGCTCCTACTACCAAGTCCATCGCTCCGCCCATGCCAGGCACCATTTTCCCAGGTATGATCCAATTGGCAAGATTACCTTTCTGGTCTACCTCAAGGGCGCCTAATATTGTTACATCTACATGTTTTCCACGAATAATTCCAAATGAAGTAGCACTATCAAAGAATTGCGCTCCAGGAATCACTGATACATATTGAGCCCCTGCGTTTACTATATCTACATTTTCATTTCCTTTATCAGGAACCGGTCCAAGACCTACAAAACCGTTTTCTGACTGGAAAATAACTTCTATTCCTTTAGGTATGTAGTTTGCAACCATTGTAGGAAGTCCAATACCAAGGTTAACAACATCTCCATCCTTTAATTCCTTTGCAACACGAGAAGCAATGATCGTTTTTATATCTGCCATGGCTTTTCACCCCCTACAACCACATCAATAAATATGCCTGAAGTCATAACAAAATTTGGATCAAGTTCTCCAATTTCAACTATTTTCTCTGTTCCAACAATAACAGCATCAGCTGCCATTGCCATCAGAGGATTGAAATTTCTGGTTGAGCAATTATAAATCGTATTACCAAATCTGTCTGTAACAGAACCTCGAATCAAAGCAAAATCTGCCCTAAGAGGTTCTTCAAGTAGATAATCGCGACCTTTTATCGTTATTACCTGCTTATCTTCCGAAACAATGGTACCAACTCCTGTAGGCGTTAAGAATCCGCCCAATCCGCTTCCCCCTGCTCTTATTCTCTCGGCCAGTGTACCCTGGGGTATCAAAATACAATTAAGCTTATCCTCTTCCACATCAGTATTCATCCTCTGTGCTACTTCAGGGTTAAGACCTACATGTGAAGCAATTAAAGTATTTATTTGTCCATTAGATAAAAGCTTCCCTACTCCTCTGCCCGGCACTCCTGCATCATTGCAAATTACGGTTAAATTCTTTATGTTTTTTTTAACTAAGGCATCTATTATGATTTCCGGTGTCCCTGTTGCCATGAAACCACCTACCATAATCACAGCGCCATCTTTTATGTTTTCTACAGCCTCATAAACTGTTTTAGTTTTATTTTTCATAGTTTCTTCCTTTTCTTTATCACTTTACTTTTCTTGTTAATCCATATATCTGTCTTGCTTCTTCAGGGGTTGCAGCTTCATATCCTGCTTCTTCCAATAGTCGCTTCGCCCGTGCAACAAACTGTGCATTGGATTCGGCTAAGACACCTTTGTGATACATAACATTATCTTCCATTCCTACTCTTATATGCCCTCCCATAGCAATAGTTGCCAACATAATTGGCATATGTCCTTTCCCGATGCCGCATGATGACCATGTACAGTTTTCAGGCAACAGATTTCTTAAGAAAACAAGATTTTCAATTGTACATGTCATTCCTCCCGGTGCACCCAACACAATTTGAAAATGGCAAGGCTCCAATAGGACGCCTTTTTTAATGTAATGAAGCGCATTATAAATCATTCCGCCATCAAAGATTTCTATTTCCGGCTTAATATTGCTTTCTTGTAAAGCATATCCCAACTTTTCTAAAAATGCGGGCGTATTAAAAAATACAGATTTATGTTGCCAATTCATTGTTCCTGCATCATACGAAGCGAGCTCCGGCAAAAGTTGCTGTAATGGATATATTCTCTCTTCATCGGTGAAATCTACGCTTCCTGAACTTGTAATATTCAAACATATATCACAATCTTTTTTTGCCCGAATCAATTCAATGGTTTTCTTATACTTTTCAAAATCCGAAGACGGTGTCTGATCTTCATTTCGCACATGGATATGCGCGATTGCAGCTCCGGCTTTCCATGATTCATATACATCTTCTGCAATCTCTTCAGGTGTCACTGATAAGTTTGGGTTATCTGCTTTTGTTGGCCATGATCCTGTAATTGCAGCTGAGATCACCCTTTTGTTTTTTAAATCTGACATAAAACCCTCCCAATTATTAAATTAATATAGAATACGAAATCAGTAATGTGAAAACTTTTTTGTATAAAGAAAATACATTTATCAGATAAATAAATAATACTTAATTATATATTTCGAGGAGAAGTAACGGCCTCCCCTGTAACAACTATTCGACCGTCCTGATTTCTGCAGAAAGTTTTTAAAAATACCCGATTCCTTTCATAATCAATAGAGAGAACCTCAACTGTAGCCGTTATTGTATCTCCTATATGAACTGGCGCACAGAATGTCAAGGTTTGGCTTATATAGATTGTTCCGGGTCCAGGAAGTTTCATGCCCATAACACTGGAGATAAATCCTGCGGACAACATTCCGTGAGCAATTCTGGTTTGAAATTTGGAGCTCTTGGCCTGCTCTTCATCTATATGTGCCGGATTAAAATCTCCTGTTACACCAGCAAATAAGTATACATCTGATTCACTAATGGTTTTTGTAAAAGAATCCGACTGTCCGACTGATAATTCATCTATTGTATAACCCATTTGCTTAACCTCCTTTCACTAATGTTTTACGACGTCAACATGAAATCACGCAAATACTATGCCAAGTAAAAACCTGATAACTGTATAAAAATAAAAGAGCCCTTTTGGACTCTTTTATTATCGTTTTCTTTTCAAATATATTAAGTGAAATATAATCTGAAGTTTTCAAGTTGTATTAAAATCATTTCTCTATTTTATATTTTTTCAATTTTTCATACAATAAGCTTCGGGAAATACCAAGTAACTTTGCCGCCTGTGTTTTGTTTCCCATAGTAGTTTCAAGTGCATTCTTAATTGCCCTGCGTTCTGCATTTTGTTTTGAGTCTTGAAATAAGTGAATATTACTTTTCTTTATATCGTTTTTATAAACTCTTGGCCAAAAGAAATCAAAATCTGATTTTTCCAAAGCTCCGGATAATGTCAATACACTTGCTCTTTCTAAAACATGCTCTAATTCACGTACATTTCCCGGCCAATTATAATCATAAAACATAGTCAATACTTCTTCAGAGACAGAATCGATATAGCAGCCATGTCTGGTGTTGATTTTAGAAATTAGGTGTTCACATAATAGCGGCAGATCATCAAGCCGTTCTCTTAGAGAAGGAAGTGCTAACTCTATCACATTAATTCTATAATATAAATCCCGTCTAAAGATGCCTCCTTCAACCATGGCTTCAATGTTTTGATTACTTGCACTAATAACTCGTACATTAAGATTTATTGTCTTATTGCCGCCTACACGCTCAAACTCCTTTTCCTGCAACACTCTAAGAAGTTTTGACTGAAGCCCCAGTGGCATTTCACTTATTTCATCCAAAAGTATCGTACCATTATTAGCTTGTTCAAATTTTCCGGGTTTACCGCCTTTTTTTGCTCCCGAAAAAGCACCCTCATCATATCCGAAAAGTTCTGATTCTAAAAGGTCTTTTGGTATCGCTGCACAATTGACTTTAACGTAACTGCCATGCCTTCTGTTTGAAAGTTGATGTATGGCATTTGCAAAAACTTCTTTCCCTGTTCCGGTTTCTCCGGTGATTAAAACAGATAATTCCGAGTTTGCAATTTTTCCTATGGTATCCTTTATCTGAGCTATTTGAGGCGTGTTTCCAATCACGGAATCCAATGAAAATTGAGATTGCTTCAAAGAAGATAATTGCATTTGGTAAAGTTTATTCTCTTCCCTTAATTTCTTGATTTCTTTGCTGAATCTGTTGATAACTTCAAGGTTCGGAAAAGTAGCAGTAGAAATGACGCCGCGTACTTCACCATATGAATCTTTAATAGGAAGGCGATTACAGACAGTTATGTCGCCATTTTGCAATGTGTAGATGCTTCCTAAGTCGGCTTTCCCGCTTCTTAACACCTCAATCGTACGGGTATCCGGGACAACGGTCTTTACATGCTTTCCGATTGCTTGTGTTACCGGGAGATTTAATATTTTGGAATATGATTCACTGATATAACGAACTATTTCGTTCTCATCTATTATGATTGTAAGATAAAGAGAATCAATCGCACTCTTCAATATCTCCTCCAGTTTTAAACTGCTTTCCATAACACCCTCCAAAAAAAATTGCTTTGTAATCTTTTAAATCTTCTCAGAAGCCGAAAACTGTCCTGTAAATTATACAGCATGTCATTGCATATGTCAATTTTTTTGGACACGTGTGCATTATTTATCACTTTAATACATAAATAACTGAACTTCTAAAATACCATACATAGCAATAATAACCGCACCCTCAATTTCAATTATTTTAACTGGCACACATCTTGTAGATAATAAGTTAATTGAGGTGATTTATGTGAACTTAATAAATGAACCTAAAACCTGTAGAGGCAAAAAAACACTGGAAAAGATATGTAAATCAGCCGAAGAACTTTTCACTTCACAGGGCTATTATAATACATCCATTAATGATATTACTCGGATGGCTGATATAGCGCCCGGCACCTTTTATATATATTTCAAGGATAAAATAAGTGTATTCAAATACCTGGTCGAATATTTGATAGGTGAACTAAAAGATGAAATCAGAGAAAGTATAAAAAACTGTAAATCAAGTTTTGAAGAACATGAAGGCTTCAAAGCATTTTTTAATTTCCTTGGATATAACAAAGGTCTCTATAGAATAATATGGGAAGCACAGTTCGTCGATGAAGAATTATTCAGAAACCACTTTGAAAATATCACTACCGACTATGTAAAAAGAATGGAAGCCTATCAAAAAAAAGGCGAAGTAGCCGTGGATATGAATGCTCAAACTTTAGCATACTGTATTTTCGGAATATCCAATTTTATCGGATTGAAATGGATTATTTTTGATGACAAGCCTGTTACAGATGATGTTATAGATAATTTGACAAAACTATTTGAAAACGGGGCCTTTTATTAAACAACCTGACTCATCACTTGAAATTATTGGTTAGAAAGACAAGACAAGGATTTTGAAAAGGAAGAACGAGAACTTGTCTATTATACTTTTTCTTTCATTTATCAAAAATAAAAAGAACTGCTCTTTTTGTTTTGCTTGTTCAATTCCAACAAAAAGAGCCATCCCTTAGTCCTTGTACCGTCTCTTTTTATTTTTTCTAAGTCAGTCCTCCGGTTACTTCCAGTACAGCACCATTGACAAATCTTGCTTCATCAGACGCTAAATACAAATAAGCATATGCAATATCTTCCGGTTTTCCTAACATTTTAAGAGGGCATTTTTCTTTCATCATTTCCAGTACTTTATCCGGCACTTTATCTGTCATCGGTGATATAATAAATCCCGGTGCCACTGCGTTCACACGTATTCCTTTTGGTCCAAGTTCTTTCGCCCATACTTTTGTCATGCCAATAACAGCCGATTTAGTTGCAACATAATTTGTCTGCCCATAGTTGCCATATATTCCTGAAAAGGAAGATGCGTTCAGAATCACGCCGCTTTTATGCCTTTCCATGACTCTTGCTGCTGCCTGTCCGCAGTTATAAACGCCTCTTAGATTTATATCTATTACTGTATCGAATTGTTCATCTTTCATTTTAAGAAGTGCGGCATCCATAGTGATGCCGGCATTGTTTATCAGAATATCGATTTTTCCATATTTGGATACTGCCAGATCCATTAATTCAATAACCTGATTTTTATTTGTAACATCCGCTTTGATGCCTGCAGCTTCTGCGCCAGTTTCAGATACTTCCGCAACTGTCCGTTCAACATCATTCCGGTTTACATCGCTGATAACAATGTTGGCACCTTCCTTTGCAAATATCAAAGCGGTTGCTTTCCCAATTCCTCTTCCCGAACCGGTTATAACTGCAGTTTTGTTTCTCAATCGCATAGTATCACCTCTTGGTCACTTTGTTTTATCTCTGTTTTTTCCATTACTTTAATTTTTCCCCATTTTACAGTAGTTGCCGCCCATGTATATCCTGTTCCGGCTCCAAAAAGAACGGCAATATCTCCTTCCTTTATCCTGCCGAGCTTTTCTCCTTCAGACAGAGAAATAAATGAGTCGGCAGACTGGCAATGGCCATAATTTTCTAACACAAAAGAGTTTTCTTCATTCAACTGAAAATATGAAAGAATATTGTTCAATATGGACCTCTTCATGAAAATAGGTGCAATAAAATTGATTTCATGTTTTTTATAACCACTTTTCTCTGCAGATTTTTCTATAACCGTCACAAAGTTATTTAAGGTAATGGGGTCAAGTCTTTCTTTCATACTCCTGATGTCAGCAACATCTAAAAACCGATCCTCATATTTCATTTTTTCAAATTTGTGAAAGTTTTTGCATCCAATACCCATAACACCCACATCTTCAGCAAAAGAGCCGTCTGTAATCATGTGAGTCTCTAATATGACATTCTCATTCAGACCTTTTTCTAATAAAACCGCCGCAGCTCCATCCCCGAAATTGAACATAAACCGTGTTCTCGTATTCTTATAGTTGATCAAATCCGCTTCTTTTGAAGACGACACTAACAAAACATATCGAAGTTTCTCATCCTGCAGCATCATACTCTTCAAAACTTTCAATGAGTATACACCTGCCGAGCATAAGGAATGGATTTCAAAGGCATTGGCGTTTTTAGCACCAATCTCATGCTGTATCTTGGCCGCACAGTTAAAAAGATAGTAATCCTTATATTCACTTCCACAGTATACCACAAGATCTAACTTTTCCGGATTGAAGTCCATCAAAGCTTTCTTTGCAGCTTTCACGCCCATATCCGAAACATTTTCTTTTTTTCCCGCTTTATGAATTTGCCTGATTCCAAACTTCTGCTGTACAATATCTTCGCTTATACCGGATTCTTCTCCGATATATTTGCTGTCTTTTATTTCATCCGGCACATATATCCCTATTCTTTTGATTCCTACTTGATCTCTATTCATCTCTCTACTGATCTGCAGGCTTTCCATACAGCTCTGCTACTTTGGCTGCAACGATTTTGCCTACATTATTTTTAGGGATTTCATTTACGAATTGAATATACTTGGGAACTTTATAATGCGCCAGTTTCTGTTTTAATACGTTCATAATTTCTTCTTTTGAAGTCTCCTCACCGGGTTTTAGAGAAATTACAGCCTTTCCCACTTCTCCCCATTTTTCGTCCGGCACTCCTATGACACATACTTCATGAATCTGAGGGATTTCATAAATGGCATTTTCCACTTCAGGCGGGAACACATTTTCTCCTCCACTGATAAACATGTTCTTTTTTCTTCCAACAATATAGTAATAACCTTCTTCATCTTTAACAGCCATATCCCCTGTATATACCCATCCGTCTTTAAGGGTCTTTTTAGTTTCTTCCTCATTTCCCCAGTATCCTGAAAAGATTTGCGGACCACTCCAAACAAGTTCTCCGGGCTCATTGATGCCTGCTTCATTGCCGTTTTCATCCACAATTTTAACTAAAGTGAAGTACATGGGTTTTCCTACGGAAGCATATTTTTTGCGCATGGTTTTGTCATCCATAAATTCAGCAGGGGCAGTCAGATTGTTTGGTCCTGCTTCTGTCATCCCATAACCCAAAACAAACCTTATCCCCCGAGACCAGAACTTTTCCATTATATTGACCGGCGTAGGTGCGGCTCCGGCCATTATCCATTTCACAGAAGAAAAATCCGTTTCTCCAAATTCAGGCAGGTCCACCATCATCCTGAATATGGTTGCGGCTCCAAATACAAAAGTAGGTTTTTCTTTGTCTATAATTTTCAAAGATAATTTAGGATCAAACTGTTTATTCAAGATAATCCTTCCTCCTGCATGGAGTATAGGAAGGGTCAGAAGATTCCATCCTCCTGTATGAAATAACGGTAAAAGTATATGTGCACTGTCGGTATGTGAAATCCCCCAGGTGCAAATTTCATTCATAGCATTAAATAATTCTGCTCTGTGGGAAATCATTCCGCCTTTAGGTAACCCCGTAGTTCCTCCGGTATGAATAATTAAATGTATATCCTCAAAATCAATGTCCTCGCAAAAAACAGGGCTTTTGTTCCCATATGACATTATCTCTTCATAGCCTATTACATTCGAATCTGATCCGGTTTCAGACAGGGCAACGTACTCTTCGATTTCGACCTCATTTTTCAGTGCGTCCACTAAATCAAAATATATACTTTCATAAAACAATACTTTAGGAGATTCTTTCTCTATTAATCGTGCTAATTCATTTACTGAAAGCCTTGCATTATATGGAACCAATATTGCCCCACACTTTCCTGTCGCATAGTAAGCATCAATCAATTCAACACGATTTCTGGCAATAAAAGCAATACGGTCGCCTTTTGTTACCTTGAATTTTTCAATCAAATAATTTGCCAGAATATTTGCACGCATATCTATTTCTTTATATGAATAGTGTTTGTTTTGATCAATATCATAGACAGCCTCACTGTCTGGGTTTATTCTCGCTCTGAAGTATGAATAGTTTCCGATCCATCCATTATTGAACATTGTTTTCCTTCCCTCCTTAGCTGTTAGTGTTAAGTATAAGCAACTCTTTCAAAGCAGTGTCCTTTACTTACACTTCCACTCACACTTGCACTTATACTTCTACTTATACTCACATTTACACTTATACTATTTATTTCAAGCATTTAATGATATTTGCCATGTTATTTGCAAGATGCTTCATGATCCCGATGCCTTCCTGATCCTCATCTGCGTTGACACTGCCTCCTTTTCCGGCTACACCGACATTCCAATAAGTGGAGCCGGCAACAATACAATCATTGCAGGTAGCCCATAATAGAATCTGAGCAAAAGCAAAATTCTGCCCTGCTCTTCTGGCTACCGTAACCGGTGCTACAACTTTTCCTGAAAAAGCTGTTCCTTTCCATTGATAGGATGCTTTCTCCTCTTTCATTTCATTTGAATACCATCTTCCTGAAAAGCCGCTTCTGTCGAGAAGTGCTTTCAGTTCCGAAGTAATGGATGAATGATATACCGGCGAACCAAACAAAATGCCGTCTGCCTCCATCATTTTTTGAAAAACTTTACTAAAGTCATCTTCTATCACACATCTTTTCGCCTCAACACAGCCGTAACATCCTTTACACCCTTTTATATCAAGATCTTTTAGTAAAATCAGCTCAGTTTCTGCGCCTTTCAGCTTCAACTCCGATAATACCTGTTTTAAGTAAAAACGTGTATTGCTTTCTTCTCTCGGGCTTCCGCATATTCCTATTATTTTCATTCTTCCACCTCGCATTTTTAATCTTACTGTCATTATAACAGCTTTTTTCTTCATGTTTTTTCAGATGGCAAAGAATTTTGCTATCCGGCGGTATTCACCGCCGGATAATAAACTACAATTCGATAACAGCTTCTACTTTCGGATCCATTTCCTTATCCTTTGTTATTAGGGAAATAAAAATTGTCAGGGCTACGGAAATGGTAATGACATTAAAGTACCATGGGAGCGCCCCCGGCCATTTAAATCCGGTCAATGACAGCAGATTTAAAACCAGACCTACTGTCAGTCCTGAAGCAACACCTTTCCCGTTGGCGCCTTTCCATAGAAGTCCGATGATAAATACCGGGAAAGTACCGGACATTAATGTACCCCAGCCGAAGGTTCCTAATATAGCGACCATTTCAGCACTGGTGAGAGAAAATAATATGGCAACCAGACCCAGTACAAACATAGTGATTTTGGAAACGGTAATTTGCTTTTCCGGAGCAATTTTCTTCCCAAATGCACTGGGAAGGTCCCGTGATATGATATTTGCCGACAAAGATAAAAACATACTGGCTGAAGACATTGCTGCAGCCAATACTGCCGCATAAGTAAATAACTGTGCATAAACGCCCAGATAATCGGCAAATGCAAAAATCGAACTGTCTCCGTTGGGAAGCGGGTCGATAGCCCCTGTAGCCACCAGATACAAAGCCCCATATGCTACAACTACTGCAAAAAACCCGACTATGAAATGTGATATGGCGGTATACAAACCTAACCTCGGCATATCTTTAGGGTTTTTGAGAGCATACATTCTTGTCAATACCTGAGGCTGTCCCACGGTCCCAAGAATCGGAATAATCATCCATGCCATGGCAATAGATCCGGGTAAAGAACCCCATGCATTTAACAAATCCGGCCCAAAGGTTTTTGATACTTCTCCTTTTGTCACAGTTCCTGCAGTTGATACAACATTTAACACTTCTGAAAATCCGCCGGTCATTATAAAGAATGCGATAATAATGATCACACCTGCCACTACCATTACCAGACCTTGGAAAGCCTGGGTCAAAAGACCTCCGACTTCACCACTTAAAACCATATATACTGTCAGCACTCCAAAAATAATAAACCCTGTAACGATGGTATTCCATCCCAGAAGATGGCTGAATAACTCCGAGCCCGCTTTTATCTGTGCTGCAAGATATGCAACACATCCAACGAATAGAATTATGGACAGAATCGCCTTGATATAATGATTATTATTAAATCTTAAATCAGAAATATCTCCTAAAGAAGATACTTCTCCTATCTCGGCCATTGCACGCATTTTTTTACCCAGAATAAGGTAGGCCATTGCAAAAGCTGCAGAAGACAACATCCAAAAAGTCATGGTATTACCGGTTGAATAAATAAGCCCCGGAACACCTACCAGTGCAAAAGCACTTGCTACTGCAGCCGTACTGGATAATCCTACCGTTAAAGGTCCGAACATTCCTGTACTTCCAAAGTACGCCTGGCTTGAAGTAATTTTCTTCTTTGCCCACCAGCCTATGAGAAATGATACCAATATCATCAAAAATGAAAAGCCAATAATCATCATCTTTACGCTGCCTGACACCTACTTCACCTCACTTTGCTCTATCATCTGAATCTTTTGCTTAAAATCCTGCCAGTCTTTTTCTGATAACCACTCATCTTTAAATAAAATAAAGCCAATTGTCAGCGTTAAAACCCCGCCTATCCAATAGGTCAGAATTGTCCAGGCAAAAGACGGGTGAAACCCTAAAACTGTGAAATCCGGAATTTTTCCTACATACAAATCCGCATAGTACTTTGATAAAAAGAAACTGATACACCACAAAACTGCCCAGATCAAAAACGGATACACAAAAAGTTTGGAAGAGAGTTTTCCTTTTTTTGAAGCACCCAACATCATGTGAAGAAGCATTAGAATAACACCAGCGTACATTCCTGCCATGTGCTGCTCTTTCCATCCTAATACGGTAATAATTACCCAGAGAATTCCAATCAGCACAATGATTCCTGTTCTTTTGTCTGAAAGATCCATAGAATTTTCCCTCCTTTTCAGGAAATATTAATTACGTTGGTCTACGCAATTGAAAATAAAATTAAATTATGAAACATGAATCACCTTTCATATTAAATCTAACATGAATAACTATTCATGTCAAATAATATTTCAAAATTTCTGATAATGAGAATTTGAACCCTGCCTACTTGAAATGGATACCTTTGTCTGATACACTTCATTGTGAAGCAATAATATATTGAGGTGATCAATTTTGAATATATTAAATGAACCAAAGACCCAGAGAGGCAAAGACACTTTAGATAAGATCTGTAAGTCTGCAGAAGAACTTTTCAGTTCACAGGGCTATTATAATACATCCATTAACGATATCACGCGAATGGCTGATATAGCGCCCGGCACCTTTTATATATATTTCAAAGATAAAATAAGTGTATTCAAATATCTGGTAGAACACTTGAATAATGCTTTAAGAAAAGAAATCAGAGAAGGTATTAAGAACTGTAAATCAAGATATGAAGAAGAACATGAAGGCTTTAAAGCATTTTTCAATTTTCTTAAGCATCACAGAGGCCTATATAAAATAATATGGGAAGCACAATTCGTAGATGAAGAAACCTTCAGGAATTATTATGAAAATATTGCAAAAGGTTATATAAGAAGAATCGATGCTGCACAGAAAAAAGGAGAAATTTCATGTGATATCGATGCTAAAACACTTGCATACTGTTTTATTGGCGTTTCGAATTTTATAGGATTAAAATGGATAATTTTTGATGAGCTGCCTGTGACAGATGCTATTATTGATGATATCATGAAACTGTTCAAAAATGGCGCATTTAACAAATAGCCTCTTATTTGCTGACTCAATTCAAGGGAGTTGCCATCTTTCAGGAATATACCAAGCCTTACGGAATAATTAAATTCCCGCAGTCCCAAATATCTTAATTATCCGGCATCCACCCCTCCAAACCTCAATCATGAGGTTTTCTTAGTTTTTTGTTTCGTTTTGAATACCTTTGATTCTTTTATATGGGTATAAAATCAATGCGATTGTAAAAAAATAGAAAGGTAAATTAATCTGAATACTAAGGAGATGATTCTATGTTCAAACATGATAAGAAGCTATTGAATGAAGTCAAAGTAGACGCCCCTAATCCAAATTATGCCGTAATGCTGCAGGAACAGCTTGGGGGACCAAACGGTGAATTGAAAGCTGCTCTTCAATACATGAGCCAGAGTTTTCGTATCAAGGATCCTGCTATAAAAGATTTATTCCTGGATATTGCTGCAGAAGAGTTGAGCCACATGGAAATGGTAGCAACAACCGTCAACTTACTTAACGGACATGATCTGAATGCAAACAATGCAACGGTAGGTAGTATTGAATCCCATGTATTGGGTGGTCTGGGACCGATGCTTACCAATGCTTCCGGACATCCCTGGACAGCCGATTATGTAAATGAAACCAGTGATCTTGCCGCAGATATCCTCTCTAACATTGCCGCAGAACAAAGAGCGAAAGTTGTGTATGAATATCTGCACAGACAGATCAATGATAAAGGTGTCAAAAATACAATTGATTTTTTGCTGAACAGAGAGGAAGCACATAACACACTTTTCAGAGAAGCTTTTAACCGGCTTCAGGATACCGGTTCTTTAAAAGATTGGGGTGTCACAAAAGATTCCAAATTGTATTTCGATCTTTCTTCACCAGGAAAATATTTCGATCAGCTCAATCAACCCCATGCACCGCATTTTTCTGATCCAAACCAACAAAATCCGCCACAAAGTTAACATCAATAAGAGACGGTATCTTGGGAATCCGTCTCTCACATTTTTATTTATTCAAAAATACATGCATCACGAGTTGAGAAATAAACAGATATTGGAGGTCTTATTTTGCCAATTATCTATGTGGTCATAATTCGTTCCTTCTTTTCCTTCTTTATACTGATGCTTTTTATCCG
This sequence comes from Anaerovorax odorimutans, assembly GCA_016841185.1. GTDB lineage: Bacteria > Bacillota > Clostridia > Peptostreptococcales > JAAYPU01 > JAENZQ01. Next base: position 28,732 of record JAENZQ010000036.1, read on the forward strand.
ATTAATCGGAAAACAGCAGGTTGCACAGCTCACGTATTTTGATTATGTAGTAGGTATTACCATAGGTTCGATTGCTTCAACGATTTCAGTCCAATTAAATGAAAATACCGTGGCTTCTATTGCCGGGATGGCCGTTTGGACGATACTTGCTATTGCTATAGCTTTTCTAAGCATGCACAGTATCTGGATAAGAAAAATCGTTTCAGGAGAAGCAACCGTTGTCATCGAAAATGGGAAAATACTTGAAAACAATCTTAAAAAAATAAGAATTCCAATAGATGAACTGATTTCTGAACTCAGAATACAGGGCATATTTAATATTTCAGATGTAGAATTTGCATTATTCGAGCCCAGCGGCAAAATCAGTGTTCAAAAAAAATCTCATAAGCAGCCTTTGACGCCCGGTGATTTATCACTTAACAGTCAATATGAAGGACTCGCTACTAATTTGATATTGGACGGTGTTCTGCTTACCGACGCACTTCAATCGTTAAACCTCTCAAAAGCATGGCTGAAACACCAATTGAGCAAAGAAAACCTTAAATCTTTTGAAGAAATTTCCATCGCACAATTGGACACAAAAGGAAATCTATACGTAGACTTAAAAGGTGACAAGGCGTATTATATTATCCCGACTCAGAAATAATCCAAGGAGGCCTTCTATGAAGCAAAAAGTCTTTATACTATTTGTTATTGTCATTTTTACATTCAATATAGTTTCATGTACTTTGTTTAAAAAAACCATCGACAGTAAAACCGGTCTTATAAATTTATTACAGCAAACAGAAGCATCCATTCTAAATGATGCATGGCATGATGCTAAGATACACCTCCATGATTCAGAAAAAATATGGAAAAAAGTAAAGCCCTGGCTTCAATTGGATATGGACCATGATTATGTAAAAGATATTGAAGATAATTTCACCAGGCTAAAAGCTTATATCGATACTGAAGAAAAGCCCGATTCTCTTGCAACGATCCTTTTGATTATGGATACCTGGGAAAATATCAGTATATATTGATATTGTACCCGGATTATTCCTTAGCCCATTCATCCAGTTCCCTCATGATTTCATCATGGGTCCTGTGGCTGATTTCAGGAAGCGACCCGCCAAGCATACGCTCTGCTTCTGAAAAGCCCTTTTCTATAGCATTTTTTATTTCGCCTATCTTGCTTTTATCACCACCGCAAATGGCTTTGGCAAAAGCCACAATTCGTGAACTGACCGCTTTGACGCCCCACTCCCCGTCTTCTGAAACAGCTCTTTGGGCTTCAGCACGAGTCTCTGAATCAATGGTTACAAAATTGCCCGAATTCCTTGCTTTTTTTTCTTGATTCATAATCAGTTTTTCCACAAGGTCTCGTAAAACTTGCGTCGCCTTTTCTGACTCTTCCCAAAGCTTCTCAATCTCTTCTGCACTTGGTTTTTTCGCTGCAGACTTAGTGTATGTTACAAAATCCGGCTTATTCTTATGTGAATCGATTTCAACCCGGTCTGAAGTTTGTTCCTGATTGTTTGGATTATTCCTGGAATCATACCTCTTTTCGTTTTTAATATTGGTATATGTCATTGAACCGGAGCTTATAGGATTGATCATTATTTTTACCTCCCTTTATAAGATGTTTTTCTTTAATCCTATTATCGGAAGGATTTTGGAATATTTTAGTAAATTATCTAACCATCATTTCCTCACTGATTTTATCAGCTGTTTTTCTTTCCTTTAACACTTCAACGATCTTCAAGGAAAAAGCCATAGCAGTTCCCGGACCTTTGGATGTAATAATTCTGCCTGCCTGGACCACAGGTTCATCTTTTATGATTGCACCTTTTAATTCGCCCTCAAATCCGGGATAACAGGTTGCAGGCTTCTCAGAGAGTATTCCAAGATTTCCTAAAACCTTAGGTGCGGCACAAATGGCTGCAATCCATTTTCCCTCATCATTAAACTTCTTAATATGTTTACACAGCTCTTTATGCCTTTCTAAATTGACTGTCCCCGGCATACCTCCTGGTAATACGATCATGCCGCATTCATCATAATCTGCTCCTTCAAAAAGCGTATCAGCACAAACTTTTATATGATGTGCTCCTTTAACTTCTTTACTGTCTGTAACGGACACTGTTTCAATATCAATCTCCGCACGACGCAATACATCTACAACCGTCAATGCCTCAATTTCCTCAAAACCTTCTGCCAAATGCATGTAAACCTTCATTTTAATGGAACCTCCTTATTAAAAAAATAGGGAACCCCGACTTATCTGTCAAAATTCCCTACTTATCTTGAGTGGTGCCCAGACGCGGAATCGAACCACGGACACGAGGATTTTCAGTCCTCTGCTCTACCGACTGAGCTATCTGGGCAGATGGTGGGCCTTCAGGGACTTGAACCCCGGACCTACCGGTTATGAGCCGGCCGCTCTAACCAACTGAGCTAAAAGCCCTAAATGTTTGAACGCCTGAAAAGTATTTTATATCTTATACAACTTTTTGTCAAGTGTTTCTTCAGGGTTCATAAAAAATGGTCGGGGTGGCAGGATTTGAACCCGCGACCCACTGGTCCCAAACCAGTTGCGCTACCAAACTGCGCTACACCCCGTATTTTTGCCAAAGGTCAATGGTCGGCTCCGTTAGCTAAATCAGAGATTTAGACTTCGCGACACGTGACCTACAACGAAATCATAGATTTCTGTTAGGTCAATGGCAGGGGTAGTAGGACTTGAACCCACGGCACGTGGTTTTGGAGACCACTGCTCTACCAACTGAGCTATACCCCTATAATAAATATGGCGGAGAAGGCGGGATTCGAACCCGCGCATCAGTTACCCGATCTAACGGTTTAGCAAACCGTCCTCTTCAGCCTACTTGAGTACTTCTCCGTAACTGGCGGAGGAGGTGGGATTCGAACCCACGGCCCCTTTCGGAGTCACTGGTTTTCAAGACCAGCTCCTTAAACCACTCGGACACCCCTCCACTATTAGATGCAAGAAGCTGGATACAGAATGCGGGATTTGGTCTATCTTCTACAGTATATTCCCTGATCTCTCTTGCCTTTATTCTATTAAATATAATATGCGATGGATAGAAGCAAGACAATTATTTCCCGCTTCTCGCTCCCGCATCTTGATTTCAAAATGGTGACCCATCGGCGATTCGAACGCCGGACACCTTGATTAAAAGTCAAGTG
>JAENZQ010000071.1 GCA_016841185.1 Anaerovorax odorimutans
GTGGAAACAATGGCAAGGGTAATGATAAGAAACAGCTGACCCTAATGTCGGTGCCAGAGCTTATTTTATACATTGCCAAATCCGATAACGGCAAGGGTAACAGCGGTAAGGGCAACAGTGGTAAGGGCAATAGCGGCAACAGCGGCAATAGCAGTGGTAACAACGGTAAAGGAAACAGCGGTAATAGCGGCTATGACAAGAACCCCAATGAACAGGGCAATGGCTGGGCATGGGGCAAAAACAAGGATAAGACAAATAACGGCCTGCACCTGGGCTGGTACAAAAGAGCCGACCATCCCAACTACCCCGGGGAAATACCCCCCGGCTGGGAGACGGAAGAAGAGTTTCGGGCAGTGCATTACGTTAACGATATAAATACGCCATACACACAGGTGCTGATGGTATCCAACGAGGAGGGCGACTATACCGCATCATACCTATACGGAATAGAGCGCATCATGGCCGAGAACGTGGAAGGCCTGCAGCCCGAAAGGTTCGACCCACTGTATTACCTCTACGACGGATTGGGCAGCGCTTCCCAGCTTGTAAACGGCGACGGCGAAGTATGGAATAAATTCATGTACCAACCCTTCGGTGAGCCAAAAGCAGCGGGTAAGCTCCTACTAAACAGGCATAAGGAAGAGCTGCTTCATGTACCCTTTGGCTTTACCGGAGAAGCCCATGATTTCTATAGCGGCCTTATATACCTAAGGGCAAGGTACTATGATCCAGCAACTGCACGCATGCTAACGAAAGATCCAATAAAAAATGGGCTTAATTGGTATGTCTATGCTAATAACAATCCAATTCGATTTGTTGATCCATTGGGGCTAGCACCTGGAGATTTAATTATTAATGGTACAAATATTGGTTATACGTCAAGATGGGATAATGGTATGTATGGAAGTGCAAGAGATTTTGTTAATGCATTTGGTGGTGACATTGATACTTCTACAAGCATATATAAATTTAGTATTGGCAGTTATACATTCGAGATGGATAATACCGGAATGAATAATGAAGATTTCTATGACTTGGATGTATACCAAAATGGAAAAAAAGTCGGCACATCGATTTATACAAAAGTTGATGATGGTACTAATTCAGGATATTCAAAAATGCTTATAGATTTACAGTTTATGGTTGATATTATGGGGAAAGACGGGAAAACTATAGAACTTGAGTATGATTTGGGTACAGAGGGCGGTACGTATTTGGCGATAAGCTATATACAGAGTGTTGAATACATTATTATACCTATAAATAAGGCGCGCGAAGTGTATAACGCTAGCAGTTTAGAAGAGAGTATTATTTCGGGTCTATCAGATAACATTAGCGATTCTATTGGAGGAGCTATTGCTAATATTATTGCTAATAGAATGCTTAAGAAACAGTTCGAAACGAGTTTAAAAAGCGGAAGCCCCTTCATAAACATATATACCTTCACATACTACTTTCCTGAGTATGAAACCGAAACTTACATAAGCCCTCTTAACGATAATCAAATAGGATGCTTTGGAAATAAAGTCGGAATATTTACTTACGGAGTATATGGGCAATAACAACTAATAAATGATAGTATTATGGTAAGAACTAACAGTAAGACTAAGGCAAGAGAAAGAGAGAACGATTCAACTATTTAGTATCGAATACTATGAAAACAATCAACTTATCGTTTTGAGATAGTGCTAAAGTGTGTGATTCGTAGATATCATTTTAATTAAAATGATAATAAGAAAAATAAAAAGGATGAAAATGATGGAAGCGAATGTACATAAACGTTTTGAATGGGTTCGGTTTTATGAACAATACGAGAATGCTGGTATTGTATGTTTAAAATGTGGAATATTCAGACCTACACTAAGAATGAAAGAATTAGAGTAAAAAAACATAATATAACACATAAAAATCATAAAAGATGATAGGAGAGATCTTACATGCTAAAAAACAGCTTTAATAAAACTAATTCGATCTTTTGCAAATTATGTAAAATAATTTTCGTTTTGACAGTATTCTCGGTTATATTATTTTCTATATCTTGTAGTAAGCAAACTTCAGAATTAGCTGAACTAAGTGATATGGGGAACAGTATAGGTAATCTAAATAATTTAGGGTTAATTGCACAATATGATGATAGGATTTATCATATGATATGGGAAGATGGAAAACCATATCTAGTCAAGTCTGACTTTAATGGAATAAACAGGGATATTATAAGCCAAACAGACTGTTTATACCTAAATATTATTGATGATTGGATTTATTATATTAATAGCGAAGATAGTAATAAAGTTTATAAGATGGATATAGACGGACACAACAATCAAAAATTAAATGAGATTAAAGGGAATTTTCTAATTGCATTTGAAGAGGGTTTATACGTTATAAGTGTTTCTGAAAAGTATAATAATAGCCTGTATTATATGGATTATGACGGAAGAAATGTAAAAATCATATGTAATGATAAAGTATCAAGTATATTCTTTTACAACAACTATATATACTATACAAGTGTTATAGATTCGAACGGAAAGGTTCACTTATGCAGAATGGATATCGATGGAAGCGACAAAGAAATAATTCTGGATGATAATGTAAAAAAATTTTTTATATATAAAGACAATATTTTTTATTTAACTGGAGAAATTATTCAAAACAGACTTTGCAGAACAAATATTAACGGAAAAAAGAAAACAGTACTTGAAAAGAATGCGGTAATTCCTGAAATTACAATGAATTTACATAATAATACTCTTTATTATAGGGATTTATCTAATCTAACTTTCAACCAAATAAACTTAGATACTAGTAAGAAGAAGATACTAGATAACATAAGTTTCACAAATATATATATAATCGATAACAAAATTTTTCATTACGAAAATGATCGGCTTTTTTGCATGGATTTAGACGGGAGTGATAATAAACCATTTTAAAGCTGTTTTTTTGCATAAATTTTTGGTAGTATCCCGAATTCTGTGTGAACTCGAAAATCTGATGTAGAATACGGAAAATGAGGTAGTGTCAAGAATTTTGGGCTTTTACCCTTTATCACCTGGTTTTAGGGAAGATACGCCTTTAGTGGAAGGATGACAGAGAGACAGGTCAATTGTTCAGGGTCAGGAGTGGAGCATCAGATGCATCTAACCTGTCCCTTTTGTATGTTTGGTATCCAACGAAGAGGGCGACTACACCGCTTCATACCTATACGGTATAGAGCGTATCATGGCCGAGAACGTGGATAACCTGCAGCCCGAGGGGTTTGACCCGCTGTATTACCTCTACGACGGACTGGGCAGC
>JAENZQ010000037.1 GCA_016841185.1 Anaerovorax odorimutans
TGGAGATAAATACGGCAAAGATCAAGAATAATGCGAAGATAGTCTATGATTTGTGCAAAATAAATGGAATCGAACCGGTAGGTGTTGTCAAAGGTTATAGTGCTATTCCTGAAGTTTCAAATCTTTTTTTAGAGGCAGGCTTTAAGACGCTGGGTGATTCCCGGATGAAAGAAGTCATTCGATTAAGAATGGGAGGCATTGATGAAAAAATTATGTTGCTGAGAATTCCAATGTTTTGCGAGATACCGGCACTGGTACGGTACGCAGACTCCAGTCTGAATTCTGAAATAGAGACCATTCAACTCATTAATAAAGAGGCCGAAAGGCAAAAAAAGAAACATGGCGTTATTATGATGATGGATTTAGGGGACTTAAGAGAAGGATATTTTGATGGGGAAGAAGCTGTCAGCGTAGCAAAAGAAATAGAAGAAAATCTTAAACATATTGAATTATTGGGAATAGGTACAAATCTTGGTTGCTATGGGTCTATAAAGCCCTCTGAAGAGAATCTCGGGCAATTATGTAAGTTGGCCGAAAGGATAGAGAAAGAAATTGGACGTAAATTGGAGATGGTATCCGGAGGGGCCACATCCACCTTGCCGCTGCTGTTGGAAAAAAAGGTTCCTGAAAAGATCAATCATTTGAGAATAGGGGAAGGAATCGTTACGGCAAAAGACTTGCCGGAATTGTGGGATGTACATATACCCGGTTTGTTTTCAGATCCGATGATCCTGAAAGCACAAGTAGTAGAGGTTAAGACAAAACCCAGCTACCCCATTGGCGAAATATTTATCGATGCCTTTGGCAATAAGCCGGAATATACGGACAGAGGTATGCGGAAAAGGGCACTTCTTGCTGTAGGAAACAAAGATATGGGGGATTACTCAAAAATAAAACCCAGAAACCGGAGCATAGAAGTCATTGGAGGCAGCAGTGATCATCTGATTGTGGATATTGAAGATTGTCATGATGAAATAAAGGTTGGCGATGTATTGGAATTTGATATCTTTTATCCGGCCATGCTTTTTTTGAGTACCAGTGATTGTGTCAGAAAGGTTATGGTATAATCCAATGTATAGAAATATTAGTTTTGGAGGGGTAAAGCATGAAATTGGGCGATAAAGCTGTATTTTTAAATAACTGCCATAAGACACTTAATGAGCTTTTTGATATCATGGACAAACTTTCAAGCTTGAAAATAAAAGATTTGGAGAGCAAGACCACTGCATTGTTTATTGTGGATATGGTAAACGGTTTTGCCAGAGAGGGTGCTCTTAAAAGTGTTCGGGTTGAAAATCTTATATCCGATATTGTAAAACTGTCCAAGGCATGTGACGCCTTGGAAATCACCAAACTCGCCCTTACAGATTCTCATCCGCAGGATTCCCCGGAATTTTTGGCTTATCCGGTTCACTGTTTGGAAAATAGCAATGAAGCAGAAATTGTGGATGAGATTAAAGCTGTAGGCGGATATAAATTGATAAGAAAAAATACGACCAACGGACTCTTAGATTCATCATTTCAGAAATGGCTGAAGGATCACCCGTATATGAATACTTTTATTATTACCGGAGATTGCACGGATATCTGTATACAACAGTTAGCAATAACACTAAAGACTTGGTTCAATATGAACAATTTAAAATCAAGAATCATTGTCCCTGCGCAATTGGTAGATACTTATGACTTAGGTGTCCATAACGGAGATTTAATGAATGTTATGGCATTATACACCATGATGTGCAACGGTATCGAAATCGTAAAGGAAATTGTATAAAATTATTATGGGTTATGGATTATAGATTATAGGCTTAAGTACGCTTTTTTCTATGCTTAGTAAGCCGACAACTCAATCTGCTGCGGTTTGCAGAAACTTGAACTGACAAAACAATTTTTACTTTTGGAGGGAAAATATGAAAACACTGATTTTATATGGGTCCAATCATGGGTTCAGCGAAAAATGTGCGTACATACTCAGTGAAAAAATCAAAGGAGACTGCACTGTTTCAAATATTAAGAGAAAAAAAGACGTAACTCTTGATGAATACGATATGATTATTAAAGGAGGGTCTGTTCATGCAGGCAGGATTCAAAAGCATCTGAAAGAATTTTTCATAGAAAATGAACAAAAATTGAAAAGTAAAAAAACTGCACTTTACCTTTGTTGTTCAGATTATCAAAATGTAGATAAATATTATGAGAGTGAATTTCCTAAGAGTATATTAGATGAGGCTTTAGTAAAAGCACATTTCGGGCATGCATATTATATGGATAAATTAAATTTTATACTTAAAGCGATTTTGAAAAAAGTTGCAGATGTTGAGAATTCTGAAGAAAACATACGATATGAACAGATGGATATTCTTCTTAAGGAAGCCGATCTAATTTAAACTTTAATAAAGGTTAAAATATAAAAATACTAACGTAATGGTGGTATAATATCGTATGACAGGCATTCGACAATTAATATAATAATCAGAGCACTATATTCAGTATAGTAGATAAAATAAGTTATTTTATAACCAAGGAGGATTTTGCAGTGAATAAGGGTGAATTGCCAAATTTAACCATGCTAATGGATTTTTATGAATTAACGATGGCAAATGGTTATCTTCTCAATGAGTTAGAAAATAAAAGAGCATGCTTTGATATGTTTTTCAGGCAGGTTCCTGATAATGGGGGATTTGCCATAATGGCCGGAGTCGAACAATTGATTACATATTTAAAGAATTTGAAATTCGACGAGGAGGATTTGAATTTTCTTGCAAGTAAAAATATTTTTAGTAAAAGCTTTATTAACTATCTCAGGAACTTTAAATTTACATGTGATGTTTGGGCAATTCCGGAAGGAACCCCTATTTTCCCTAATGAACCGATCATTTCTGTAAGAGGGCCTGCAATAGAAGCTCAATTCATTGAAACGATGGTCTTATTAACCATCAATCATCAGAGCCTTATTGCAACTAAGGCTAACCGTATCGTAAGAGCTGCTCAAGGCAGGCAGGTTCTGGAATTCGGATCCCGCCGGGCACAAGGATATGATGGGGCTATTTTTGGTGCCAGGGCCGCATATATCGGCGGATGTGTTGCTTCTGCATGTACTATAGCCGACAGAGATTATCAAATACCTGCATCGGGAACCATGGCACATAGCTGGATCCAAATGTTTTCATCAGAAATAGAAGCTTTTAAAGCATATGCAAAGATATATCCGGATAATTGTACTTTGCTTGTGGATACATATAATGTTTTAAAGTCAGGTGTTCCAAATGCAATAAAAACATTTAAAGAGATTATTGTTCCAATGGGATTCAGACCTAAAGGGATACGAATCGACAGCGGTGATATTGCCTACCTTTCAAAAGAAGCAAGAAAGATGCTGGATGATGCAGGCTTTGAGGACTGTAAGATTGTTGCGTCCAATTCATTGGATGAATATATTATCAGAGATATCCTTATTCAGGGGGCTGAAGTAGATGTATTTGGAGTTGGTGAACGGCTTATTACATCCAAATCAGAGCCGGTATTTGGCGGTGTTTATAAACTTGCTTCCATAGAAGAAAATGGTGTTGAAATTCCTAAAATTAAGCTTAGTGAAAATGTTGACAAGATTACAAACCCCGGATTCAAACAACTATGGCGTATTATTGATAATAAAAGCGGTAAAGCCATGGCAGATGTTATTACTTTATCTCATGAAACAATTGATGATTCAAAGAGTTACGAAATTTTTGACCCGGAGCATACATGGAAGAGGAAAAAACTTTCTGATTTTACTGCCCGGAAACTTCTTGTGCCAATTTTTAAAGAAGGGGTCTGTGTTTTTGAAAGTCCTGATTTAAGTTCTATTCGAAGTTATTGTGAAAAACAGGTTAATACTTTATGGGATGAAGTAAAACGGTTTGAAAACCCGCATATATACTATGTTGACTTGTCACCACCCTTATGGAAAATGAAGGAAAAGTTATTAGCGGAGCATTCTGCAGAGTAATTTTAAAAAACATAAATACGGAGTACTTGGGTGAGATGGAGCATATTTATGATATTATTTCAATTCAACAAAACTGTGAAGATATTTTGGAAAAACGTTCTTTACTGTCAGAGGAATTATTGATAAAATCCGGAAATATAAAAAGTAAGAATTTTAAAAGTATATCTGTAAGAGACCTTGAATTAATATTTGAATTATATGATCGGATTTTTTTTGAAAATTGGTTCGGCAGCTTCTTTAAAGGAAAGATTATGTATTCTCTTTCCAAAAGAATGACCAGAAGTGCAGGTTTAACAATTTGCCCTAAAAAGGCAATTAAAAATCCTGAAGAACTGATTCTTGAAATAAGAATAGGTGTTAATTTCTTTTTCCGCTATGACCAGCTTGAGGGAAGCAAACTGGTCAGCGGTATAGAGACACATAATGCTTTGGAAGCATTATTACTGGTTTTTGAACATGAACTCTGTCATGTGCTGGAATTTATCCTGTACAAAAAATCAAGCTGTAAGGGAAAGCGGTTTAAAACTATTGCTTTGAATATTTTTGGTCATACTGACAGTTATCATAAGCTTCCGTCACAAAAACAAATTGTTCATGAAAACATGGGCCTTCATATTGGAGATAGTGTCTATTTTACCTTTGAAGGGAAAAAGCTTAACGGTATCCTCTATAACATCACTAAAAGAGCCACCGTAATGGTAAAAGACAAAAAAGGGCCATATAGGGATAAAATAGGAAACCGTTATTCTAAATATTATGTCCCTCTTGAGTATCTGAATCATGAAAATTAAAAGGTATTATTTAATAATAACTCAACTTTCCCACTTGAATAATATGGCTAAATTCATTTAGAAAAATTATAGAGAATTTGCAGTAAAAACAATCGCAAATCTTCAAATAAATATATTAAATATCTCTTTTAACTAATTTGAATTTCAATCATGTAATTACTTATTATTATGGGAAAGTTGAATAATAATATATAATTTTCTTTCGAATAAACCTGTATAAATAATCATTTATTTATACAGGTTTATTCATGTTTAACTGATGCAATGAGTTTTTCTACAATCTAAGGCGGAGATAAAATCTCCGCCTTAACTTTTTTTTCTTTGACAATTATTCAGTAAGGCCGAATTATTAGAGTACTGTTAGAGTTTTGTTAATAATTTAGCAAATCTATTGTACTGGATGATTTAACCATGTATATTCATATCGTTGAATAAATATAAAAGGAGTGACTTGCGTTGTCTCATCAAAATGACAATACAGATAATACATATGAAAAAGAACCTGCAGATATACCTGAGCTGTATCAGGATACAAATATAATTGGCAGGATATCAGGTTTTTTTATTGAAAGGTATAGGATTGTTTTCCTGTTGGTTATTGCGGTACTGATATGGGGGGGGTTCTCATTTACTTCTTTGAAACGGGAACTGCAGCCGGAAATAACGCTTCCTTATGGGTACGTTTCCATACCGTATACGGGGGCTGCACCTGAAGAAATAGAAAATCTTATCACCGATAAGGTGGAAAAAAAGATTAATGATGTGACGGATATCAAAAGGTTATCTTCTTATTCTTCTTACGGGGTTTCAAATATATGGGTCGAGTTTGAACAGGGTGTGGATATGGATAAGAAGATGGACGAGATCAGAGAAGCCGTTGCAGATATAAAGCCGTCTTTGCCCAAAGAAATAGAAGCACCGGTTATCATGAAACTGGAAACAAACAATGCACCTATCATGATTGTCAATGTATCCGGCAATTATAGCGATGTCAGGTTAACTGATTTTGCCGAAGACATCCGTGATGAAATCGAAAAGATAGGCGGAATATTGCAAGTAGATGTTATTGGCGGATTGGAGAGAGAAATCCATGTCATCGTAGATCCTCAAAAACTGTCTCAGTATCACATCAGTACGGAACAGATCAAAACGGCTATAGAATCTTCCAATGTTAATTTTCCAGGCGGAGATATTGAAATCAACGATACCAATTACAACATCAGAACTGTAGGCGAGTTTTCGGATGCACGGGAGTTAGAGAGTGTTGTAATCTCATACATACAAAACAAACCTCTGTTGCTAAGAGATATTGCTTTAATTGAAGATGGCTATAAAGATAAAGATACCTATTCCAGAACCAGTTATGGTTTAAAAACTGATAATCCCAAGATGGAAAGTTCAGTTGCACTTTCAGTGAAAAAGAAAAAAGATGCGGATGTTATAAAGGTAAGCAATAGAATACACGAACTTTTAAAAGAAAAGGAAAGCATTCTTTACCCGGAGGATTTACAGGTGGAGGTCAGCGGAGATACTGCCGAATACGTAGAAAATGAATTAGTAACTGTGGTTAACAATGCAAAATCAGGATTGCTTCTTGTTATGCTTGTTCTATTCCTGTTCATTGGGTTTAGGGAGGCTTTAATCGTCAGTTTTATAATCCCCATCGCTATTTTTGCATCCTTTGGACTTATGAAGAATAACGGGATGACTTTTAATACCATTACTTTATTTTCATTGGTTCTTGCAGTAGGAATGCTGGTGGACAATGCCATCGTCATAATGGAAAATGTAGTTCGGCTGAAGGAAAAAGGATTATCTTCAAAACTTGCATCTCAGGTGGGCACAAACCAGATTGCACCGGCTATTACAGCATCAACCCTGACAACACTTGCAGCCTTTTATCCAATGCTTTTGACAGACGGTATAATGGGCGCTTTTATAAAAGATATTCCAATTACAGTGATGTTTGCACTTTCGGCATCCTTAACAGCAGCCATTATCATAACACCTTCCTTGTGTTCCTTTGGGTTAAAGCGATATGGCCAAAATAAAGAATTAAACCATCGAAAAGAAAAAATAAGAAAGATTTTTTCCATTATATTTGTCGCATTATTATCTTTGTATGCATTTATGGACAACGAAACAGGTATCGGTTTTCTCTCAATCATTTTTGCCGTTATTTTTTCTGCAGGCATGTACATAAAGCAGTTTAAAATCGGTGAAAAAAGAAAGAGTCAAGAAAAACATCCTATAATAGAGCTTTATGGTGATTTCCTTCATAGTATCATAAAAAGTAAAAGAAGAATGCTTTCTGTTACAGCGGGTGTGATGGCCGCATTTATACTAAGTATTTCCTTGATTCCTTTAGGCCTTTTAAAAGTTGAGATGTTCGGCAATACCGATTACGAAAGATTATATATAGACATTCACACGCCCATGGGAACGTGTATAGAGACAACTTCAGAGATATCGGAAAAAGTGGAAGAAAAGCTGCTGGATTATACTGAAGTAAAAAGCTTCACAGCAAATATCGGAACTTCAGGAGCCGACAGTTATAATGAATTTGATACCGGCAGCGGTTCCGACCCTACCTATGGAAGGATCATTGTAGATCTGGTGGATTTGAAAGAAAGAGATAGAAGCAGTATGGATTTGGCAAAGATCATACGTGAAGATGTAAAAACCATAACGGGAGCGGATATAAGGGTCATTGAACTTGAAGACGGGCCCCCAACCAGCGATCCTATAACCATTAAAATCAGAGGGAGCAATTTAGATTCTCTTAAAAAGACATCTGAAGATTTTGAAGAAATCCTTGGAGAGGTTAAAGGCGTCCGGGATATTTCCACATCTCTCAAAGATTCTTCTCCGGAATTACAGGTCCGTATCGATAAACAAAAGGCAGCTTATTATGGTTTGAATGATATGATGGTTGCTTCAGCCATAAGAAATGCGGTTTATGGTGTTTCAACATCCAAGTTCAGAAATAATCAGGAAGATATAGATATTGTGATCCAAACTTCAGATAAAAAGCTTGAGACTAAGCAGGACCTTGAAAACTTGTTTTTCTATTCCATGACAGGACATCAAATACCCTTTAATACAGTTGCGGAAATTATTGAATCAAAAAGTATCGCAACCATTGAACATGAAGACCTAAAAAGGCAGGTTGCCGTCTATGCCAACGTGGATGAAGGTGTCATTCCTCTTGAAGCGTTAAAAGCGTTTCAATCAAAGATTGGAGACTACCCTTTGCCTGAGGATGTTGAGGTTTTTTATGGAGGTGAATTTGAAGATTTGAGTGAAACATTCAAAGACATGTTTATGAACATGTTGATTGCAGTTATTCTTGTTTTTACGATTTTAGCTGTTCAATTCAATTCTTTAAGTCAACCGCTGATCATCCTTCTATCAGTTCCAATGGCTTTAATCGGTGTTATGCCGGGTTTGGTTCTGACAGGAAATTCATTTGGCCTTGTATCCTTTATCGGGGTAATTGCGTTGGTAGGTATTGCCGTTAATGATGCTATTGTATTTATAGATTATATCAATTATCTGAGAAAGAATGGCTATGAGCTTTTGGATGCTGTAAAAGAAACGGGGAAAACCAGATTTATCCCTGTCTTTGCAACCAGTATCACCACAATGGGAGGGATATTGCCCATTACTTTAAAAAATGAGTTCTTTGCACCTATGGGATATTCTCTTATATTTGGTCTGATGATGGCAACGGCTCTGACATTGATTGTGGTGCCGGTGATCTATACATTACTGGAAAAGTTGAAATTTTATTATACAGAGAAAAAGAAAAACAATCAAAATTTAACTGGAGGTATTGAAATTGAAAAAAATAGTGACGGTCTTATTATTGGTTAGCCTTTTATTGTCAGGCTGCGGCCAAGCGGAAGCCAATGAAGGGGAGATACATGAAGAGGTATTTTATGTAACAACAGAAAAACCCGAATTTCATAGATTTGAAAGAAAAATTCTTCTGCCGGGAACATTGATGCCGAGAGAGGAAGGTGTTATTACGGCAAAAGTTAGTGGTGTTATTGAAAAAATTAATAAGGATGTTGGTGATGAAGTGAAAAGCGGTCAGGTATTGTGTGAGATAGATCCTGAAGCTTATGCAAGAGCCTTTAATAAAGCAGAATCGGCTTTCAGCAATATGACAGATACTTACAACAGAATGCTGGAGCTTTATGAAAAAGAGGCTGTTTCCAAATCAGAATTTGAAACCGTGAAGACCCAGTACGACACTCTCAAGGAGGATTTTGAGCTTGCAAAATTGAATGTCGAATACTCGAAGATAAAAGCCCCGATTTCAGGCATTGTCAGTTCAAAGGAAGCTTTGATCGGCCAGGGTGTTTCCACCGGAATGGAATTATTTCGTGTAGTGGATACAGGTGAATTGTATGTTGAAACCGGTGTTACAGAAAGAGACATCAAAAACATCAAAGAGGGGCAGAATGTAAATATCATTACAGAAGATGGCAGTTGCTTTGAGGGAAAAGTCCATATTATAGGCCCTGTACCCGATGTGAATACCGGCACTTATCCTGTCAAGGTATTGATTGACAATCATGAGCATATTCTCAAAGCAGGTATGTTTGTGGATATGGAAGTGATTGTCGATATTCAAGAGAATGCGCTATCAGTGAATAAAAATGCCGTTATTAAAGAGTATGACACCAGTTACGTATTTATTGTTTTGGATAAGGTGGCTTATAAAAAAGAAGTAAGGACGGGTATCCATGATGATGACAGAATAGAAATCTTATCAGGCATTACGGAAAAAGACGAAGTGATCATTTCCGGTAACCATGACCTTAAGGATTCGGCAAAAGTAGAAATCGGAAAATAGTTTTATATAACAGCCTGTTCCAGGCTGTTTTCAGGCTGTTGAAAATCTCCGAATTTCTGCGTTGCTGCTTTCAAGCGAGCATGCTCACTTACCTGAAGTAAGCTCCGCTGCTCGCTTTTAGCGCGCCTTGAACTTCGAATTTTTCAAAAGCCTGGAGATTGTAGGCTTTTTCAACAATCTCATAACAGCCTGTTCCAGGCTGTTTTCTTCTTTTTTGCTAAATTTCTATATGATTGTAGTTTTCACGAAGAAATGTGACAGAATAACCAAGAATAATTGACACTACGACATAATTAATATAATATATTTAATATAAAGCCTTGTACATCCGATATACTTTTTTTAAATATTACGTAAATGATGATGATTGGATGCAGGAAATTGGACTTAAATAAAATAGTTCATTCTTAATACGTTTTAACGATATAATATACATTTTGCCATAAAGATTTATTTTCTTAATATTTAATAATTCAAAAGCAATGATCTGCTTGTGATGTCATTGCTTAATCCATAATCACAAGGGAGGATATCGGATGGGAAAAGAAGATATTTCAAAAGAAAATTCTATAGGCATCGATGTTATACCTGAGAAAGTATCCATGTATGACACAGCTAATTCATCGGCAGCAAAAAAGAAATCTCTATTTGAAAAACTTGGACTGGTTGAAGCTGTTGAAGAATCAGGCGGAGAAAAACCAACACCGCAGCAGAACAACTTTCAAAAAAAGGAAGGCACAAATTCAAATGTCGTATCCATGAATGAGGGCAAATTGCTGAATAGCGAGCAAAAAAATAAAGCTCAAAAACTTTCTATCGACGAAATATACACAATTTACAGCGTATTGCCAAAAACAGCGACAAATACTGTATATCTGATCGACCATTTTTTAAAAGCGTTACCTTCTAATCTGCCGATAGAAATAAAAAGGCAGTCACTAAACAGTTTATTGGAGGCTTCGCATATTGATTTATCTGACCTCTTGAATGATGGAAAAGAACGTGTCGAATTATTAAACCAGTATCTGGATAACTTCTCCGCAGATTTAGAAGATATAATAAGCGAGAACAAAAGAGAGATAGAAGCGCTTAAAGAGAAAATTGCATACCATAATAGTATAATAGAAGAAAGAAGCCGTACTTTGGATGAACAAAAATCTATTGTTAAGTTTGAAATACAGAAAATTTCTTCTATTATGGATTTCGTAAAAAGTAAAGATGTTTAGGGTTTAAATGACAGTAAAAAAATACAGACTCAGTAAGCGGGGAAAAATTGTTGTTTTCTTGCTTCCCCTTTTTTTAATCATTGCAGTTTTCTTATTTTTAAATTCATTTTCGAATCAAGATATCCCTGAATGTGGAGAAGTATTAAATCAAGATCCTGTCACACCTTCAGATACAGAAGGTAAGCCAGACAAATCCAATGACATCATAAACATAAAAGAATGCATGGTATCCCTTTATTTTCAGCCCGGCGAGACATTTTTAACTATCGAGTCTAAAAGCACTCTGGACTTATTTCTTGAGATGGATTTGCTGGAAGAGAGTAAAATCCGTATTGAAGGAAACTGTGCAACATTACATAAAAGAGTATTAAATGAATACGAAAGCAAAATCAATGAGGCTTTTGCCCTTAAAAGAGCACAGGAAGTTGCTGAATATCTCCGGCAAAACGGTATTTCTTCTGACCGGATGGAAGTAATAAGCAATGGCTCGGATTATGCCGTCAATAGTAATAGAACATGGGCGCAAAGAAGACTTAACAGAAGGGTAGATATTATTTTTCAAACAGCAGAATAATGTATTAAAAAAAGAATCTTTTTCAAGATTCTTTTTTTTAGGCTGTTGAAAAGGAGCAAAAATTCTGCTTGGCTTGCGGTTTTTTAATTAACATCTCATCTCTTTTTTCTTTACCAAATTATCAAAGGATTTGAATTTATACATGGCTTATTGCTTTTATAATAATAAATGAGTTTTTCGGAGTACAGCCCTGTTATTATGTTAATATATTAACATAATAACAGGGCTGTTTTTATGAATTAATTCATAAACAAAAAAGAAATCTTTGAAAAAATGAGAAATTTCATTGACAAAAGCATTTAATCCAAATAGAATGAAGATAAGAAAGTGTTAAAAAAATAACAATATTCAAGTAATAAGGGGGAATTGTTTTGTCGGATATTAAAAGTCTAAACAGAAATTTTCTAAAAGTTAATGAAATCATTGAAGCTCATCATAGCGATCCAAGTGAACTCATCAGTATTTTACAGGAAGTACAGGAAGAATATCGGTATTTGCCGGAAGAAATATTAAATTATATTGCAATGGCCGTCCATATTTCTCCTTCCAAAGTTTTCGGAGTTGCGACCTTTTATGAAAATTTTTCTTTAGCGCCTAAGGGAAAATATATTATTCGAATTTGTGACGGTACTGCCTGCCATGTGAGAAAATCAACGGAATTGATCGTAGCATTAAGAAAAAAATTAGGATTGACAGAAAATAAAGATACTACAGACGATCTATTATTCACGTTACAGACAGTTTCCTGTATTGGAGCCTGCGGGCTGGCACCGGCTATCATGATTAACGAAGAGGTACATGGGAAAGTGACACCTGAAAAAGCAGAGATGATACTGGAGGAAATAATTAAGAGGGAGCGGGTAAATAATGAACAGTAATCATAGTATAACAGATTTAGCAATGTCATATAAAAGAAAAATTGACAGAGAGAAGATGAGAATACTGGTCTGTGCCGGGACCGGGTGTGTTTCAAGCGGTTCATTGAAAATATATGAAGCCATGAAGAAATTATTGATAGAAAAGGATTTATATATCGATATTGATTTGAATAAAGAGGAAGGGATAAATGTTTCACCCAGCGGATGCCACGGTTTTTGCGAAATGGGACCTATTGTTATGATCATGCCGCAGAAATATTTTTACGTGAAAGTAAAAGTTGAGGATGCGGAGGAAATAGTAGAAAAGGCTTCAAGGGGCGAAATCGTTGAACGTCTGCTATATAAAGAGCCGGGAAAAGGACTGATACATTTTTCATATGAAAATATACCATTTTACAGCAAACAGAAAAGAGTGGTGCTTGAAAACTGCGGAAAGATCAATCCTGAAAATATTAAGGAGTATATTGCAAACGGCGGATATTCTGCTCTCAGTAAGATTTTTGAATTATCTCCTGAGGAGATATGTCAGGAAGTGATAACAGCAAAGCTGAGAGGACGTGGAGGCGGAGGGTTTCCCGCCGGAGAAAAATGGTTTCAGGTTTATAATCAAAAATCTGATATCAAATACGTTGTTTGCAACGGAGATGAAGGAGATCCCGGTGCTTTTATGGACAGAAGTATAATGGAAGGAGACCCTCACAGGGTCATAGAGGGAATGATTATTGCAGGTTATGCATCCGGTGCACGGCAGGGTTATATTTATGTAAGAGCTGAGTACCCTCTTGCAGTAAAAAGGCTTAAAACAGCAATTATGCAGGCCAGAGACTTCGGTATTCTTGGAACTGATATATTAGGCAGTAATTTTAATTTTGATATTAAAATCAACAAAGGTGCAGGTGCATTTGTATGTGGAGAAGGCAGTGCACTGACTTCGTCTATTGAGGGCAACAGAGGAATGCCCAGGACACGGCCACCCCGAACATCCGAAAAAGGCTTGTTTGGGAAGCCAACTGTGCTGAATAATGTAGAAACATTTGCAAATGTACCGTTAATTATTCTAAATGGGGCCCATTGGTATTTAAAGCTCGGAACTGAGAACAGCCCCGGAACAAAAGCTTTTGCGCTTACAGGAAATATCAACAATACCGGGCTGATAGAAGTACCCATGGGAACAACGCTTAGGGAAATAATATACGACATAGGAGGCGGTATACCGGAAAACAAGTCTTTCAAAGCAGTTCAGATAGGCGGTCCTTCAGGAGGGTGTCTTACGCCGGAGCATTTGGATACACCCTTGGATTTTGATTCCTTAGATAATTTAGGTGCAATGATTGGCTCCGGAGGAATGGTTGTACTGGATGAGAAAACCTGCATGGTGGAAGTAGCAAGGTTTTTCATGAATTTTACACAAAAAGAATCCTGCGGAAAATGTGTACCATGCAGGGAAGGGACTAAGGTTATGTTAAACATCATGGAGAAAATCGTAAAGGGACAGGGTACGATAGAAGATATTTCGCTTCTGGAAGAAGTGGCGGAAGTTGTAAAAAGAGGTTCTTTATGCGGTCTTGGAAAAACAGCTCCGAATCCTGTTTTAACAACTCTTCAGTATTTCCGGGATGAGTACATGGCGCATGTGAAATATCATATGTGCCCGGCAGGGCAATGCGAGGCATTTAAAAAATACAGGATTGAGGATTCCGCTTGTAAAGGATGCGGCAAATGTGCCAAAGTATGTCCTACAGGTGCAATTTCAGGAGAATTAAAAAAAGCATTTATGATTAATACGGAATCCTGTATAAAATGCGGTGCTTGTGTTACGGCGTGCCCGTTTAACGCGATAAAGGAGGAAGCTTAGAATGAAAACTTTAACCATAAATGGAAGAGAAGTATCTTTTACAGATGAAAAGAATCTTTTGGAAGTGATTCACAATTACGGAATTGAATTGCCTACATTTTGCTATCACTCAGAACTGAGTACTTACGGAGCTTGCCGTATGTGTCTTGTGGAAAATGAAAAAAAACAACTGATTGCAGCTTGTTCAACGCCGCCAAAGGAAGGCATGAAAATCAAAACGCATACAGATAAGCTTCAAAAGCAAAGAAGGGTAACGCTTGAATTGCTGCTTGCAGGACATGATAGGGAGTGTACTACATGTCATAAAAATGATGATTGTAAACTTCGTAAACTGGCATCCGATATGGGGATAGAGGAAGTCAGGTTTTCAGGGAATATAAAAAATATAGAGGTCGATAACAGCAGCTTTTCCATTACCAGAAATCCGAATAAATGTATATTGTGCGGAGATTGTGTCCGAATGTGCCAGGAAGTGCAGGGTGTCGGAGTCATTGGTTTTGCGTATAGAGGAGCAGATGCGGCAGTAATGCCAGCTTTTAATAAATTGCTTTCGGAAGTCAACTGCGTAGGCTGCGGCCAGTGTGCAGCAGTGTGCCCCACCGGAGCTATTTCCGTTAAGTCCAATATTGAAGAAGCCTGGTCGGCAATAAATGATGACAGTAAATATGTTGTTGCACAAATTGCACCTGCGGTACGTGTGGCTTTTGGGGAAGCTTTTGGACTTAAGGACGGGGGGGCCTGTGAAAATTTAATTGTTTCTGCTTTAAAAACTATTGGTGTCAACAAGGTCTTCGATACATGTTTTTCTGCAGATCTGACTGTAATGGAAGAGGCAAAAGAACTGGAAGATAAGATCGAAAAAGGCTTGAACCTTCCGCTCTTTACATCCTGCTGTCCTGCATGGGTGAAATATGTGGAATTAAAATATCCGGATTTTACGAAAAATCTTTCTACATGTAAATCCCCGCAGCAGATGTTTGGTTCATTTGTAAAGGACTATTATGCAAAAGAGCTTGGATTGGAAAGCAGTGATATTACTGTTTTATCCATTATGCCATGCACCGCTAAAAAGGAGGAGTGTAAAAGAGATGAATTTAAGCACGGAGATCATTATGATGTCGATGTGGTGTTAACAACACAGGAACTGATAAGAATGATCAGAGAAGCAGGTATTATGATAGAAAAACTGAAGCATGAGCCTTTTGATATGCCATTTGGCTTTTCAACAGGAGGCGGTATTTTGTTTGGATCTACAGGAGGCGTTGCAGAAGCTGCTTTAAGAGTTTTAGACGGAGAAGTTAAAGAATTTCATGCTGTGCGAGGTTTCCAGGGAATCAAAGAAGCAAGTTATGATCATAAAGGAAAGAAATTAAAAATTGCAGTCGTCAGCGGTTTGAGCAATGCTAAAATCCTTATGGATAGAATCCGTACCGGCCGGTCCCACTATGATTTTGTTGAAGTAATGGCTTGTCCAGGAGGTTGTATTGGAGGAGCAGGTCAGCCCATACAGAAAAATATCGGATCAAGGGAAAAAAGAGCGAAAGGGCTCTATGATTTAGATAATAAAAACCAGCTTTGCAGAGCCAACGATAATCCTATGATCACAAAACTGTATGAAAATTGGTTAGGTGGTGTCGGCACGAAAAAAGCTCATCAGCATTTGCATACGCAATTCAGACAAAGACGAAGGTTTGAATCCAGCATTCCATTAATAAAAGGAAGCGGGACAATCAATATTAAAATTTGCATAGGGACTTCCTGTTATCTGAAAGGTGCCTATGACCTATATAAAGAAGTGGACCAATATATCAAAGAAAAAGAATTAACTCATACAGTAAATCTTGAAGCAACATTTTGCCTTGAAAAATGTACGGAAGGACCTGTGGTAGAAATCGACGGAGAGCTTTTTACCCATACAGATAAAGCTTCTGTTATTCAATATATCGAATCATTTAAGGAGACAGCACAATGACGGAAATAACAGTATGTATCGGTAGTTCGTGTCATACAAAAGGCGCATATCTTGTTGTAGAAAGATTTCAGGATATCATCAGGGAAAAAGGGCTTGATGATCAAATACTATTAAAGGGAAGCTTTTGCCTTGGTAAATGTGCATCCGGGACTACGGTCCGAGTGGGCGATAACTATTATACTTCTGTTGAATCAAAGGATGTAGATAAATTAATAAACGAAATACTCAATGGTACTATTGGAGGTCGGCGATGAGTGTATTATCCATTTCTCAGGCGAATTGTAAAAATTGTTATCGGTGTGTCCGTCACTGTCCTGTTAAAGCGATACGGATAAAAAACAGCCAGGCGGAGATCATAGAATCTCTTTGTATATTATGCGGAACCTGTTTGTCTGAATGCCCGCAACAGGCTAAAGTCGTAGAAAACAATTCAGAAAGGGTTCAAAGCCTTATCGAATCGGGGAAAAAAGTAATTGCTTCTATTGCGCCCTCATTTCCTGCTGTCTTTTCATCCTGTTATTATTCGGATATATATCCGGAAATAAAGAAATTAGGGTTTTATGAAATTGAGGAAACTGCATGGGGCGCCGATGCGATAGCAGGGGAATATCTTGATGCTTATCGTAAAAATAAAAATGGACTGATGATTACATCTGCCTGCCCGGTGATCAAAAACCTTATAGAAAAGTATTACCCGGATTTGATGGAAAAATTGGCTCCTGTTGTCTCGCCGATGATTGCTCATGGGAAATTGCTTAAGAAAAAGTATGGAAAAGATGTTAAGGTGGTATTCATCGGACCTTGCTTAGCAAAGAAGGAGGAAGCAATAGATATGTCTGTGCAAGGATGCATCGACGAAGTCATGTCCTTTGACGAATTGATGAATTGGGTAGAAAAATCTAAAAGCGGGTCTCAGAAGGAAGAAACCAAAATGATGTCTGCAGACTTAGAAGTTTGTAAATCAAGGAGCTATCCTCTGCCTGGAGGAATGCTGAAATCCCTTGAATTGGATCATGATGTCCTTTCTCGGGAGATTATAACGGTTGACGGGATTCATAACTGTATAGATATGCTTGAATATATACAGGCCGGTAGAATCAAAAACCAGTTTATAGAAATGCTGGCATGTGAAGGAGGATGCATTGCAGGTCCTTTATCAGGATCAAAAACCAATTTGTATGAGAGAAGGCTTAAAATACAGGAGTTTATAGCATTGAATTCCAAGGATCTTCAATTGGAGAAAAAGTCAGGCGGCATTTGTACGGATACCCCGGATTTTTCAAGAGTATTTGAAAAAAAGGCTGTAAGAAGCAATAAGCCCAATGAAAAAGAGATCCGACAGGTATTGCATGCCATCGGTAAAACGTCAAAAGAAAAAGAATTGGATTGCGGGGCTTGCGGTTATCCTTCCTGCAGGAGAAAAGCAGAAGCGGTGTGTGAAGGAATGGCCGAACTGGAAATGTGCATGCCTTATATGCGGGCTAAGGCAGAATCTTTGGCCAATATCATCATTGATGCAACACCAAATGGCATTATTGTAGTAGATAAGCATTTGAAGGTTCAGGAGGTTAATCAGGTAGCAGAAAGAATACTGAAGGAATCAAGAGAAGAGATTATCGGAAAGCCTCTTTCGGTGTTTATGGATGATACGGATTTTGCCTGTGTTATTGCTTGTAAGACCAACATCGAGGATAAAAAACTATACAATAATGAGAATTTAATTCTGAGTCAGACCATCTGTTATATTGAAGAACATCATCTGGCATTGGGCATTTTAGTAGATATCACAAAAGAAGAGATACAGGAAAAACAGTTGAAAAAAGTTAAAGAGCAGACTCTTGAAAAAGCACAGGAAGTTATCAACCGGCAGATGAGAGTTGCTCAGGAAGTTGCAGGACTATTGGGTGAAACGACAGCAGAAAGCAAAGTATTGCTTTTGAAACTTATGGAGCTTGTAAGAGATAAAGGGGATCATCATGAGCACAACAATTGAAGTCGTTCATAAATCACTGATAAAAAATGGTGAAGAACTTTGTGGAGATAATGTGGAGACTATAAAAAACGAGGACGGATATGTGGTGGTACTGGCGGACGGATTAGGCAGCGGTGTGAAAGCCAATATTCTGTCCACTTTGACCACAAGCATCACTTCCAAATTGATCAAAGAGAAAGTATCTATCCATGAAATCGTCAGGACACTGGCTGATACATTGCCTGTTTGCAAAACCAGAGATCTGGCTTATTCTACTTTTTCTATTCTTAAGATGAATCATTATGGAGAGGTGGATTTATTTGAATATGACAATCCCAAAGCGATTCTTCTCAAAAGCGAATGCAGCGAGATTTTTGAGTATACAAGAAATATGATAGAAATAGAAGGAAGGGACATTGCAGTATCTCATTTTGTATTACGGCCTGGAGATAAGCTTTTCCTGATCAGCGACGGGATTGTGCATGCCGGTATAGGAAGTACATTAAATTTCGGATGGCAGAGAAAGAATGTTTCTCAATATCTTAAAGATATCGGTGAAAAGAGTCATATTACTAAAATTACCAATGAATTGATGAAGGTATGTAAGCATATGTATGATGGAAAGCCCGGGGACGATGCTACTGCAGTAGGGATACAAGTATCACAGTCAAGGCCTTTGAATATTATGGTAGGGCCGCCTCAGGACAGAAATAAAGATGAAGAGGTCGTGGCAAGATTTATTGGCTCTGAAGGGAAAAAAGTTATATGCGGCGGTACAACTTCTAATATTGTTTCCCGGGTGACAGGTAAGGAAATTTGTACCAATTTAGAATATTTTGATGTGAATATCCCTCCATCAGGATACATGAGGGGAATAGAATTAGTTACGGAGGGATTGCTGACTCTGACCAAATGCGTCCAAATATTGAAAGAAAGCAAAGTATCCAAAACGGTGGATTCTTTTTATGATAAAAAGGATGCAGCTTCTTTACTGGCTCAATTAATGACGGATTATGCAACTACAATAAAAATGTATATCGGAAGAGCAGAAAATCCAAGCTACAGAGGCGTGATTTCCACCCTTGACTGTGACAGGAAATCTAAGGTAATCGATGAATTGGTCCAGCTTCTTTCAGATATGGATAAGCGGGTTTATGTGGAATACTATTAATATAATAATTATTTACACAGATATACGGATATGTTAAAATAACTATAATTAAATAAAAAATACTTCAGGGCAGGGTGAAATTCCCGACCGGCGGTAAAGTCCGCGAGCCTTTGGGCAGAACTGGTGTAATTCCAGTACCGACAGTAAAGTCTGGATGGAAGAAGTGTTATTTTTATATTCTCGAATTGGATGATTCGGTTTATTGCAAGAACGCCCTGGAAATAATAATTCCAGGGTTTTTAATTAAAGGAGGTGAAAAAAATAGACGTTAAATTCATGTACAAAGCTTTGGAACTGGCTGAATCCGGCCGTGGTCATGTAAATCCGAATCCCATGGTTGGTGCAGTTATTGTCAAAGAGGGTAAAATCATAGGATTCGGAGCCCATGAGCAGTACGGAGGACCACATGCAGAAATAAATGCATTGGAACATTCTACCGAAGATGTTGCAGGCTCTACATTATATGTCACATTGGAACCCTGCTCTCATTTTGGCAAGACACCTCCATGTGTCGATAAAATTATTGAAAAAGGTATCAAAAAAGTCATCATTGCAATGGAGGACCCAAACCCGTTGGTATCAGGCAGAGGTATCGGCAAATTAAAAGAAAAGGGGATAGAGGTAGTATCAGGAGTTTTAAGAAAAGAGTCTGAAAGATTGAACGAAATATTTATTAAATATATCACAACGGGCTTGCCATTTTGTATACTGAAAACGGCTATGTCCCTTGACGGAAAGATTGCCGCGTATACAGGCGATTCAAAATGGATCACAAATGAATTGTCAAGAGAATATGTCCACCAGCTACGGCACCAATCGTCTGCAGTAATGGTAGGGATTGAAACCGTATTGAAAGATGACCCGTTCCTTACCGTAAGACTGGATAAGAAGAATACTAAAAATCCGGTAAGGGTCATTGTAGATACAAAAGGACGAATTCCGGCAGATTCTAAAGTGCTTAATTGTGATGAGACTACAAAAACCATTGTTGCAACGACAAAACTTGCTCCTGATGAAAAAATAAAAGTCATCGAAGATAAAGGTGCAATAATACTGTTCACGCCCATTAAAAATAATCAGGTGGATCTGTCATTTTTGATCCGGGCTCTGGGGAAACGAAAAATTGACAGTGTTTTGATAGAGGGGGGGAGCACTTTAAATGCCGGCATGCTCAAGGAAGGCTTGATTGACAAAATTATAGCTTTTATTGCTCCCAAAATTATTGGCGGTATCGATGCACCCACGCCAGTAGGAGGAGAAGGTTTTCCCCGGATTAAAGATTGTATTATGCTGGATAGAATGGAGATATTAAGATTTAAAGAAGATTTAATGATAGAAGCCTATACAGGAAAGAGTGACTGAGAAGATGTTTACCGGAATAGTAGAAGAAATCGGGATTATTCGATCCGTTATAAAAGGAGAAAAGTCTGCAAAACTGGTTATTGGTGCCGAAAAAATTTTAAAGGGTGTAAAGTCGGGAGATAGTATTGCTGTTAACGGAATTTGTTTAACGGTTACAAGTTATACATCTCATTATTTTAATGTCGATGTAATGGCAGAGACCATGAGAAAAACAAATCTTGAACAATTACAGCCTTACAGTAAAGTAAATCTGGAAAGGGCATTAAAAGCCGATAGCAGAATAGGCGGGCATTTTGTGAGCGGTCATATTGACGGGACCGGGGTTATAAAGGATATAAAAAGGGAGGAAAATGCGGTATGGGTCATTATTTCGGCTTCAGAAAATATTTTGAAATATATTATTAACAACGGGTCTGTTGCAGTAGACGGAATCAGTCTGACAGCTGCTTATGCAGATGAGTATATTTTCAAGGTATCCATCATACCCCATACAAAAAATATGACCATCCTTCTGACAAAAAAAATCGGAGAACAAGTGAATATAGAATGTGATTTAATAGGAAAGTACATCGAGAAATTATTTAAACACGATAAAAAGGATGATAAAAAGCAGAATATTGATATGGATTTCTTGTATACCAACGGTTTTGTGTAGTATGATCATGTGCTTAGGCAGGAAATCAGAGATTTTCTATATCAAAATGTTTTAACCATAATAATAGATATTAAATCAAAGATCATAATTGAGAAAGGTGATAAGATGAATGGATTCGGCAAGATAGAAGATGCAGTTTCGGATATTCGAAATGGAAAAATGGTTGTTGTTGTAGATGATGAAGATAGAGAAAACGAAGGGGACTTGATCATAGCAGCTGAAAAAGTTTCTCCTGAAGCAGTTAATTTTATGGTCAAGCATGCCAGAGGCTTGGTTTGTATGCCTATGGAAAGAAAAAGATTAATGGAATTGAATATTCCTCAGATGGTAGAACATAATACGGACAATCATCAGACGGCGTTTACCGTATCAATTGATGCTGCAGATACAAAAACCGGGATTTCTGCTTATGAGCGTGCATATTCAATACAAAAATTGATCGATAAGGATGCCATGCCGGCTGATTTCAGAAAACCCGGGCATATTTTTCCCCTTGCAGCAAGAGAAGGAGGTGTGCTGAAGCGGGCAGGGCACACGGAAGCGGCTGTTGATTTAGCCAGATTAGCAGGACTCTATCCGGCAGGTGTTATTTGCGAAATCATGCATGAAGACGGGACAATGGCAACAGGCAAGGATCTGATGGATTATGTAAAAAAACATGATTTAAGAATTATTACGATAACGGATCTGATAGCATATCGTTTCAAGACAGAAGTTTTGGTGAAAAGAATTACAGAGGCAGAACTGCCTACTAAGTATGGGAATTTTAAGATTATCGGATATGAGAATCGGTTAAACGGTGAGCATCATATTGCTCTGATAAAAGGAAAAGTCAGAAGCGAAGAGCCGATTCTTGTAAGAGTGCATTCTGAATGCTTGACAGGGGATGCTTTCGGTTCATTAAGATGTGACTGCGGCGATCAATTTGCAGCTGCTATGAGGCAGGTGGATGAAGAAGGATGCGGCATTATATTGTATATGCGGCAGGAAGGAAGAGGCATAGGGTTGATAAACAAATTAAGAGCCTACCATTTACAAGATCAGGGTATGGATACGGTTGAAGCAAATCTCGCATTAGGTTTCCCTGAAGATAAAAGGGAGTATGGCATTGGCGCCCAGATATTGGCTGATTTAGGAGTTAAGAAGATAAGGCTGTTAACCAACAATCCCAGAAAAATTTCCGGACTTTCCGGATACGGAATTGAAATAGTAGAAAGGATACCGATTCAAATAGAGACTAATGCTATCAATGCTAATTATTTGAAAACAAAAAAAGAAAAATTAGGACACATTCTATAGAAAGGAAATCAGGATATGAAAATATATGAAGGACAGCTTATAGCCCGAGGGCTGAAATTTGGAATAGTGGTAGGCAGGTTCAATGAATTCATTGCAGGAAAACTATTGACAGGAGCTTTGGACGGGCTTAAAAGACATGGGGCGTCAGATGATGATATAGAAGTGGCTTGGGTACCGGGAGCTTTCGAAATACCTTTAATGGCTAAAAAGATGGCATTGTCAGGGAAAAATGATGCAGTCATATGCCTCGGAGCAGTTATAAAAGGCGCGACGCCTCATTTTGATTATGTAGCAAATGAAGTAAGTAAAGGTATAGCTCAGGTCTCATTAAATACAGAAATACCGGTTGTTTTTGGAGTTCTTACTACTGAGTCTATTGAACAGGCTATTGAACGTGCCGGAACGAAATCAGGAAACAAAGGATTTGAGGCTGCAGTAACAGCTATAGAAATGGCAAATTTATTGAATGAAATATAAAATATAATACGGTAAATAGATACGATACCCGGGAGTGCAAAACTCCCGGGTTATTTGGTTCTTTTCAGTGAAATTGCCGACTTACTTCATCATATTTTTTAGAAAAGGTACATATTTGAAATCAGAGTTATTGATATGTTTAAAAATCCACTGGGCTATTTTATTGAGAAGATCATGCAAAAATTCTTCCTGATTTTCTTTGACTTCGTCCGGATGAATCGATTTCAGGTATTCGATAAACTTTTCATGTTGTACCAAATGAGCACCCATATCCGGATAATTATATTTTATAAATAGCTTTTTTTCCGTATTAAAATGATATTCTGTATAGTCTTTGAGTTCATTGATTAATTCCAGAGCATGATCAAGGGTGCTTTCATCCAGATAAGTTCCAAGCAGAACATCGATTTCCTGACCTATCTCAAACAACCTTTGATGCTGGCTGTCTATTTCCTTTATTCCGGTTGCAAAAGATTCATTCCATTCAAACATACTTATCCTCCCCATATATATTATTAGGCTATATTTTATCATATTGTGTAAAAAAATAGAATTCTATCTGATGGCTTGAGGTAAAAATTTCATTATCAATGAATGGACTTATGTTTTTTATCATTATTTTTCTAAAGGTTGGGAAATACTAATAAATGCATGAATTGAAAAGAAAAGGAGATTCAAATATGTCACGATATGAAACGATGGATGGGAATCAGGCTGCAGCATATGCTTCTTATGCATTAACGGAGGTTGCTTCAATTTTTCCCATTACACCATCATCACCGATGGCGGAAAAAGTTGACGAATGGTCTGCT
The DNA here is from genome assembly GCA_016841185.1 of Anaerovorax odorimutans. Classification (GTDB taxonomy): domain Bacteria; phylum Bacillota; class Clostridia; order Peptostreptococcales; family JAAYPU01; genus JAENZQ01. Next base: position 23,900 of record JAENZQ010000037.1, read on the forward strand.
CACGGGGAAAAAAATGTTTTTGGTCAGGAAGTAAAAGTGGTGGAAATGCAATCGGAAGGCGGTGCGGCAGGTGCCATGCACGGAGTTCTTGCTTCAGGGGCTCTGGCATCCACCTATACGGCATCACAAGGCCTTTTGCTGATGGTGCCGAATATATATAAAATGGTGGGAGAATTATTACCTGGTGTTTTACATGTCTCTGCAAGAGCCATTGCAACCCATGCACTATCCATTTTCGGTGACCACCAGGATGTGATGGCCTGCCGGCAGACCGGCGCGGCGATACTTGCATCCTCTAATGTTCAGGAAGTTATGGATTTGGGACTCATGGCGCATCTTTCCGCTATAAAAACACGAATACCTTTCATCCACTTTTTTGACGGATTCAGAACCTCTCATGAATATCAAAAAATCGATGTCTTTGAATATGATGACATAAAAAAACTTATTGACCATCAGTCTATCAGAGATTTCCGGGACCGTGCATTGAACCCTGAACATCCTGTTGTAAGAGGAACTGCACAGAATCCCGATATATACTTTCAGGGGAGGGAAGTACAGAATTCATTTTTTGAAAATGTTCCGGATATCGTTGAAGGTTATATGAACTCAATGAATCAGATAACAGGGCGTCAGTATAAACCTTTCAATTATCATGGGACGGAAGATGCCGAATCAGTAATTATTGCTATGGGATCAGTTTGTGACACCATTGATGAAACAGTGGATTATTTAGTTTCACAGGGTGAAAAAGTCGGGTCGGTACGTGTCCATTTGTACAGGCCTTTTTCGGAAAAGCATTTACTGGAGGTTTTACCTTCTACCGTTAAAAAAATTGCTGTCCTGGACCGTACAAAGGAGCCGGGAGCAACGGGAGAACCGCTTTATCTTGATGTTGTAAAGGCATTGAATCAATTGAATGTCCGGATAACAGGAGGCAGATACGGATTAGGGTCAAAAGATACGAGACCCTCTCAGATTGTTGCCGTATATAAAGATTTGAAAAAGGACGAGCCGAAAAACAATTTTACAATCGGTATTGTAGATGATGTAACCCAAACATCCTTACCTGAAGAAGATGCGATTAGCACGGTACCTGAAGGTACCATCAGCTGTAAATTCTGGGGATTGGGATCCGACGGAACTGTGGGTGCCAACAAAGCAGCTATTTCAATAATTGGCGACAATACAGATAATTATGTTCAAGGTTATTTTTCCTATGACAGCAAGAAATCAGGGGGAACAACGATTTCTCATCTTCGGTTTGGAAAACAGCCGATACATTCACCATATCTTGTCTATGAGGCAGATTATATTGCTTGCCATAACAGTTCATTTCTTAATCATTACGATATTTTGAAAGGGTTAAAGCCGGGAGGGACATTTGTATTGAACTGCCCTTGGACTATAGAAGAGTTGGATGAGCATTTGCCTGCTTCCATAAAAAAATATATTGCAAAAAATGATATTAATTTCTACATCATAGATGCCATATCCATTGCTTCGGAAATAGGACTTTCCAATCGAATCAATATGATCATGCAATCTGCATTTTTTAAGCTTTCCAAGGTCATACCCATTGATGAAGCCGCTAAATATCTGAAAGAGTCCATTGAAAAGACTTATGGGAAAAAAGGTAAAAAAATTGTTGAAATGAACCATTTGGCTGTTGATCAAGGGATAGAAAAAATTAAAAAAGTTCAAGCGCCTGAAAAATGGATGAATGCAGCAGAAAGCAAAGAAGAAACCGTTAAGGACGAACCTGAATTCGTAAAAAGAATACAAAGGATAATGGCCCGGGAAGAGGGGGATGAATTGCCGGTCAGTGCTTTTAAAGGCATGGAGGATGGTTCTTTCCCTTTAGGTACTACGGCATATGAAAAAAGAGGGATAGCTGTTATGGTTCCGGAATGGCAGATAGACAAATGTATTCAATGCGGTTTTTGTTCTTATGTATGTCCACATGCGACGGTAAGACTGTTTCTTTTAAATGATAAAGAAGTGGAAGCAGCACCGGAGTCCTTTAAAACAAAAAAGGCTGTAGGAAAGGGTTTGGAAAAATTCAGAATGCGTGTTCAGGTGTCACCTCTTGACTGCACAGGCTGTTATAATTGTGCAAATATATGTCCGGCAAAAGGAAAGGCTTTGATTATGAAGCCGGCGGAAGAAGAAATAGAAGCTGAAGCAGAAAACTGGGAATATGCAATGACGCTCACAGATAAAGCAGAGTATGTCAATAAAAATACCATTAAAGGAAGCCAGTTTATAAGGCCCTTGCTTGAATTTAACGGTGCTTGTCCGGGTTGCGGCGAGACACCTTATATAAAGCTTTTGACCCAACTCTTTGGAGACCGGATGTTGATTGCCAATGCTACAGGCTGCTCCTCCATATGGGGAGCCAGCGCTCCGTCAATCCCTTATTCAACTACGGCAGAAGGCAAAGGACCGGCTTGGGCAAATTCATTGTTTGAAGATAATGCCGAATACGGTTATGGGATGTATTTGGGCGTAAAACAGATCAGAGAACGCATAATGGATTTGATGCTTGAGGCATCGGATTCCGATCTTCCGGATGATATCAAAGAAGCATTTTCACAATGGATAAGAGATATGGAGGATGGAGAGGCTTCAAAGAAAAACACGAAACAAGTAATGGATGCTATCAAGGGCCACAACATAGAAGGCAATAGGATAATAGATGAGATAATGGAGAAAAAGGATTTTCTCATCAAAAAATCTGTATGGTCCATCGGCGGTGACGGATGGGCTTACGATATCGGATATGGGGGGTTGGATCATGTACTTGCTTCCGGAGACGACATCAATTTATTCGTTATGGATACGGAAGTGTACTCCAATACAGGGGGCCAATCTTCAAAGGCTACGCCAACTTCGGCAGTTGCAAAGTTTGCTGCTTCAGGGAAAAAAATTCGCAAAAAGGATCTGGGGTTGATGGCCATGAGTTACGGATATGTGTATGTGGCTCAGATTTCCATGGGTGCCGATATGAATCAGACTTTGAAAGCCATTACGGAAGCAGAGAACTACAAAGGCCCTTCTTTGATCATAGCTTATGCTCCCTGCGTCAGCCATGGTATAAAAAAGGGAATGGAAACCAGTATTTTCGAAGAGAAAAAGGCAGTGGAATCAGGACATTGGCAGTTGTATCGCTATAACCCCGATAAAAAGGAAAAGGGAGAAAATCCATTTACGCTGGATTCAAAAGAGCCTACCATACCTTTTAAAGATTTCATCGACGGAGAGGTCCGATTCACCCAGCTTAAAAATGTATTCCCGGATATTGCCGGGGAAATGTACGATATAGCAGAGAAACACGCCAAAGAAAGATATGAAAGATACAAGCGGCTTTCTGAAAACAAAATACTTTAAAACAGGCTCCGTAAAGGATCCTATTTGAGATTGTTGAAAAAGTTAACATATAATCTTCTTTTGAATAAACCTGTACAGATAATCATCCGTATCAAATTTGGAGAAAAGAAGATTCCATATTCAGAAAAAATCTAACACTTCTAAACAAGACATCGTGTCTCTCGTAGAAGCTAAGCAAGCGTCCTGCTTGCTTCACGATTTTTGATGAATATCTTATCTCTATTTTCTAACCCAAACTCTCAAAGGATTTATATTTATACAGGCTTATTCATTTTTAACTGATACAATGAGTTTTTAACAGCCGCCAAATAGCTTATAAATTGGAATATTTACACAACAGTATTCAATTGTCTACAATGAAAAATAGGCTCCGTAAAGGAGCCTATTTTTCATTGGTATCAACATATTCTTTGGCGTTGATCACTTGATCTTCGTCTGGTCGGGCTACATTCGATACAGGATAAAGGTCTTCGATATTTGCCCATGCAGCTGTCTTATGGTTTTCTATAGGTTTGGACATGTCCTTTTCCTTTGTTTTATTTTTTGCCATCATACACCTCCTTCTCTTTTATTATCAGCAGAATTAATGTAAAATATTAATAAAATATGTCGCTTGACCGGAGGAAAACATGAAGAACTTAACACCAATGATGAAACAATATTTTGAAATAAAAGAAAAGCATAAGGATTGTATTCTATTTTTTCGGCTTGGAGATTTTTATGAAATGTTTTTTGACGATGCCATAACTGCATCAAGAGAACTGGAAATAACGCTTACCGGACGAGATTGCGGACAGGAGGAAAGAGCACCAATGTGCGGCGTTCCTCATCATTCTGCAGAGAATTATATAGCCAAATTGATAAATAAAGGTTATAAGGTTGCCATTTGCGAACAAACGGAAGACCCTTCGCAGTCAAAGGGAATCGTTAAGCGGGAAGTCATAAAAATTGTTACGCCGGGAACGGTAATCAGCCCTAATATGCTAAGAGAAAAAGACAATAATTATTTGCTTTCAATTTATGCAGATGACGAAGGGGCAGGTCTTGCATTTGCGGATATCTCAACAGGAGAATTAAAAGCAACCCTTATATCCGGTAAAAAATACCTGAGCAAATTATTGAATGAAATTGTCAAAATCAGGCCCAGTGAAATCATCATGAATGATTATTTGAATTATGAAGATGAAAGAGGGTTAGAAGACCTCTCTTATGTGACAGATGCATTTGTAAATACGATTAAGGATTACTATTTTAAAGAAGACTTTTCCGCAGAATGTATCAAGAGTCACTTTAAAGTGAAAACACTGAAAGGTTTGGGGCTGGATGAAAATGTTTATACCGTCAGAGCAGTAGGGGCACTTTTAGGATATCTTTATGAGACGCAGAATAGCACGCTTTTACATATGAATAGAATAAGCCTTTATGATTTAAGCAATCATATGTCGTTAGATAAAGCGACTTTAAAAAATTTAGAGCTGGTGGAGACGGCCTCCGATAAACGAACAGAAGGATCGTTGCTGAATGTTCTGGACAAGACAAATACTGCTATGGGCGGGCGAAAGCTGAAGCAATGGCTCAAAGAGCCTTTGAATACCTTAGAAGGGATTCGGCTGAGACTGGATGCGGTGGAAGCTCTTTATGAGAACAGTATGATCCGAAACAATTTAAAAGAGTCCCTGAAGAAAGTATATGATCTTGAAAGACTTTCCGGCAGAATTGCATGCAGAACTGCCAACGGCAGGGATCTGATTGCCCTTAAAAACTCTTTGCAAGTATTGCCGGACATCAGGAGTGATCTGGAAATCCTTGAGACGTCATTACTGAAACAGCTTTTTAATACCATTGACCCTTTAAAGGCTATATGCGGATTGATTTCTGAAGCCATTGTCGATGATCCTCCCTACACCATAAAAGAAGGCGGTCTGATAAAGGAAGGATATAACAGTGATTTGGACGATCTAAAATCCTCCATATCCAAAGGACAGCAGTGGATTGCAAATCTGGAGAATACCGAACGGACAAATACAGGGATCAAATCTTTGAAAGTAGGCTTTAATAAAGTCTTTGGATATTACATTGAAGTGACAAAATCTTATTATCATCTTGTGCCGGAAAACTATATCAGGAAACAGACTTTAGCCAATTGTGAGCGATTTATAACGCCTGAATTAAAAGATGTAGAATCTAAAGTTTTGAATGCGGAGGTTAAAATCAATCAGCTGGAATATGAAATTTTTTCTGATATCCGGGATAAGATTGAAGCTTGTATCGAAACCATTCAAAGAACGGCAGACAGCATTGCCAATTTAGATGTGCTGGTTTCTTTCGGTGACGTAAGTGAAAAATTAAACTATATTAAGCCAAAAGTTAACAGTTCGGGAATCATCAATATCGTAAAAGGAAGGCATCCGGTGGTTGAATTATCTATCAAGAATGGCATGTTTATTTCCAATGATACCTATATTGGTTCCGATTTGAACAGTTTCTTATTGATCACCGGCCCTAATATGTCCGGAAAATCAACTTATATGAGGCAGACAGCCATTATTGTATTAATGGCCCAAATCGGGTGTTTTGTTCCTGCAGAGGATGCGCAGATCGGTATTGTGGACCGTATTTTTACCAGAATCGGAGCTTCAGATAATCTTTCTCAGGGACAGAGTACATTTATTGTGGAAATGAGTGAGTTGGCCTATATTTTAAATAATGCCACTGAAAAGAGCCTTGTGATATTGGATGAAATCGGAAGGGGAACCAGTACATATGACGGATTAAGTATTGCATGGGCAGTGGTAGAGTATATGTGCAGCCATTTGAAGAAAATAAAAGCATTGTTTGCAACACATTATCATGAATTGACCCAATTGGAGGGGTCCATCCGGGGAGTCAAAAATTTAAATGTAGACGTTAAAGAAAAAGATAATGAGATCATTTTTCTTCATAAGATCATGGAAGGCTGTGCCAGTCAAAGCTATGGCATTCAAGTTGCCAGACTGGCAGGTGTTCCGGAAGAACTTTTACTAAATGCGGCAAAAAAATTGACTGAGCTTGAAAATCAAAGCGAGCGTACCCATTCTATATCCAATATACGTAAAGAATTTGAAGAACAGATTTCTTTATTTGATATTAAAAACAAAAAGCTTATTGATCGGCTGAAGTCTATTGATATAGTGAATATAACTCCGGTTCAAGCTTTAAATATTCTGGAAGAATTGATTCATGAGGCAGAGGAAGTGGGTGATTGAGATGGAGGAACGTAGGATTATAAGGCTTTCTGAAGAAACGGCCAATAAAATTGCAGCCGGTGAAGTGGTGGACAGGCCGGTTTCTATTGTAAAAGAATTGGTGGAGAATTCTATTGATGCCGGCGCGAAAACCATTATCGTAGAAATAAAGCAAGGCGGAAAAAACTATATTCGTGTTACCGATGATGGTGCAGGGATACTGCCTGAAGATGTGGAAGCTGCTTTTGAAAGGCATGCTACAAGTAAAATTAAAAATGTGGAAGACCTGGACAATATATCGTCTTTGGGTTTCAGAGGCGAGGCACTTTCCAGTATTGCTGCGGTTTCTCACACTGAGATCATCACAAAAACAAAATCAAACAGGACAGGGGTACAGCTTTTTCTGTCCGGTGGGCTGGTTAAAAAGAAAAATGAAATCGGTTGTACCGATGGTACGACTATTATTGTGTCGGATTTGTTTTATAATGTGCCGGCGAGACAGAAATTTTTAAAAACGGATTCGGCAGAGTCCAATTTGATCATAGACTTTTTATCTAAAATAGCCCTTGCTTTTGCAGATATCCGGTTTCGTATTATCAATAACGGTCAAATATTGTTTTCAACAACAGGAACAAATGATATTTATAAAAACATTATAAGCATTTATAACTCCGAAATCGGAGATAAATTAATAAATTCGCAGGCAAGTAATGACAGATTTGATATGAATGCTTATATTTCTAAACCTTCTTATACTCGGCCAAGCAAAAAAAATCAGATTTTCTTTGTAAATGGCAGAATCATAAAGAGTAAGGTTTTAGATAAGATATTTAACCATGCATATAAAGAATTGGTGCCTGAAGGGAGGTATCCCACAGGATTTGTATTTTTAAAAGTACAGCCTCATTTAATTGATGTAAATATTCATCCTAATAAAAGAGAAATTAAATTTTTCAATGAAAAAGGTATAGAAGATTTTATGGAGGCTGCTTTAATAGATGCTTTGAGACAACCTGTCATTATACCTAAAATTGAGAAGAAGAATGAGAAAAAGAAAAGTGACGAACAGAAGCAATATGAAGAGAATACAGAACAAGTTAACATAAAATCATTATTGAAAACCAATACGGATTTTTCTCAACAAATTGATGATGATGTCTTAGAAATTAAAGAACCTGTCATGGTACAAAAAAAGTATGATAATGTAAGAGAAAATGAAACAGAAGAAATAAAAAATGAAAGAATTCCTAATTTTTGTATCGATGATCTTAAGGTC
>JAENZQ010000072.1 GCA_016841185.1 Anaerovorax odorimutans
TTGGCTAATCTACTATAAAATGATACAATGCACACCCCTATAGCAATCTTTCAACGATTTTAAAGAAGGGGTGTGCATTGCTAGAATACGGGTGCAATCTTTGATTACCAGCACATCATTCTTAACCTAAAATTTAATGCACATCAGCGGGGCAACCGATGTGCATTCTTTGCTTATTGAATATCAATTTTTATTGTGTTGTCGGCTTTCTTTAGTTTGGGGATGGTGATATTGAGTACACCATTTTCAAGTTTTGCCTTAATTCCTTCAGATTCAGCATCAGCTAAGTAAACAGCACGTTGCATCGAACTTATGCGTCTTTCCCTGTGAATATAGTTTTTCTTATTTTCCTCAACTTCTTCTTCTCTGTTCACAGAGATAGTAAGCTTCCCTTCATTTAATTCAAGGTTTATTACTTCTTTTTTAACACCCGGCATTTCAGCTTCGATGCAGTACTCATTTTCATGTTCCTGAACATCCACTTTAAATGTATCAGCGGCCAGACTTCTGCTTGGGAACCATCTATCGCTAAAAAAGTCATCAAGCATGTTGTAGAAGTCCTCAAAACCGCCAGTCGGCCTAACACTTAACTTGTTTCTGTTGAAAGGTACTAATCCAGCCATGATTAACAACTCCTTTATATTTTATTGTTTGTTAGCACTCTCGCCCCGTGAGTGCTAATTACGGAATTTATTTTACATATTTTTTTATTCATGTCAATAGTTTTTTGGGGAATTTTTAATTGGTATTATTTGTAATTACGTTTTAGTAAGTGAGAATACGTTAAGGCTTCTGAATTCATCTTCTCATACATACCGAAACATAGTTGTTCAATCCCTTTATTAATCAAAAACAAACAAAATAAACGTTGCCATGACAAATGTAATTACCGTTAGGAGTACCAAACCTATAGCCCCTAACCTATTGTGGATAGACCAGTTGTATTTTGCGTAGCTTAATGTATAAGCTACAACACTGATAATAAGTAGCATTATAAAAATATTCATCTGATTAATCATCCCTCATATTATCTGAAGTTCTCAAGAGTCCACCGGTTCTCCTGACTTTAAAATCTATCTTAACCTCAACTTTAGCTTCCTTGAATTTTTCATTCCAGTTATAATTCTCCCATTCATGAATGGTTGAAAAATGCCTTACCGCCGATCTACCAAAGTTAAACGGGTCTGTATTTAACGATTGACACTTACGGATAACACGATTGATACCTTCCTCCAAATATTTAACCATTTCCTGTTCAACAATACTTATCATTTTTTCGTTTTCATAATCAATACCACTTTGAATGGCTAATATGTCTCCTTCTGTTTTGATTTCCAGTCTAATTATTGGCAAGCCGTTTTCAATTGAAACTCTAATACCAGGCTTCCTTGATAGTCTTGTATCAATAGGTATTATCCACTCCGGAGATTTAGGGTCTTGAATGGTGAATATTCCTTCATTAAATTCTCCTCTGATTAACATCATCATTCTTGTTTCATGGCCATTTAGCTTACCAACCATTTTATCGTCTACAAACAAAGCACTGCCAAGCAATTCGATAGAATTGCCACCCTTCCTTGGTGTGTCTCCAGCAAAGAATTCACCTGTATTGGTAAATTCCATGGTAAAAGCTCTTCCATCCTCTTTAAAGCTTTCTTCCTTGTGGACATTTCCTAAAGGAAGGACAGATTGTCTATAAGTTGACTTAATACCGTTATAAAAATCATTCAGGGAGATTCGAGGATAAAAACCAGTATTTTCTCCTTGCTTCAATAATGAACGTGAAGGGCTGCCCCCTGTAAATTCCTCTGTCTTCTCGACGAATTCTTGAGCACTTCCCTCTACAACGATAACATTTAAAGTTCGTCTTATTTCCCTAAAGCGAATGAGGGGCGTTATATATTCCCCTATTAGACCACTTTGTGCAAGATCTTCAGAGATCACCAGCAATACGGCATGGGTGAAATCCAGTTTTTGCGGCATATTTGCGTTAATCAAATTAATCCCTCCATGAAAGGAAGGTGCATCGATTGTAATTGTTTTTGTCTGCGTTTGCTGTGATGATTCACTCCCTTTGCTTGAGCTGTCATCTCCGTTTTGCATAGATGCTATTTTTACAGTGATTCTCCATTTATCTGAAATACCTTGTTCAACTCCAATCATCTGTACAAACGAAACGGAAGTAACTTCTCTGGCATCATAACAGGAGGTCATAATTAACATCAGCATTGTTACCAAAATAATTAAAATGATTTTTTTCATTGGGTTCTGCCTCCATATCTCTTTGTTATTTTCGCTACCACAAGCGTAACCACAGGAGGTATAAAATAGAAAGCCCAACCATAGCTTCTGATCATATTCACAATGCCTACTTTAACTTGGATAATGTTTTGAGGAATCAACGCCAGAAAAATGACGATAATCCCCAAAGGTATAATGATGGGTCTTTTGTCATCCAACTCAAATATGAAAGCGTATAGGATAACCAGAACATAGAATAAAACTGCTACAGAAATAACCGTACTGAAATTCCAAAGGAAAAAGAATATAGGTTCAATTCTTTGGATAAACTCTCCATATTCAATAAGCGTGACCATTAGATAAATTGGAGCAGTAATTTCCTCCCCAGTAAAATAAGGAAAAGCAAGAGTAAACGCAAGCAAGGCTGTCGAAATAATAGAAACAGATAGGGCTAAGCTTAAATAAGCCGCCTTTTTGGCATGCTTAATTCCATGAAGTGAACCAATTATCACGCCAATTATAATGATTTCACCATAGGCTGAGGATCTTTGAATACCTGTCATAATTGTTGTTTCCAACCCATATCCAAGAATAGGAAAGAGACGATGGGTTTCATATAATTTTAAAGACAGAGCCAAAACTGAAATGTACGCCAATAGCAGAAAAAAGCCCATCAGCTTCGAAAACCGCGCTATTGTCTCAAGGCCCCAGTAAGCCAAAACACCTATGACTGAAAACAATAATATTAAAAGATAACTCGGAGGACTCTGCGGAAGGTCATATACCTTCATTATTTCGACAAATTCTCTGCTGTTTGCGGCAACAATAGCAAGAATTGATGCAAATAAAATGAAGGATAATATTTTACCAACTGCTTTTCCATATACAATTTCGTATATCTCCATTAGCGTTTTATTTGGGTATAGCGACAAAAGCCTGATTAATCGAGTAGGAGGTAAATAATTAATTTATTTACCGTCCTCTCACACCACCA
>JAENZQ010000038.1 GCA_016841185.1 Anaerovorax odorimutans
CCACCTGCATGGCGATCTGATTTCCCATTGTCCCGGCACCTACCATGGCCACTTTCTTAATTACTTTCATAATAACCTCCTAAACTCCGTATATATTTATATCTAAATTCCATGCTTAATCTCTCCTGTATACTGGTTTGCATAGTATATTTTGTATTCTCTTTGCCCTTTCTTTCGTATCCTGATCTGATACATCGGAATATATATTTTTTTATGCTCTTTTGTTTCTTTGTAAGGTTTTCCCCATATAAACTGTTTATCTATTCTATCAATTTTTGATTCCTCTATAATCTCTTTAAGAAAGTATTCTTCATTAACAATAGAAGGCAGCATATTTTTCTTTTCACATTTAAACTTTTCTGTAGGAGGTGTATTCCGTAGTACAATATAACTTCTGTCCAATGCGTCACAAATAACATAATAGTTAATCTCTTTCGGCTTATAGATTGGTCTTTGTTTAACTGTTCGTATTTTACCTACCCAATAAGGATAGTAAAAACTTTTATCATTGATTTCGATATCATACTCGGAAATATCAGCTAATCCTATATTATGATGCCGTTTTTTATCGTCTTGAAAAACAGCTAAAGCCTTTTTAATGATTTTTGTTGTTTTTATTTTCTTCTTTGTAGCTGGAATTTCAATATACATAAATATGCTGCCTCCTTTTACAAACTTCTGAAAGACTATAAATAAAGCTTACTCTTCGTGCCAGCTTGCAACCATCATGATGATATCATCGCTTGGAGGTGTTGAAGCCAAGCTACCAATGATCATGCAAATAAGAGAAATCGGCATCGCTATAAATAATTCTGAAAATGTAGGTAGATTCATGCCAAAGAATAGGATTGCATAAGAAATTCCTCCCCCTAAAATAGCTAAGAGCGCACCCTTGGCCGTTGCTCTTTTCCACCATAACCCTGCAAGAGTTGGGATCATCAAGCAACAAACAAGAAAATTCATAGCCTGCGTATAAAGGATGGTAATAAATTCAGGCGGATTAAAAGAGAATGCCAGCACAACACATGAAATAATCAGTACGCTGATACTTCCCATTGCTGTCTGCTGTTTTTCTGTCATTGTTTTAACTCTCGCAATAATGTCATTGGACAAAGCTGCTGCTGCTGCTAAAAGAAGTCCTGCTGCGGTTGACATGATTGCTGCATATATTGCGGCGCCTGTTACCCCCCTCATGGCAGGCCCGAATATATTTTCTATCAGAAGCAAGAACGCAGCATCTCTGTTAGCAATTTCTTCAGCACCCATAACCCCTCTGGATCCCATTCCTAAAACAATTGACGTTAATATTGAAAATACAGTAATCAGCAACATGCCGCCATGAAGAGAAATAGAAGCTGCAAACGGGCTCTTAGCAGTACCTACTCTCATAAGAATATGCGGCGAACATAACCCGATGAATACCCACACAAAGAAAAATCCTGCATAAGAAGATAACGGTAAATGAAGAATCCCCATATTAGGATAAAAATCTGTTGCCGTTTGAACCAGATTTGAATAACCCCCAAAGTATATTAATGTTGCAACCGAAGCTATAATTGTCACTGCCATCATTAATAAACCTTGTATGAAATCTGTCCAGGTTACTGCAAGCATACCACCAAACATGACATAAACCGTAAATATTATCCATGTAATGATTAATCCCATATTAAAATCTACGCCAAGGATATATTCTCCAACTGTTCCGGAAGCTTTCATCTGAGCTACCAGATAAAGTGTATAGGCAATAATAACAACTATTGGTACTAAAAAGGCAATTGCTTTATTTTCAAAGCGCATTTGAATAAATTGAGAAATTGTCTTTGCCCCACTCTTCTTAAGAGGCTTTGCAACGAAAATTGCACTCATTCCCAAACCTGCTCCTGATCCCAGATTCGCACATAAAATGTAACCAATACCCAGTGCAGCAGCAAGACCAATATTTCCCATCATTCCTCCACCACTCATAACTGTAGCAAGAAGACAAAATGAATTTACAACGATGGGAACACTTGCTGATGCCGACCAAAAACCGGAAGTAGATTCTGATGCTTTTTTTCGAAAATAAAGTCCGATAACTACCATTGCAATAGCGTAGATTGCAACAATTATCAATTCCATAACTTTCATAAGGTAATCCTCCTATTAATTAAATTAAGATTCCTAAAGTTTTGTTTATTCTGTTAACTTTTCTTTTGAGTAGCATATGCGACAATGATATTATAAAACGGCACACAAAGTACCAATACTGATAACAGCCAGCTACAGCAATTAATACCGTTCCACATCGCATTTGTCACCATAGGGGTAAAAGCAAAAATACTAACTCCAAAAAATACAATTGTAGCAAATACATCTGTTGTCCTCATTGGGAAAAATCTTTTTTTACTCTGCATTTTTAATCCTCCTTTATTTTAATTTTATTGTTGAGCTTTTTTAGCTTCCTCTTCTCTTAATACTCTTCTTAGCAATTTGCCGGTTCCTGTTGCAGGTAAGGTATCTCTAAATTCAATTTCTCTGGGCCTTTTAAATGTAGCCATTTTTTCTTTAGCCCATTCAAGTAATTCATTTTCAGTGATTTTTCCTTTATGCTCAGGCTTTATTACTACAAATGCTTTAATAATTTCTCCTTTGGTTTCATGTGGCTTACCTATTGCTATCGCTTGGGCAACTGCTTCATTTCTGCAAAGATACATTTCAACCTCTTCAGGGAATACGCTGTATCCGGAAGATTTAATCATCTCTTTCTTTCTTCCCAAGAATGACAGGTATCCTTCTCCATCCACTTTTCCCGTATCTCCTGTATACAGCCAACCATCTCTAAGGGTAACTGCTGTTGCTTCGGGATTATTTAAATATCCTTTGAAAACCGCCGGATGCTTTAATGTGATCTCACCAATTTCTCCCGCAGGTACTTCTTTACCTTCATCATCTACAATTCGCACAAACATATCATCGAATACAACCATTCCGCATGTGCCGTATTTTGGCAGACCATATGGCGTACCTGTGTCCATGGTATGGCTTTCACTAAGACCATATGCCCATTCAACAAGAGCACCTCCTTTGGTTAATTCTGCCCATTGTTTTGCCATTTCCTCTGTAAGCTGTATTCCAAAACTTGTAGATACGGTAAGTCTTAACGATGTTAAATCATACTTGTCAATATCAGGATGTTCCATAATTGCTTTGTTCATCAATGCGCTTCCATACCAGTAATCACACTTATATTTATCTATCGCTTTAATTAATGTATCAGCATCTATTTTCGTAATCATGTACATTGTTGACCCAAGATATATATGGCAATTCATAAATACCATTCCAGCAATATGATAGATAGGTTGGCTGCATAAATAATTTGTGTATTCGGTTGTATGATAACATGTAGCCGATACAACCGCCTTATACAATCCGCTCATATAAGAAAGCATTGCACCTTTTGGAAGGCCTGTGGAACCTGATGTGAAAATAAGCAGACCAATGTCCTCCATATCTACTTCAACTTCAGGTACATTTATCTCCGTATCATCTAAAATATCGTTCATAAAAACTGCACCTGTTATATTTTCAGGCTCAGGTTCATTAAAATTAAACGGCAGTTCAGGTTCTTTCGGAACAAATTCTTTAATCGGAGAAAGTATAATCTTTTCTAAAGGTGTCTTAGTAATGATATTCTCTATAATTGGATATAAATAGCTGTTTGCAATTATTACCTTTGCATTTACCTCGTTCACCTCATATTCCAGTTCCCATTCTTTAAACATGGGACTACATGGTGCTACAATACCTCCAATACGCTGAACTGCATAGAATGAAATTAGAAATTGAGGGCAACTTTGCATAAAAATGCATACAACATCACCTTTTTTTACGCCTGACTTTACCAGATAGGTAGCCATACGGTCTACATATTCATCTAACTGTGCCCAGGTTATTTCTGCCCCATAATAGTTAATACTCGTCTTATAAGGAACCCTGCCTGCATGAATTTTCAAATATCGGTCTAATCTTTGTTTGCCAAATCGAAATTCGGGCATTCGCGGATGATCCTTAGGGATAAAACTACTCATATCATTCTCCTTTCTTTAAAAAACTTAGAGTAATGGATTAAAAGAATTTATTTGTCAGTTCGATTCAAGAACTTAACAATCGCTTCCTGTGATTCTCTGGTACTAAGGCAAATTGTAGATACCTCTGTTTCATACTTATTGGACTCTGTTAAACCTGTCTCCAATGAATAGTTTATGGTTTTCTTTATCATGTTTAATACGTGAGCCGGCTTCTTTACCATAACTGTACAAATTTCTGCAACTACTGAATCCAGATCTTGCTCATCCACTACTTTATTCACCAGCCCAAATTGACGAAATGTTTCTGAATCAAAGGGAGTCCCTAACATAACAATTTCTGATGCTCTTTGTCTTCCTACCAGTTTCGGAAGAATACTTGCCCCCCCTGTAAAGCCATAATTCACTTCCTGTTGGCCAAATTTAGATTTCCTTGTAGCAATAATCAGATCACAGCTCAATGCCAGAAGACAGCCTCCCCCAAAGGCATATCCATTAACAGCTGCAATAATCGGTTGAGGAAGTGATAACATTTTGTCATATAGACTATTAAACTTTACATAGTAGTCCCTTAACTCAAATATCCCTGCTTTCTGACTGATTTCCTCCAAGTCTGCACCGGCAGCGAAAGCCTTGTTTCCTGCTCCTTTTAAAACGACAACCCTCACAGATTTATTTTTTTCGATCTTACTAAAACCAACATATAACTGTTCTAAAACACTAGAATTCAATGCGTTTAATTTTATTTCACGGTTAATTATAATTGTTGCAATACCTTTATGGATGGATATATTAATATCTTTTAACCTCATATCTTTCATATAGCCTCCCTTGTATCTAACGTTAGATGACTCAATATAAACGCAATTTTTATGCCATAATAAAACCCTTAAAAATTCAATACTACAAAAAAATAAAAAACCATAATAGATGAAAAATATCATCAATCATGGCAACTATTCTTACTGATTGCGCCAAACTTTTGAAAAATAGAGCTTTATGTAGATGAATATATTCATCTTAATATATGAAAAATATCATCAATAGAATGAAGATTCGCACAATTAGTTAGAGTCATTCTTTTTTCGGTTTAGCAATTCCAAACTTAGCCATCTTTTTTACAATTGTAGATTGGTCTATTCCCAATGCTTTCCCAGCTTTACGAGTTGTCCCGTATTTTTTCAGAGCTAATAATAATATTTGTTTTTCGTAATCAGCAACCATTTCCTTATAACTGACTCGTAATTCTGAAACTGTTTCTTGTTTGTCAATAGTATTTCTTTCAATACGAATAGGCAAATCAATTTTATCAATGATATCTTCAGTTGCTGTTACAATAGTTCTTTCTATGATATTCTCAAGCTCTCTGATATTACCCGGCCAATCATAATAAAAAATTTCATTTATTGCATTTTTACTGAATTTTTTATTTAGATTGTACTTATGATTAAACTTATTCAGGTAATAATTGCTTAACTCAGGAATATCCTCTCTTCGGTCTCTCAAAGACGGGATATGAATAGGAACAACATTCAATCTATAATATAGGTCCTGTCTAAAAGTTCCTTTTTCTACCATTTCATATAAGTTTCTATTTGTTGCAGCAATTATTCTGACATCTATTTTTATTGGCGTTACCCCGCCTATTCTTATCACTTCCTGTTTTTGAATAACGCGCAACAATTTAACCTGCAAATGCATAGGTAGCTCTCCTACTTCATCAAGAAATAAAATTCCTTCATTAGCAGATTCAAACAAACCTCTCTTGCCTTCTTTTGAGGCACCTGTAAAAGCACCCGGCAAATACCCAAATAACTCCGATTCTAATAAATTTTCCGGTATGGCGCCACAATTAATTTTAATAAATGGTTTTTCCGCCCTCTTACTGTTTGTATATAAAATATCTGCAATTACTTCTTTTCCAACTCCTGACTCTCCTGTTAATAAAACAGTAGAATCTACCTTTGATATTTTTAAAGCCATATCAACTAATGCTCTGCTTTTAGCTGAAACAAAAACATATTTACTTAAGATACCCGATTTTACGACTTCTAGTTGATATAACTCATTAAGGGACGAGATTTTTTCTTCTAAAATCTTTAGTTTTGATATGTCTCTTACATTTGCAACCGCCCCACTCAAGCTTCCATCTTTTTTAAGAATAGGGTTTGTGGTAATTAAAAGTTTTCCACCTGTTCTCAGGCTGCAGGACGCAGTCATTTCCGATTTCTCGTTTTTACTTTTGTCCAAGCAGTCTTCCTGAAAAAATGCATTCAATTCATTTAAATTATAACCCACTAAATCTATTTCTTCATTTCCCAATATCGTTTTCAAAGAACTATTGGCTTTTGTGATAACACCTTGAGGGTCTGTTACCAATATACCATCATAAGATGATTCTATAATAGCATTTAGTTCATCCGTCAGTTCTTTTGTATGTAATAGTTCCTGATAAAGTTCTTCTAATTCCGTAGAATCTTGAAAAATAGCTACTGCACCAATTATTTTATTATTCTGATTCTTAATGCCGGTGCAGGTCACAATATATGTTTTGTCTTTCCATTCCACTTTCTTATGGATAACCGGGTTTCCAGTTGAAATAACTTCTGAAAAAAAACGCTGTTCGAATATTTCGTTAATTTGTTTTCCAACAACTTCACTCTTTTTGCAATGAAGAAATTTTTCTGCCGCAGGATTGATAATACGAATTATTAAATTAGGATCAACACTGATAATTCCATTATATGCTGCATATATTACTGCTTTTAGCTCTCTTTGATACTCCAATGCAGAAGCATAATAAGCCTGAATGGTGTCGATCAAAGATATAAGGCCTACTAATTTACCATGTTTAACAACCGGAAGACTGCTGACTTCCCATTTAATCAAATTTTCTACGGAATCATCAGGATGTATTGTAATTAGATCTTCCTTCATAATATCTTTTGCTAATACATCTTGAGAAACGCCCTTTGCCAAGAGCTTAAAAATATGAGATCTGGAAATAATACCCTTCAATTCATCACATTGATTCAACACTTGAACACTATCAACTCTGTCTTGAATCAATATACGAACCACGTCTGCCATACAATCTTCCAATCTGACTGTGGGAGGATTCTTTCGCATGAAATCTTTTATTTTCAATTTTCACACTTCCTTATCTCTTCAGATAATGTTGTAATTGATATTTAAAATACATTATATCAAATTAAAATCATTCTTTTCAACAAACGGAGCCGTACAAAACACCTCTTAATGTTCCATTAAGAGGTGTTTTGTATAAAAAATAAATTTTTTTAATGCATGAATATAAGCATCTCTCATCCTTTTTGCTTCATGTATACCGACGGTTATCCAGACCTAAAACTTGATTTCTTCCTATTTCTCCTTGTTCTTTGCATGCCACTTAAGAACAGGTTCTCGTACGGCCCTGACCTCATCAAGCCTGGCCACAGGTGTGCGATGGGGCGCTTCTTTTAATAGCTCGGGATTCTCTTCCGCTTCTGCAGCAATACGCATCAGTATTTCCGCCGCTTCATCTATCGTCTCCAGACTTTCTGTTTCGGTTGGTTCAAACATCATAGCTTCTTTAACTTTAAGCGGAAAATATACCGTTGGTGGATGGATCCCATAATCCATCATACGTTTAGCAATATCCAGAACAGTTATTCCTATATCCTTCTGATGTCTTCCGGATAAAACAAACTCATGCATACAGGTTCTGTCATAAGGAAGTTCGTAATTCTTTTTGAGCTTATGCATCAGGTAATTGGCATTCAGGACTGCCGTTTCCGATGCATGGCGTAATCCTTCGGCACCCATGGTCAGAATATATGCATAAGCTTTTACAATCACTGAAAAATTACCAAAATAGGATCTTACCCGGCCTATGGAAAGAGGGCGGTCATAATCGCGTATGTATTGACCGTCTTTATATTGAATAAGAGGTACGGGCAAAAATGGCACAAGGTCCTTTTTTACTCCAACAGGACCTGAACCGGGTCCGCCTCCTCCATGGGGTGTACTGAAAGTTTTATGAAGATTCAAATGTACGATATCAAACCCCATGTCTCCGGGCCTGGTAATGCCCATAATTGCATTCAAGTTGGCTCCGTCATAATAGACCAATCCTCCGGCCTTATGGATAATATCTGTTATTTCACAAATATTTTCTTCAAACAAACCCAATGTAGACGGGTTTGTCAGCATTATCCCGGCGATCCCTCCACTCATCATTTTTTTTAATTCTGATAAATCCACGTTTCCCCGGCTATCTGTTTTCACCTCAATAACTTCATATCCAACCATCGCTGCAGAAGCCGGATTTGTTCCATGAGCAGAATCCGGAACAATTATTTTGTTGCGATGTCCTTCTCCATGATACTGATGAAAGGCTTTCATCATCATTAATCCGGCCAACTCACCATGTGCTCCGGCGGCAGGCTGAAGGGATATTCTTTCCATTCCTGTGATTTCCGAAAGAAAAAGATCCATTTTATAGAGAAGCTCCAGACAGCCCTGTACTGCAGAATCCGGCAGGTCAGGGTGTACACCGGTAAATCCGTCCAGACGGGAAACATCTTCATTGATTTTAGGATTATATTTCATGGTGCAGGAACCCAAGGGATATAAACCGTTATCAACACCATAATTGAGTCCGGACAGCAAAGTAAAATGCCTCACCGTATCGACTTCACCGACTTCGGGCAGTTCAGGCTCCTCTATTCTTATGTATTCTTTTGGAATTATGTCTTCAATGGCTTGAGCGGGCACATCACATTCCGGTAATGCATATCCTTTTCTTCCTTTTATGCTTTTCTCAAAAATTAATTTCCGATTCATCTTATTTCCACCACCTTTTCCGCCAGTTCATCTATTTCGCCTTTTGTCCTTTTTTCGGTAACAGCAACCAGCCAGAAACCTTTTAATTCGGGATAGTCCTTTTCAAGAGCATATCCCCCGATAATTCCTTCTTTCAAAAGATCATGATTCAATCGGTCCAGAGGTATCTCACTTCTGACGGTAAATTCCTTAAAAAAAGGTTTTGTGAAACCCGGTCTGAAACAATCTGTTTCAATCAATTTATTGTATCCATAGTGTGCTTTTTGCAATGACTGATAAGCTGCTTCCCGAAGCCCCTGTTTCCCCATAAGTGTCAGATATACAGTTGCCGCCAATGCATTAAGCGCCTGGTTTGAACAAATATTAGAAGCTGCTTTTTCCCTTCGAATATGCTGCTCACGGGTTTGCATGGTCAAAGTAAACCCGGGTTCTCCGTTTCTGTCTACAGTCTGCCCTACAATCCTTCCGGGCATCTGCCTCAGATATTTATCTTTTGCGGCAAAAAAACCAAGATAAGGACCGCCGAAGCTCATTGGATTTCCAAGCGCCTGACCTTCTCCAACTACGATATCGGCTCCCTGTTCTTCCGGAGTTTTAAATAGTCCCAGCGAGACAGGATCCACGCATATGATAAGAAGCACCTGATACTTTGCCTTCAAATCAGCTATTTTTGCTACTTCTTCCAAAGATCCGAAAAAATTAGGGTTCTGAACAATAACTGCCGCAGTTTCTGCGCTTAACAAACTTTCAAGATCAGACAGATTCGTTGTCCCCTCTTGATAGTCCGCTTCAAGAATTTCATACCCTTTAAATCCTGCATAGGCTTTCAGAGTCTTTCGGTACTGAGGATTTACCGTACGCATAACAACGACTTTTTCCTTCCGGGTAATTTTGCAGGCCATATTGGCTGCCTCTGCCATGGCTGTGGCACCGTCATATACAGAAGCATTGGCAACATCCATTCCGGTAAGTTCACAAATCATTGTTTGAAATTCAAATATAGCCTGAAGGGTTCCCTGACTTATTTCCGGTTGATAAGGCGTATACGATGTATAAAATTCGGACCGATTCAGGATATGAGCAATGACGCTGGGGATATAGTGGTCATAAGCACCTGCCCCTAAAAAGCAACTATAGCCTCCGGACTCAATATTTTTTCCGGCAAGTCTTTTCATATGACAGCTTAGTTCCATTTCCGTAAGAGGGCCCGGGAGCATAAGGCTACGGTTTAAACGGATGTCCTCAGGAATATCCTTGAAAAGCATATCCGGAGAATCAAATCCTATCTCTTTCAGCATTCTTTCTCTTTGCTCTTCTGTATTGGATATATATCGATTCATAATCAATCTTCCTCTTCACATAACTTTTCATAGGCTTCGGCATCAAGAAGGATATCCCACTGGGATAAATCTGAGGATTCAATGGCCATCATCCAGCTTCCATAAGGATCTTTGTTGACTTTTTCGGGATAATCGAGGATTTTTTCATTGATCTTTTTAACTGTTCCCGATAAGGGTGCATAAATATCCGATACTGCTTTCACCGATTCCACCACTCCGAAAGCATCTCCTTTTACAACGGTATCTCCGACTTCCGGTAATTCAATAAAAACAACATCTCCCATTGAATTCTGAGCATACTCCGTGATTCCTACATAAATCAAATCTTCTTCTTTTCTGATCCATTCATGGTCCTTTGTATATTTTAAATCTTTAGGAATATTCATCTTCCCATCTCTCCTTTCAGATGTTGATATAGAATTTTTATTAATATCTTTATCTTCATCTTTTATATTTTTTGGTATAAAAGGGCAGCTTAACGACCTCTGCATCCGTACTTTTCCCGCGAATGATAATATCAACTTTTCTCCCAATCTGAGTATATTCACTTGCAAGCATTGCTAATCCTATGTTCTTTCCAATTGAAGGCGAATAGCTTCCGGAAGTAATAAAGCCGATATCCTTATGGCCGCACTGCACCCTATATCCTTGCCTTGGTATGCCTCGGCCTGTTATTTGGATTCCCGCCAGTTTTCTTTCTAATCCCTTTTCCTTCTGCCGAGCAAGCGCTTCTTTTCCAATAAATCCAGTTTTATCCAGCTTTACAAACCCTTCCAGCCGTGCCTCCAAGGGGGAAACATCTTGGCTGATTTCATACCCATACAAGGGAAGGGCCGCTTCGAGACGGAGCGTATCTCTGGCACCCAGACCGGCCGGCATCAATCCCTCTTGCTTTCCGGACTCCAACAGTTTCTTCCATAATCCCGGTATTTCTTCAGGCCGGGCATAGATTTCAAACCCGTCCTCACCGGTATATCCCGTTCGGGAGACCAATACCTTGACACCTCCTAATTCCACATTGTCTTGAAATGTATAAAACGGTAATGCATCCAGGGGTGTCTCCGTCAGTTTTTGCAAAATAGCTTCCGACTCAGGCCCCTGCAAAGCAAGCTGGGCAATTTTATCAGATACATCTTCGATTTCAACTTCTTCTTTACAGTTTTTTAGCATCCATTGAAGATCTTTCTCGATATTAGCTGCATTGACTACCATCAAATATTTTGTATCATTCATTCTGTAAACCAGAAGATCATCTACAACACCGCCATGAAAATAACACATTGGTGTATAGATGATTTGATGATTCTTCATCTTTGAAATATCGTTTGTCACTATTTTCTGTATGTACTTTTCCGCATTCGGTCCTTTTACAATGATTTCTCCCATATGAGAAACATCAAACAGCCCTGCTCTGTTTCGAACATTGTTATGTTCGTCCACGATCCCGAAATACTGTACAGGAAGCATCCAGTCCCCAAAATCAATCATTTTGCTTTTTAAATCCCGATGCACCTGATACAATGGCGTTTTTTTCATTCAATCACTCCTTTCTTTATTCTTGGTATAATCCCACCGGCTTTATGTACAAAAAATAAATAAAGACAGGGGTCAGCTCATGCTGGCCTCTGTCCTTTAACCTGAGAGATTACCGTTTTCCATCCGGGTACCCCATCGGTGCCGTGACTATTGCCACGGACTCTCCAGAGTTCGTCAGGGTCGATCCTTTTGCCTGAGAGTTTCTGCCTTTTTGCTCCTTCGGCGTCCGCTATTGCGAATCTCTCTCGATCCCCTCTTTTCGTATTCTTTTGACGACAGTGTAACACACCACCGGTCCTATGTCAAGAAAAACCAGTTCAGGAAGGTTAAGGGCTATTCTTTACATTTCTTTCTGGTATTTATTCATTAAATAGATAGAAAGGATATTATATGAAAGAAAAATCCCTACCGTCAATAAAATCAGCCATAAGGGTTCATTGAACAAGATCATGATATAGGCCAGCCCCATTACAAGCCATTGCAGAACATCTCCGGATTTTGACTTTGCTTTGCTTCTGATCATCGTATTTCTTTCATCTCTTAATTCAATTTCATTTTGTTTCATTATATCCGGATACTTCTTTTCATATCTCTTCATTATGAGTTTTGAAAGGCTCATTCCAAATGTTCCCGCCCCTATTCCAGCCAAAACGCCTGCAATGGATTTGGTCTCATCACTTTGAAATGCAAAACCGGCTGCTACCAGACCTGCTCCCAACAAAAGTGTAATGATATAAAAAGATGTTTTTTTAAACATTCTATTCCTCCTCATAAACAAAAATATCTTCAATGGACATATTAAAATATCTGGCAATTTTAAATGCAAGTATTATGGACGGGTTGTACCGTCCGTTTTCCAGGGAACCTATGGTCTGTCTGGATACTTCTAAAGCCGATGCCAGTTCTTCTTGCTTGATACCATGCTGTTTTCTGATTTCTTCTAACCTGTTCTTCAAGGGGACACCTCTTTTTAAAATGGAAAGTATGCTTTACATTTATAAAGTAACATGTGTCTGTATAAATGTCAAGCTTACTTTCCATATTTTTTCTTAAGCTCATGAATCAATAAAGCTTTCTAATTAATTCTGAAAGCTTGCGAAGTCCATTTTCCAAAGCCCTTGACTCCGCATAAGCATAAGAAATCCGAATATTTTTATTTTTAGAAAAATCATAAACATTTCCAGGATTGATCAATAATTTTTCTTCCAATGCCAGTTGAAATAACTTGTCTGTAGATATATTTTTATTTAATTTTAACCAAATGTAGAATCCGCCTTCAGGGTGATTCCATGAAGCAATTCCTTTATAGCAACTATCCAAAACACTTAGAACCATGTTCCGTCTTTCTTTCAGATGCCCTCTTAAGACTTGAAGGTGTTCCTCATACAATCCGCTTTCTATCCATTCAGCCAAAGCCCACTGGGAAACGGAACTGGCACCGTAGTCGGTCTGCATTTTAATGTCTCCCAGCCGTTCCATAACAGATTCGGGTCCTGCAAGCCAACCGATCCTCAGTCCGGGAGCCAGAGATTTTGATATGGTCCCCATGTATAAAACCATGCCATTATGATCCATGGATTTCAAGGGTTCAGGCGGCTGTCGGTCTATCCATAGCTCTCGATAAGCATCATCTTCGATTATGGGCAAACGGTTTTTTCGGCACCATTCAAAAACTTCTTTGCGCCTTGCTTTCGTCATCACTGTTCCTGTAGGATTATGAAATGTCGGTATGGTATAGAGCAAAGCCGTATCATCTTTTATCCTGTTTTTATTAAGCATCCACGGCATGAGGCCGTAGTCATCCATTTGTACTCCTTCCAGTCTCATTCCCGACGATTCGAAAACATGTAATGATTTCAAATAAGACGGCACCTCTACAAAAACAGTTGAACGGGGATGTAAAATGCCAATGGAAATCAGCTGCAATGCCTGCAATGACCCTGACACGATCAGAATACAGGATGGCGAAACATGGATATTATGTTTTCTGAGGTATTGGCTTAAAACCTTTCTCAATTCCGGTAATCCCAAAGGCCCTAAATAATTCAAGGAACGTGTCCTCTCCGGTATTCTTTGAAACACTTTTCGCATCATGTCATGGGGAAATAAGTCAGGAGAAAGCTCTCCCGTGCTTAACCGAGTTATTCCTTCCATAAATTCTAATTTATTGATCATTTGAATGGTTGGGAAATTTGCTTTGTAAATACCTGCTTCAATATAACTCTGCCAATTGGGAGGTTTTGCGGACACCAACAATGACCATGTATTGTTGATAATTTGTGTCCCTTTCCCGAAATTTCCTTCAATCAGCCCCATTGCCTTTAATTCATCCATTGCTTCATTAATAGTACTCCGATTCACGTGAAAAAGATCTGCCAATTGGCGCTGTGACGGAAGTCTGTCTCCTACCACCCAGTCCCCATTGGAAATTTTTGTACCGACATAATGAACGATTTGCCTGTATATGGGCATTCTATCCGTTTTATCCGGCAACCATTCGATCTCAACCTTTCCTGCTCTTTTTGTTTCCTTTTCCATTCTCCGTCCCTCCTAATACCAGACTATTATATAACTTGGTTGGTAAAAAATCCAATGGTTGGACGGATACTTTTATATTTTTATCCTTTAAAATATATTAAAATAAGAAAAGGAAAGGTAAAATTTTATGCGTTTAAATGATTTTAAATTGGAAGTATACTTTGATAAGTACGAGTTTACAGCTCCTTACTTACTATGCCAATCTGACTGTGAATCAATGACAATTGAAGAGCTGCTGGCTTATGAACCTGGTGCTAAAGAAAAATTTATGAAAAATTGGTTGGGTTACACGGAAGTCCAAGGTAATCCGGAATTGAGAACAGAAATATCTAAGCTGTATAAAAATATCAGTGAAGATGATATCCTGGTTCATGTTGGCGCCCAGGAACCTATATTTAATTTTATGAATGCCATTTTAAATCCGGGTGATCATATGGTCTGCATGTTCCCTGTTTATCAGTCTCTTTTCGAAGTAGCCAATGCAATAGGATGTAAAGTTTCTAAATGGGAGTTCAGCCAGGGAGGAAACGGCTGGGTGTTAGATATAGATGAGTTGAAAAAACTTATTAAGCCCAATACCAAAGTAATTGCCTTAAACTCTCCGAATAATCCAACGGGATATACTTTAACAGAGCCGGAAATGAAAAAAATAGCTGAAATTGCAGAGAAACAAGGTATTTATATTTTTTCTGATGAAGTCTACAAAGGGCTTGAACTGGATGGCCAAAGCAGACCCTGGTATGCCGATATCTACGAAAACGCCGTTTCTCTTGGTGTAATGTCCAAAGCCTATGGGCTTGCCGGTTTAAGACTTGGCTGGATTGCCACCCGAAATTCGGAAATCTTTGATAAAATGGTACGGTTCAAGCACTACACTTCTATCTGCACCAGCGGCCCTTCTGAATTTTTATCCACCATAGCCCTGAAACACGGTCATAAAATATTGGAAAAAAATATGTCATTGATTAAAGAACACCTTGAAGTTGCAGAAGATTTCTTCTCTAAGTATCCACAGTTGTTTGTAAACAATAAACCTATGGCAGGGCCTATTGCTTTTCATCAGCTTAATATTTTACAGCCTGTTGCTGATTTCTGTGAAGACCTTGTGGCCAAAAAAGGTGTGCTGCTGCTGCCTGCCGGTATTTATTCTTTTGACGGTAATTATATCCGTATGGGCTACGGCCGTAAAAATTTTGCAGCTTGTCTATCAAAATTTGAAGAGTATATTGTGGAAAATGATATAGTATGAGGAGAGGATCATTGTGAAAACATTATTGCTCACAGGGAAAGAAGTAAAAGGATTATTGAATATGCCGGATGCTATCCTTGCTGTAGAACAAGGTTATAAAGCTTATAATCAAAACATGGTGGAACAGCCGCCCATCGTATCCATCGACATAACAGAATATAATGGAGAAATGGATATCAAAGCCGGGTATTCAAAAGCAACAGAAATGATCGCAGTCAAAACAGCAGTTGGTTACTGGGACAATCCAAAGAGATACCAATTACCTACCGGCCTCGCCGTCATTACGCTGTATGATGCAAAAAACGGTTATCCGATCTGTATTATGGACGGAAGTCTGATTACCGGGTACCGGACAGGAGCTGCCGGAGGCGTTTCCGCAAAGATACTTGCCAGGGAAAACTCGGAATCCGTTGGCGTGATCGGTGCAGGCAGCCAGGCAAGAATGCAGGTCATGGCAATCAATGAAGTTTTGCCCGTTAAAACAGTAAAGGTATGGAGCCCTGTTGAAGAAGAACAGATAAAATACAAAAAAGACATGGAATCTCTGCTTAATATTTCCGTCACACCATGCAGTCAGGCTGAGGAAGCTGTATCAGATTCGGATATTGTCGTTACAGCTACACCTGCCAAGGCTCTCATCGTCCGATCACGGTGGATACGTCCGGGAACTCACATTATTGCCATTGGAGCTGATATGGAAGGAAAGCAGGAATTGGATCCCAAAATATTTTCTTTAGCAAAGGTGGTCGTTGACAGCAAATCGCAGTGTATAGCGAGAGGTGAAACTCAGAATCCGGTTAAAGCAGGTATCCTTGCACCTGAAGATATATATGCGGAAATCGGAGAGATTCTTTCAGGAACAAAGTCTGGCCGGGAAAACCAAGAAGAAGTGACACTCTTTGACTCTACAGGCATGTCCATACAGGATAATATGACTGCCTGCAAGATATATGAAAAAGCTGTAATTTCCGGAGCAGGAAATTACATCCAATTGATTTAAAGGAGGACCCGCTATGAAAGAAGTAAAAATCTATCAGGTGGATGCATTTACGACTTGCCCTTTCGGAGGAAATCCCGCAGGTGTTGTTACAGATGCAACAGGATTGACATATTCGGATATGCTTAAAATCACAAGGGAAATGAACTGTTCTGAAACAGCATTTGTTTTGCGTGCTGATAACCCGGCAGCGGATTTGAAAGTACGCTTTTTTACACCTTCAGAAGAAGTCGATCTGTGCGGGCATGCCACTATTGCCACATTTCATGTACTGGCTCATGAAGGAAAATTTCAATTAACCCGTGATCCCGTCACGCTTTATCAAGAAACAAAAGCCGGGGTACTGCCGGTCCACATCAAAAAAAATAAGGCCGGAAAAGTCGAAGTCATCATGGGGCAGGCACTGCCGCAAATTCTGGCAACCAATGATGATGTAAAAAAAATCTCAGAATTAATGAGGCTGGAACCATTGGATTTGAAGTTCAATGATTTACCCATGCAGATCGTATCCACAGGTCTGCCGGATCTAATGGTCCCTGTAAGAAACCTCTCTGCTTTAAAAAAAGCCAGTCCGGACTATGGAAAATTAGCAGATTATCAAAAAGAAAAAGGTTTTATCAGTATTCATGCTTTTACCTTCGAAACGGAAAAGGAAGAAAACACAGTACATACCAGAGATTTTGCCCCCTCGGTTGATATCAACGAAGAAGCCGCAACCGGTACGGCCAATGGCGCTTTAGGCGCTTATCTTGTAACCCATAAAGCACTGCCTCTTGACAAGGATAAAATCATTATCAAAGTCGAACAGGGTTATGTCATGGACCGGCCCAGTGAAATCATTGTGGAAATTACACATCAAAACGGCACTGTAACAGATGTAAAAGTCGGCGGTTCTGCGGTAACAGTTTTAGAAGGATCATTGTCCTTCTGATATTTTAGAAGAAACGGACCATAAATTCGAACCAGATCAGGAAAACGCCTGCAGCTGCGCTTATTACATTTGCCGTCAACGCATATAGAACTCTTCTTTTAACGCTGTGTTGCCTAAGCAGCTTAGAAAATGCAAGTATTTCAAAGACAAGGATCATCAGCTCAAGAGGTATAAAGACAAGAAAAGCCGAAAATCCCCCCTGCTTCAGTAAAACAGTTCCCATGGAAGCTGTCAGGAAAATCTGAGTAATCAGATTGATAGCCAGAAATACTTTTAAGTTTTGCTTTAAAGAAAATCTGAACAGCATCAATATGACGCCTTCTATTAATAAAGTCGGGATACATGTAGTCAGAAACTGTATCAGATAGGAAACCGCCATGGAAGGCTGTAATACATTGCCTGTGGCATAGTCATATGTGATTTGAGCCTGGAAAGTATTCCGATGGACCTCCGGAGATACGATGATCCGGTTTTCCGGTGTGATAATTATGATTTTAAAATCTTCCGGAACACCTACATACCCAAAAGTATGAATCATCGTATCGCCTTTTTTTACACCTTTAAGATTCCCCCACATCGGTACACTTGTTCCTTTAACCAGTCCTGCATGCCACCCGTCTTCATGATAATTTTCCAGTAAAGCAAGTTTCTCATCGTCGTATTTTGATTTATCACTAATATTGCAGTAACGATCCTCTCCCTCTATCAACAAATCCAGATAATATACTTCGGCAGGAGGATTCTTAACTGTTATGGTCAGCTGGGGTTTTGGTCCCACATCTGCCACAGCAATGATAGGGAATAAAAAGATCAATCCTGTGATAATCATCATAATAATTCTTTTTCTATTTTTCATCTCTAAACCGCCTTTTTGATTTTTACCATATCATTATATAATAAAACCAATACAGCAAAAAGTAATACCCCTCCATTTTTGTATGGTATCATTTTCCTTTTTGTTCCTTATGAATCATTGCACTACTTTTTTTCATATTATGCTATTAAAAAGCATTTTTCAGATAGGAGTAAAAAAAATGAATGGAATATATTCAAGACTTGCAAATACAGGTTATCCTGTTGCCGGACACTATATGAATAAAGAACTGGTAAAAACCATTCAAAACTGCGAAGCCACTTGTGAACACATGACCATTTACCTTAAGAAACTGCCGGATTGTGTTACCAGATCCAGACAGGCTGTTCTTTTGCGTGATTGTGCCGATATCTGCGGAATGTCTGCAAAGTTTCTTGCCCGGGGTTCCATGTACTCAAAACAGATGGCAGCTCTATGCGCTTATATTTGCGAAGCTTGCGGTCAGGAGTGTTCAAGATTCCCTGATCAAATGTCGCAGAATTGTGCAAGAGTCTGTTTAAACTGCGCCGCAGAGTGCAAAGCTTTTGCAGAGATTATGTAAATGTTTCCGGGCAGATTATACTGCCCGGTTTCAATTATCTTACAAACCCTCCTTCAGTGTATCAGGTTAATTATAAAAATTCTGTTTTCTTCAAAGTGTATGTATGATCCATCGGTCCCGAACCTTTTCCCAGATCAAGCATTGCTTTGAGCGCGCCGGATAGATAATCTTTGGCGTTTTGGATGCTTTCATTCAGGGACTTCCCGTCGGCAAGGTTGCAGGCGATTGCAGAGGACAGCGTACATCCGGTGCCATGGGTATTAGGATTGTTTACACGCTCGGACCTATACCAATAAATCTTTCCATTTTCATAAAGCAAATCAGCTGCATCACTGTTAAGATGTCCGCCTTTTACAAGAATCGCGACGTTAAAACGCACGGCTAATTTTTCTGCGGCTCTGACCATGCCTTCCTCATCCTTAACTTCAAAACCGCAAAGCACTTCCATTTCCGGGATGTTCGGCGTAATGACTGTGCCCAGCGGCAGGAGCTTTGTCATCAATGATTCCATTGCTGCATCGGAAATCAGTCTGCATCCGCTGGTTGAAACCATAACCGGGTCAATAACAATATTTTTAGCATCATATTGCTTAAGCTTTCCGGCAATAACGTCGATGATAGGGCCGCTGGGCACCATGCCGATTTTTACAGCATCAGGGTAAATATCGGTAAAAACACAGTCGGCCTGCCGGCCGACAAATTCCGGCGTTGCATTCAAAATGGCATAGACTCCGGTGGTATTCTGTGCCGTCAGTGCCGTAATCACGCTCATTGCATACATTTTATGTACAGTGATGGTTTTTATATCCGCCTGAATACCGGCGCCTCCGCTGGAATCAGAGCCTGCTATCGTAAGCACTTTTTTCATTCAGAATATCCTCCATTTCTTCAAAAGACCGAATATACCGATCCGACAAAGCCCGGATTTCATCGGCATGGTCCGCCGACCGGTCAAATACTCCGATTACGGGATAGCCTGCACTTTTAGCGGTTCTGACGGCGTGAAGCGCATCTTCAAATACCCAGGTACTGGCCTTCGGCGTTTGCAAAAAGCAGTGAGCGGCATGATAAATATTCGGTTCATCCTTACCGTGGCCTAAAAGACTGCAGGTGAAGATTTCTCCGAAATACGAAAGCAAGTGGACGCGCGAGAGCGCCGCTTCCGCAAGATGTCTTTCTGTAGCCGTGGCAACACACATTTTAATACGCCGCTTTTTCAGCTCGTCTAAAAATGCCGGAACACCTGTTTTCGGCAATACCTTATCCATGTAAAAATGTTGTATCATATCGTTAATACCAACCATGATCGCATCCGTGCTGTCGGCCAATCCATACTCTGATTGATAATAACACGCCGCCTGAAAAAGACTCATATTTTTAAACCGCTCATTCAGGTTTTCATGCGGCTCAATTCCGCGGCTACGAAGATAATCCTCACCGATAGCATCCCAGATGAACATAGAATCCAGCAGGGTGCCGTCCAAATCAAAAATCGCACCATCTATTTTCATGCACTCACCATCTCTTCCGATAAAGCCCGTAGTAGCCTGCATTCCCGTTCGATATCATCGCATCCCAATATGGCAGAAACCAGTGCAATCCCGCCCACACCCATACCGGAAAGCCGCAGAACATTTTCCCTGCAAATGCCGCCGATGGCTACCACCGGAATGGATACGGCCCTGCTGATCGCTTTGAGCGTGTCCAGCGGAACCACGTCAGCATCCGGCTTAGTCGCGGTAGCGAACACAGCACCAACACCAAGATAATCTGCACCGTTTTTCTCAGCCAGAACCGCCTGCTCCACTGTTTGTGTCGAAACGCCGAGGATCATGTTTTCCGGCACATAGGCCCGAACGTTTTTCGCCTGCATATCGTGCTGCCCGACATGGATGCCATCGGCGCCGCACGCAACGGCAACTTTGACATTGTCATTGATGATAAACGGAACACCATACTTTTGACAGAGCTTCTTCATTTCAAGCGCTTCCCGTAAAAATTCGTCGTCACTAAGTTCCTTTTCCCGCAATTGAACACAGGTGGCGCCGCCCTTGAGGGCACATTCCACCTGCTCAAACAGGGTTTGGCTTCCAACCCATGCGCGGTCGGTAACCGCGTAAAGGAGCATGTCTTTTCTATCGCATCTCATATCTTGCACCGCTTTCAAGATCATCTCCGGTCAGGTTGTATATCTCGTCAATGATATGATTCCGATAGGAGGCGTTCCCGTCCTGTTCCGACATGCGGGCAAAAGCCCTTTCGCCGCACAGCCCCAGCGCACAGACGGCAGCCGCAGCAGCCTCCAGAGGCTGCTCCGGATTTGCGGTTACATATGCCGCAATAAGGGCCGAAAGCTGGCAGCCCGATCCGGTGATTTTGCTCATCATCGGGTGGCCGTTGCGAATGCAATAAGCACGACTTTGATCCGCGATAATGTCAATCGCGCCGGTAATAGTGATAACAGCACCTGTTTTTTCTGCGAATTTCTTCGCAAATTCTACGGTATCGTCCATTGTTTCGTCTGTTACGATGTCGGCGACGTCGGCGTCAACGCCGCGCGTCGTGCCCGTGCCTGAAGCGAGCGCTCTTATTTCAGAAATATTGCCGCGAATAACAGTAAACTTGACTTCATCAAGTAGACGATACGCCGTTTGCGTGCGCAGTCTCGATGCGCCTGCGCCTACTGGATCAAGAACAACGGGATGCCCAAGCTCATTCGCTTTTTTCCCGGCGGCAAACATAGAGGGAATCGTATTTCCGTTCAGTGTTCCTATATTAATATTTAGCCCGCCGCAGATGGAAGTAATTTCTTCAGCCTCACCGATATCGTCCGACATGATGGGTGAACCGCCGCATGCCAGCAATATATTGGCACAATCATTGACGGTCACATAATTTGTTATATTATGGATCAACGGAACTGTTTTCCGTACGTTTTCCAGAATCTTTTCAAACATTTATAATGCTCCTTATCCTTATATTAAGATTATTCATCAAAAATAGATACGATCTCACCGTCTAAAACCCGATTCATATTTTTCACAGCACAAAAGTTTCCACACATACTGCAAGTGTCTTCTTTTTGCGGCTGAGAGAATTCTCTGTATGCTCTTGCTTTTTCGGGATCAATCGCAAGCTCAAACATTCTATTCCAGTCCAGCTTGTGCCGGGCCATGCTCATTTCGTCATCCCATTCGGCGGCGTGAGGGATTCCCTTGGCTATATCTGCCGCGTGAGCCGCTATCTTTACTGCAATAATCCCTTCTTTCACATCGTCGACATCCGGCAGGCGCAGATGCTCCGCGGGCGTCACATAGCATAAGAAGGCGGCTCCGTTATGCGCGGCAATGGCTCCGCCAATCGCTGATGTAATATGATCGTAACCAGGCGCGATATCCGTCACAATCGGTCCCAGAACATAGAACGGCGCCCCGTGGCAAAGCGTTTTTTGAATCTCCATGTTTGCAGCGATCTGATTCATCGGCATATGACCGGGACCTTCGATCATTACCTGAATATCCCTTGCCCAAGCTCTCTTCGCAAGTTCCCCGAGAGTGATGAGCTCTTCGATTTGAGCCGCATCCGTTCCGTCGGCTATGCTTCCCGGGCGACAGGCATCGCCCAAGCTCAGCGTAACATCATATTTTCGGCAGATTTCAAGAATATCATCAAAATGCTCATAAAAAGGATTTTCCTTGCCGGTCATCTCCATCCATGCAAAGATGATTGATCCGCCCCGTGAAACGATATTCATCATGCGTTTGTTGCGCCGGAACTTCTGTACGGTTTCCCTGTTGATTCCACAGTGAATAGTCATAAAATCCACGCCGTCTTCCGCGTGCATCCTGACTATATCAATCCATTCTTCGGTAGTTATTTGAATAAGCGGCTTGTGATAATATACAATTGCGTCATAAATCGGAACGGTACCGATCATCGCCGGGCAGGTTTCGGTAAGCATTCTGCGGAATTCTCGTGTATCGCCGAAGGAACTCAAATCCATTATTGCCTCGGCGCCCATATGCACGGCTTTGTTTACCTTTTCCATCTCAAGATCAAGGCTTTTTACATCCCGTGATGTTCCGAGATTAACATTGATCTTTGTTTTCAATGATGAACCGACTCCATTAGGAGAGATAGACTTGTGATTCTTGTTGCAAGGAATAATGGCTTTGCCTTCCGCCACAAGCTTCATCAGCTGTTCCACGGGAATAAATTCTTTTTCAGCCACGATTCGCATTTCTTTCGTAGCGGTGCCGTTGCGCGCCGCTTCCATTTGAGTTGCAAATATCATAATAATCCTTCTTTCTTTGAATAAAAAACGGAGTGTACCTGTTTAGGGCACTCTCCGCAATAAAGCAAATCATATGCTCCCTACGGCGGCATTACCCGCATCAGGTTAAAGGGTCGAAGTTCTGTTACTTCCTCTCAGCCTGCTTCACAAGCTCCCCTGTGTGTTTTGTATATAATATAATAATATAAAGAGTTAATATTGTCAATTAAAGGATTTATTTTGGAATTTTCAAGCAAATTATACCTACCAGACGGCACTACCTGTTCTTACTGCCTTTTACTTCATTTAAAAAATTTCAGGAATCTCTATTTCTCAATAGACATCATTAAAAAACCGCAAAAAGCCGCATTATCCACCTGTAAGGAGGTATCAAGGCCCTTTTTCATTTGATTGATTTGATCTCGATATGATTTATAAAACTCATAGGTGGGATTGGGACTGTATTTGATATCTTTCAATTCAAAATATTGAATCACTTTTTTTGCGGTAGTTGGTTTTACAAACGCTTCAACATCTGGCTTGTGATAAATCCCAAAAACAGTCAATAATGGCCACTTTGCCAGTTTATACTCTTTCATAAGGCCAGCCATCATATTAAATCCAAGCTCCTGATCACCATACAAAAACTCTTTTAGCCCATGGGCCAGACTTTCTTTTTCGTTGTCACTCAATACTTTAACCAAATCTCTGAATTTAGGCTTTTCAAAAAGTGATATTATGGAAGAACGACTGACGATCTTACCCATAGAATCAACAATTTCACCAGGAAAATCAAACTTTTCAGCCGAAAAGCTTTCCTGTGCCAATTGAACCATCTTCTGTGCTTTGTGTTTTTTAGCGATCTCCTGCATAAGCGGGTTTGAAAATCCACCCGGATACCGGATGAAAAAATTTTCCTCTGCCTCTTTCAGTTTCTTAATATTCATAATATCACCCTCTTCCTTATTTATTACTAATTTTACCATACTTAGTGCTCTACATCATTATTTAGTGGATATAAAAAAATAGTTATAACAACTACCATATAAGGAAATAAAGATACCTTCTTTCTATCTGTTATTTATTATCTTAATTGCAGAAATCAAAATCCCTTTCTATCAAGGTAAGGGGACACCCCTTTTTATAAGTAAAAGTGTAAGGTCTATCTCTTTGAGGAATAGCTCCGGTCTTTGGTGGACCTTAATAATTTGTCATATAAATCCATCTGTTATAAAATTTGTATTGATTATGACATATCATCATGATACTCTATCAGTTAGGTAATCGGATATAGCAGGTGTGGTTGCCACTCTCCTGTAAGGGGTGTGATGCTATGATGAGTACATACGAGACATTATCTTTAGTGATGATGTTTGGGATGTTAATGATAGTGATTCTGAAATTCAGAAAGAGATAACCACCCTGCTGATACCAGAGTGGTTATGATTTAAAATCTAATCATGTTTGGGCAACCGCACCTTGCGGTACCGATTACCTTTATTTTATTATATCACATATTGTGATTCTGTAAACATTCAATGTTACAAATTATTTATAACCAAATAATTTATATTTATTATCTTATTTGCAGAAATCGAAATCCCCTTCTATCAAGGTAAGGAGACACACCTCTGCAAGACGGTCTATCTCTTTGAGGAATGTCCCCAAACTTACAAAACTTCTAAATCCATCTCCTCAACAAATTGACTTAACAAGCGGACCGAAACATTATCTGGGATTATACAATCCATTTCTAATGGAAGTTTTAATTAATAAAATCTTTGATTAACAGTATAATTTTTTTGTAAGTTAATGTGTTTTGTCATACATTAATTTTACCATAAATCCCTTACTCTCGAGTTTGGGATTTGTTTGTTGCCATTAAAAAAGAGCTGTGCACTAAATCATTATTTAGTGCACAGCCCCATCTTTAATTGGTGGACCTTAGGGGCCTTGCCGTCTGCTTCGCTTCGCTTGCATACTATTGACGTCGCCCACCTAAACCTGAAGGTTTCGGTACCGGTCTCCTACTGCAATCTATAAACGTGCATTCAGCACGTTTTCTTTACGCTTGCAGCCCTCTCGGGTTCAAGCCCCCTCCGATTATTTGCCAAATTAAAAATAATCATAGAATGAAACCTATGATTATCTTTAATTGGTGGACCTTAGGGGACTTGAACCCCTGACCTCCTGACTGCCAGTCAGGCGCGCTCCCAGCTGCGCCAAAAGCCCATGGTTATTCTCTGTTATCCATAATAACATATACTTTATTTCCCTTGCAATATTTAAATTCTTGTTTTTTGTGATAAAATATGCCAGGTCACGCCTGTTGCAGTGATTAGCATTATGATTCTGACAACCAGTATTTTGACGATAAAGATGCCAGAATACAGCATCGTTAACCAAAGGAGGGTAATACTGAATGCCTTTGCTTTAAGAGGAATTCCTTCTCCGTCCAGATAGCCTTTAATATACTTTCCGAGCAATCTATGCTCTATAAGCCAATGATAGAGTCTTGAAGATGCCCGGATATAACATGTCGCAGCCAGTAATAGAAAGGGGGTTGTGGGAAGTAAAGGTAAAAAAATACCGATGAATCCCGCTGCAACACTAACTGATCCTATTAAAACAAGTATGTATTTTTTCGTCTGATTCATAAAATATCCCCTCTTTATATACTTTTACAATATTTGTTATTTATATAAATCAAACCACCCTTTCTTTTTGAACCATAAAAACATTCCGAACCCAATCAATAGCATTAGACCTAATATGAGGAAATATCCATACTGCCAGGTCAGTTCCGGCATGTTTTCAAAGTTCATACCGTATATTCCGACAATAAAGGTAAGAGGTGCAAAAATAGCCGTCATAATGGTCAGGACGGTCATAATGGTGTTCATTCGGTCTGAGTTAATGGAAATATAACTGTCCCGGATATCTGCCGTAATATCTCTGTTGGCTTCAATCATGTCCGAAAGCTTCAGTAAATGATCATATATGTCCGTAAAGTATACTTGATTGGTTTTGAATGCTTTCAGGTGGGTAGAATTTAATATTCGATAAAGCAAATCTCTCATGGCATTCACCGTTCTCCTCAGCTTTATCAATTCTTCCCGGATATCAAACAGCTGCTCTATAAGATTTCGCGACCAGCGGCCGGCAGCCATATTATCAAGCTCATTTAATTTATCCTCCAATTTATAAACAACAGGGAAATATCTGTCTACGATTTTGTCCATAATCAAATATGCCGCATAGATATGTCCTTCGTCCCAAACCTTATCCATATTGGATACCAGCTGCTGTCGTGCTTCCGGTATCTCCCGAGTTTCCTGAAGATGAAATGATACAATAAAATTTTTTCCGATAAACAAATCAATCTCTTCCGGTGATAATGTTTTTTTATTCAATACATGCAGTACAAAAAAATTGCAGTTGTCATAGTAGTCCAGTTTTGGGCGCTGCAAAAGATGCTGACAATCTTCTATTGCAAGATGATGGAAATTAAAATGAGAATCCAGCAGAGAAACTTCTTCATCACTTGGACTGCTGAAATCTACCCAGTACCACAGAATATCATCTTCATTGAGCTGTTCCAATTTCAAATCATTTAATATATTTCCTTCTATCGTTACGGCCAATATATCGATCACTCAGGAATTGCTCCTTTCTACTGAAAAAATAAGATTTATCTTTACTTTCCTTCCGTTCTACTTTTGCCAATTCAATTCTATCACTTTTTGACAATCAATAACAATCTCTGTAATAAACGGCTCTAATTCCGTTATCTGTTGTTTTGTCAATCCTTTTGTATCCAATATGATTTCACCTGCTATTTCCAAGCTTTCTTCAGGGATTACTTTATTTTGAACATTTATCCTTAAATCGGACGAAAGAACTCTGTTGCTGACCTTGTCTCCTAAAACAGGCTCCATCCATTCTATGTATATATCCTCGTCACTATTATTGGTAATGGGAATGGTATATGAAAACTTTGTTTTATCCAAATCATTCCCTGCCGACCCCAGCGCCGAGGACATACCGTATACCTCTAAGTCTTTATTTTGTTTATCTTCCGGTTTAGATATATTGCATGCCGTTAAAACAATCATTAAAGCGATATATATTATGGCAACCGATTTGTTCCATTTCATAAATATCCTCCTAAACAAACTTCTATGCATTATAGAATTTTTTCAAATAGTCCTTATATTGATAAATTGTACCTGGGAAAAAATAAAAAACCGCCAAGGATAACCCCCGACGGCTTTTGATCTTGTGTATTTTGTGTTCCTTGCTATCTTTTTGAGAACTGAGATGCTTTTCTTGCTTTTTTTAGTCCGTATTTCTTTCTTTCTTTCATTCTCGGGTCTCTGGTAAGGAATCCTGCTTTTTTCAAAACACCTTTAAGCTCTTCATCTGATCTTACCAATGCTCTTGAAATACCATGCCTCAGTGCTCCCGCCTGTCCTGTATATCCTCCGCCATGGACTGTTGAAACCACATCAAATCGGCCTTCCATTTGTGTAAGTACAAAAGGCCTCCTTATTTCTCTTTTTAGTATTTCATAATCAAAATAGTCCTCAAGGTCTTTTCCGTTGATTGTGATTTTACCTTCGCCAGGGATTAATCTTACTCTTGCAATAGAGGACTTCCTTCTACCGGTTCCATAATACTGTACCTTTGCCATTTTCGATTACCTCCCCTCCTATACCTCAAGTACTTCAGGTTTTTGAGCATCATGTTTGTGCTCAGGACCACAATAAACCTTGAGTTTTGTATACATTTGTCTTCCTAATTTACCTTTTGGAAGCATGCCTTTTACCGCCTGCTTTACGATAGCATCGGGTTTTTTCATTAGCATTTTTTCAAAAGAAAGTTCTTTTAATCCTCCGGGAAAACCGGTATGATGCCTGTACATCTTCTGGTCTCTCTTCCTGCCTGTAACGTCTATTTTTTCCGCATTCACGATGATTACATAATCGCCTGTATCAACGTGCGGTGTATAAGTAGGTTTATGTTTACCTCTTAAGACAGTTGCTACCTGAGTAGCAAGTCGACCTAAAGTTTTTCCTTCCGCATCAACAACATACCATTTTCTTTCCACTTCATGAGGTTTTGCAATGAATGATTTCATCAATATTACCTCCGTTTAGCATTTCACCATTAAAACTACGTCTATACAAAATCCGGGGCTAGTGGATTTTTATACAAAATAGCGGTATCATTATATTATAATGCATTGGCTATGTCAAGGAATCAACAGGAATTTCAACTGGTTTTTAGGAGAATTTTTTGTAAATTTCATTATAGATTATTTTACTTCCTAAAAAAATTCTTATGCCTTGAAATTTAAAAATCGTTATGTTATTATAACACTGAATTTTTTATCCGATGGCTGAAAATTCTGTTATAAAAGCAATGAAGGATTCAGTAGCAATTTGTAAGTTTGATTTTAGAAAATAGTCGGTAGCTGCAAGACTATAGGCTTCAAATATTGCGAATTACACTCCTGAGCTTTCGCAAGACGGTTTCTGCCCGTTACAGCAGAGAGAGTGCAGGATCGTTTTCCTGAATTAAGGTGGTACCGCGGCTTTTTCGTCCTTTCAGATGAAAAGCCTTTTTATTTTAGCATTATAAGTTAAAATAAGCGTTAAGTATAAATAATTACAAAATATTAATTTTTAATTTTCCATTATCAATTTTCAAGTTAATACAAGGAGGAAATAAAAATGTTGAATGTATATGATGTGCTCAAAGAAAGAGGATTTATTCAACAAACAACACATGATGAAGAATTGAAGGAACTTCTTGGCAGAGAATCCGTTACTTTTTATATCGGGTTCGATCCTACTGCGGACAGCCTTCATGTCGGCCATTTTCTTCAAATCATCACCATGATGCATATGCAACAGGCAGGGCATAAGCCGATTATTCTATTGGGCGGCGGTACAACCATGGTGGGCGATCCTTCAGGAAAGACCGACATGAGAAAAATGCTTACTAAAGAAAGCATTCAAGAAAATGCCGATAAGTTTAAAAAACATTTTATGAAGTTTCTTGATTTCTCCGATGGCAAAGCAATCATGGTCAATAACGCCGAATGGCTGCTTGATTTGAATTACGTTAATTTTCTCAGAGATATCGGAAAGCATTTTTCAGTAAATCGAATGCTGACAGCGGAATGCTATAAATCAAGATTGGAACATGGCCTTACTTTCTTAGAGTTCAATTATATGCTGATGCAGTCCTACGATTTCCTTGAATTGCATAAAAGATATAATTGTAAGCTTCAAATGGGCGGCGATGATCAGTGGTCCAATATCATCAGTGGAGTGGATCTGGTTCGGAGGGTTTTAAATGAGCAGGTTTTTGGTATGAC
>JAENZQ010000039.1 GCA_016841185.1 Anaerovorax odorimutans
CTGTAGGTACATCCATTAAATCACTTCTCATCAAAACAATATCTGCTGATTCCATAGCCACATCTGTACCAGAGCCGATGGCAATTCCTATATCCGCTTGGGCGAGGGCCGGTGCATCATTGATACCATCCCCAACCATTGCAACCTTATAGCCTTCTTCTTGTATTTTTTTAACTTCATTCGCCTTATCCTGCGGCAATACTTCAGCCAGTACTCTGTCTATACCTGCTTGTTTCGCAATGGCTTCTGCCGTTCTTTTGTTGTCGCCGGTAATCATGGCTACCTGAATACCCATTGTATGTAGCTGTTCAATGGCTTTTTGACTACTGGACTTCATAATATCCGCAACTGCAATAATTCCGGCCAGCTTATCGTTAATCGCTATAAACATAGGCGTCTTGCCTTCTTCAGCCAACCGATCTGATGTCTCCTGAAGAGTGATCTTGATTTTTCTGTCCTCCATCAATTTTTTATTGCCTAATAATATATTTTTTTTCTGTATTGTCACCTCAATACCGTGGCCCGGTATTGCTTCAAAGCTTTCCACATTCAATAAATCGATTTTTCTTGCTTTTGACTCATTGACAATGGCTTCGCCAAGAGGGTGCTCTGATCCCTTTTCTGCTGAAGCTGACAGCTGTAACAAATCATCCTCTTCTACATCTCCATCTGTAACAATGTCTGTTACTTTAGGTTTTCCTTCGGTGATGGTTCCTGTTTTATCAAATATGATCGTATTGATTTTATGTGCAGTCTCAAGAGCTTCTCCGCCTTTTATCAGTACGCCGTATTCTGCACCCTTTCCTGTCCCTACCATTATAGCAGTCGGCGTTGCCAGTCCTAAAGCGCAGGGGCATGCAATAACCAGGACTGCAATAAAAATAGTAAGGGAAAAAACCACGGACATTCCCGAAATATACCAGGCAATGGCTGCAATTATTGCGATGGCAATAACTACAGGAACAAAGTATCCTGCAATGATATCCGCCATCGCGGCTATGGGTGCCTTAGAACCCTGGGCATCTTCCACAAGTCTAATGATTTGGGCAAGAGCCGTATCTTTTCCGACTTTTGTTGCTCTGAACTTTATGGTGCCATTTTTATTGATACTTGCACCGATTACATTACTCCCTTTGGTTTTTTCAACGGGTATACTTTCCCCTGTAAGCATGGATTCATCTACCGAAGTCCTACCATCAACCACTTCTCCGTCTACAGGTATCTTTTCCCCAGGTTTTACTATAAGCACATCGCCTGCTTCAATCTCATCAATGGATACCGTTATTTCTTTACCTTCTTTTATAAGCGTTGCAGTTTTTGGCGCAAGCCCCATTAATTTCTTGATTGCTTCTGAAGTCTTCCCTTTTGTAACGGATTCAAGATATTTTCCTAACAATATAAGGGTTATAATGACACCTGCAGTTTCGAAATATAAATCACCGGCATATATTGTATTTCCGTTTATGATTTGAGTAATCGCATAAACTCCATATAAAAAAGCGGCACTGGTACCCATGGCAATGAGTGAATCCATATTTGGGTCTCCTTTGATCAGTTTACTGAACCCCACCGTATAAAACCGATACCCGGCAATCATTGCAGGAATAACCAGAATAAGCTGTATCAGTCCAAAATTCAACGGATATACTTCAGGTATTATATATTCCGGCAAAGGCAATCCTAACATATGGCCCATTGCAATATATAAAAGAGGCACAGTGAACAACGCTGAAATCAAAAACCTGACCCATAAAGACTTCTTTTCTTTTTCTCTTTGCTCTTTTTCATGATCTGCTTGCTCACCGGTTTCTATCTCCATTGCTTTATATCCGGCCTGAGCAATTGCTTCCTTAATTTCTGATAATTTTATATTCGAAGGATCATATACAACCTTAGCTTTCTCAGTAGCGAAATTTACGCTACCCTCTTGTACACCTGACAACTTATTTACTGCTCTTTCTACAGCTTTTGAACATGCTGCGCAGGTCATACCGGAAATAGGAATGGTCACCACTTTTATTCCGCTTGAATTCACTTTCATTACATCATATCCGGCATTTATAATTGCTTCTTTCACCATTTGTGTATTTACCATATTCTCATCATACTCAACAGAAAGCCTTTCCGTTGCAAAATTAACACTAGCGGAATCAACACCTTCAATCTTCCCGACATTTCTTTCGATTGCCTTGGCACATGAAGCACAAGACATTCCTGAAACACTTAAGGTCTCCTTTTTCATGACATCAGCCTCCTTATAATAGTATAAATATTATTCTTTTATCAATTCCTCTGATTTAATCAACTTTCCCGCTTGAATAATATAGCTAAATGTCCTATATTTCATGAGAGACATTTAGACGATTGAAATTTCAATCATATAATTACTTTTTGCTATGGGAAAGTTGACTGATTTACTGTACTTCAAAGAAAAAACAAAATATATTTCGCCCTACCCTGTATAGGGTGGGGTGTTTCAATTATATTCCAGATTTATATTAATTGTCAAACAGCTTATGCAAACTTAAGTGAAAACCATATATCCAACAAAAGAATTTCTTCATTATAAAAAAGAAATTACTACAACAGTAGTAACTTTTATCCTTTTAAAAATCAGTTTATAGATTATGGAGTATAGAGTATAGAGTATAGAGTATAAAGTATTGAGTATAGATTTAAGTTTATAATTCGAAATTTGTAATCTGACACTCTGATGCCTTATCTAAAACAACGCATCCACAAAACTTTTGGCATCAAATTCCTGAAGGTCATCCATACCTTCACCGACACCGATATATTTAACCGGAATATCAAATTCCTCTGCAATGGACAGGATAATGCCTCCCTTTGCCGTACCGTCTAATTTAGTCAAAATGATTCCCGTAACATCGGTAATCTCATTAAACTCTTTAGCCTGCCTTACTGCATTCTGTCCTGTACCGGCATCTAAAACCAATAGAGTTTCCTTTTCTGCTTCCGGATATTCTCTGTTTACAACCCTGTATATTTTTTCCAGCTCATTCATCAGGTTCTTTTTATTGTGAAGCCTTCCGGCAGTATCACAAATCAAAAC
Organism: Anaerovorax odorimutans; assembly: GCA_016841185.1. Taxonomy (GTDB): domain Bacteria; phylum Bacillota; class Clostridia; order Peptostreptococcales; family JAAYPU01; genus JAENZQ01. The sequence continues at coordinate 3,074 of JAENZQ010000039.1, forward strand.
GTCCGTTTTCTTTGCTTTAGCAGATTGAATTGCATCAAAAATAACTGCAGCCGGGTCTGAGCCTTCCTGGTGTCGAATCACATTGATACCCAGTCTCTGCCCCCATACTTCCAATTGTTCTATAGCAGCTGCCCTGAATGTATCTCCTGCGGCCAAAAGGACTGATCTTCCTGATTGCCGGCATTTATATGCTATTTTAGCAATAGAAGTGGTTTTCCCCACTCCATTAACGCCTACAACCAAAATAACCAACGGATTACTTGGTATTAAGTAATGCTTGTCGTCTTTATCCAAAACTTCCTGCATGATGACCTTCAGAATGTCTTTTACCTGGGCAGCATCGGAGACATGCTGATTTTTTACCTCCTGACGAAGCTTCTCCATTAATTTCATAGTTGTATCCATACCGATGTCTGAAGTAACCAATATCTCCTCTATTTCTTCCATAAGGTCATCATCTACTTTTCCATAAGCAGAAAAAACCTGATCAAATTTATCCATCATCCCTTTTTTGGTTTTTGACAGCCCTTCCTGTAATTTGGAAAAAAGCGATTTTTTATTTTTTTCACTTCTGTCTTTTTCCGTCACTGTTATGCTCCTTTCTATCCGACTTTTTCTTCGAGTTTCAAGGACAACACTTTCGATATTCCCTGTTCGGGCATGGTAACGCCATATAAAATATCAGCAAATTCCATCGTCACTTTTTGATGCGTCACTAAAACGAACTGAATATTATCAAAATTTTTAAGATAATTTGCAAATCTATTTATATTTGTATCATCCAATGCAGCTTCCACCTCATCCATTATACAGAAAGGTGTCGGTTTTACTTTCAATATGGCAAACATAAGTGCAATTGCCGTAAGCGTTTTTTCTCCACCTGAAAGCAATGAAATGCTTTGAAGTTTTTTCCCCGGTGGCTGAGCTACAATCTCAATACCGGTTTCCAACAGGTTGCTTTCATTGTCCATACGAAGTTCCGCCATTCCACCGCCAAAAAGTTCCTTGAAAATAGTTTCAAAAAGTGCTGCAACTTTTATAAAGCTTTCCCTGAAATTAATCTTTATCGTTTTATCCATATCTTCAATAATGGACTTTAGAGATTCCGTAGCTTCTAAAAGATCTTTTCTTTGTTCCATTAAAAAATCGTATCTCTCTTTTACAGTTTCATATTCTTTAATGGCACTGATATTAACTTCACCTAATTCTTTTAGCTTTTCTCTTATCTCTTTTGCATTTTTTGCTTCAGAAGAATATTTGAAATCCTTCTTTTGAATTTCAATGGCTTGAATATAGGAGATTTCAAATTCATCCCAAAGCTTGTCTTTCAAAGAATCGATCTGAGTTTCACTTTTCGTTATTTTAATATCCATATCATGCTTTTTCATTTGAAAGTCATATACATTCTGATCCATCTCCTCTTTTTGGGTTATACATGTATCTAATTCTTTTGAAATGGATTCTTTTTCCTTAATAAATCCGTCAATCTCTTCTTCCAGTTTTATCTTCTCCTGTTTTTTCAGGATTATGGTTTCTTCTGTTGCAGAATAATCTTTTTTTAGAGAAGTTCTTGAAGATTCTATTTCTTCGATGGTTTTTAATTTGTTTTCCTTTTCCAAAGTGATTTCATCTACATATTTCTCGATACGCTGAATATTTTCAGCAATATTCAATGCATCTTTCTCCAAAACAGTAATTTTCATTTTCAGATTATTAATTTCATCGGATATCTGGTCTAACTTCCTTTTTTCATCATCATGCCGCTTCATTTTATCCTGCGTATTTTCTTCAATAGATTCGACCTCTGCCTTTAAAGATTCAATTTCTTGTTTTAAGCTTTCAATCATTTCAATTGTTTTTAATTCTTCGTTCTCGATATCTGTTTTCTCTTTTTCCCATTTCTTTTCAGCATCTGAAAAAAGCTGAATATCATTTTGATATTTGTGCATTTCTTTTTCAAAATGGATAATATCCGCCTGAATCTCTTTATAGGAATGGTCCATTTTGTCCAACAATTCTGAAGATTCTTTGATTTTAGTCTGTTTCTCGCTTATGGTCTTATTCAGATTCTGATAATCTTCTTTATACTTTATTATTTTTTGGTTTAATTTTTTTGCTTCTGCTTTTCTTACAAGAATACTTCCGGTATTCTTTTTATAGCTTCCTCCGGTTATGGCACCACTGGAATTGATGGTATCTCCATCCATGGTCACAATCCTGATATTCTGGCTGGTCTTTTTTGACATCTGGATTGCATTTTCAAGATTATCAACGATAATGACTCTACCCAAAAGGTATTCCATAATATCCGTATAGGCAGAATGATATTTAATACATTCTACAGCAAAGCCTTTGAAACCCTGCATTTTATGAAATGCTTCCTTTTGAGTTTTTCTATAGGCTTTTATACTTTGTATGGGTAAAAAGGTCAATCTGCCCCCATTATTCTTTTTTAAAAAATCAACAGCACGTTTTGCACTTTCATCGTCCTGACATATAATATTTTGCAAAGCACCACCCAGTGCAGTTTCCATTGCAATTTCATACCCTTCGGGAACTTCAATCAAATCTGCCACAACGCCATGTATCCCATTATTTTGGTCCATGTTTTTCAGAAGTATTTTTACTGCATGATTATATCCTTCATAACCGTGCTCCATGTCTTTTAATACACCATATCGGGCAGCGGTCTCATTCAGATGATTCTTTATTTTTAACAATTCATCCGTCATCCGTTTTTCAAGTCCTTCGTTTTCCTGTAAAGCCCTTCTTTCCAGATTCTGTTTTTTCTCCAAATCTGCCAGCTTTTCTTCCAGCATTTTTTTCTCATCCAGAAGCTTTTGGTATCTGTCGACAACTTCAGCATTTTTATTCTTTCTGTTTTCCTGCTCATTAAATATCTGGCTTTTACGCTTGGCTAAAGAGTTTCTCAATCCTTCGATACTGGCTATTTCTGTTTTTTTGGCAGTAATAACATTGTAAAGTTCAAATACTTTACTTTTATCTGATTCTACCTGTTCCGCCTGTTGAGCAAGTTTGTTATGTAAGTCATTATATTGATTCATTCTATCCTTTTGCTCTTCAGATATTTGCAGTGAGTTAAATTCAATATCCACTTTTCTTTTTTTGAGATTATCAATAGAACTATTTTCTGTTTTTAATTTTTCATCTAAAACTGTAATTTCCGCTTGTAATCTGCTAAGGTCTTTTTCAAATGTAGAAAATTTCTCCTCACTGATTTTTTTCTGATTTTCTGCTTCATTGATTTCCTGAATCAGACCCATCCGCGTATCTTGCAGCTCCTGTATGGATTTCTCTCTTTCTTCTTTTTTAATCTTGTGTTTCAAAGCCGTATTATCCAATTCTTTCTTTTTTGATAGAATATCACTGATTTCTTTATTGAGGCTGTCCAGTTCGTCCTTATAGCCATTCAGTCGATTTTCAATCATTTCTATGTTTTTCAGCGTCAGATTAATATCTATGGTTTTTATACGTTCTTTTAATGATAAGTATTCTTTTGCTCTCTCACTTTCTTCTCTTAATGGCTCTATTCTGGATTCCAGCTCAAAAATAATATCATTGACTCTAAGAAGGTTCAGATTAGTAGAATCCAGTTTTCTTTCCGCTTCGCTCTTTTTTGTCCTGTATTTCACGATTCCTGCAACTTCTTCAAATATTTTTCGCCGCTCTTCAGGTTTACTGTTGATGATTTCCATGATTTTGCCCTGTCCGATAATAGAATATCCGTCAACACCAATCCCTGTATCCATAATCAATTCACGTATGTCTCTGAGCCGGCACATGTTGTTGTTTATATAATATTCGCTTTCTCCTGATCGATACATACGCCTTGTAATGGATACCTCAGTAAAATCTATTGGTAATATATTAGAAGAATTATCCACAATCAAAGTTACTTCCGCCATTCCCCTTGATTTTCTTGTACTTGTTCCGGAAAAAATTACATCTTCCATACGGCTTCCTCGTAAGGTTTTAGGGCTCTGCTCGCCTAAAACCCATTTCAAAGCATCGGAAATATTACTTTTCCCGCTTCCATTGGGCCCCACAATACACGTAATACCATCATGAAACTCAATATTTACATGCTCTGCAAAAGATTTAAACCCCTGTATTTCCATTCTTTTGAAGTACAATAAAATCCCCCCATGTCTGAAATATCTAAAATGAAAGCTAAGAACTCTGTTTATGCCAATTATATTATTATAATATATTTTAGGATCATTTTGAAGTAAAATACAAAAGAGATTCTTTCATATGAAAAAATCTCTTCTTTAACTTTCATTTTTCATCTATTCATCTATTCATTTTTATCTTCACTAAATGTCTCTTCTGCGAAGGGCATTTTTTGCTGCGCTTTGCTCCGCTTCTTTTTTGTTCCTTCCCATACCGCTGCCTTTGATTTCCTCACCAATTATGACATCTACATAAAAAGTTTTATTATGATCCGGTCCTTCTTCTTTAACAGTCTCATAATGTATGTTTAAATCCGTTTTAGACTGGACGACCTCCTGAAGCCTTGTTTTATAATCCAAATGTAATTTCCCGGTAATGGCCCGATTAATAAAATCTCCTAAGCACTTAAGAATGAATTTTTCAGCTTCTTTCCAGCCACCGTCTAAATAGATGGCACCGATCAATGCCTCCAGAGCATCTGCTAATATTGAGCTTCTGGACCTTCCGCCAGTATTTTCCTCTCCTTTTCCCAATAGAAAATACTTTCCCATGTCCAAACCGGCACCGCATTCTGCCAGAGAACTTTCACAAACAATACTTGCTCTCATTCTTGTCAGATCCCCTTCTTCATAACTGTCTGACTTTTTGTAAAGATATTCTGAAATGGCAGCATCCAGAATAGCATCTCCGAGAAATTCAAGCCTTTCATTATTTTCTTTGGGAACACCTCTTTTTTCGTTTATATAAGAGCTGTGAGTCAGTGCCCGGTTCAGCAAATTAATATCCTTAAATTCGTATTCAATTGTCTTCATAAATTCCTGCAATTCTTTTTTTCTGTTACTCATGGTTTCACCTATATCATGCTTTTTATGATAATTATTATATCATATTATCCAAATAATGTTATTCAAATTTTGTAAAAACCAATGAGGCATTATGTCCGCCAAAACCAAAAGAATTTGAAATCGCATAATCGACCTGCATTTCACGTCCGTTATTAGGGACATAGTCCAGATCGCATTCCGGATCCGGTGTCCGATAATTAATGGTAGGATGAATATAACTTTCATTAATACTTTTAATAACTGCTATGGCTTCTATTGCTCCTGCAGCTCCCAACAGATGCCCGGTCATTGATTTGGTGGAACTTATGGGAATTTGACACGCCTGTTCTTTAAAAACGGTTTTAATGGCTGCTGTCTCTACTTTGTCGTTTAAAGGTGTGGATGTTCCATGAGCATTGATGTAATCAATTTTATCATACGAAATGCCGGCATCGCTTATTGCATTCTCCATGGCTTTTGCTGCACCATTGCCATCCTGAGCAGGTGCAGTAATGTGAAAAGCATCTGCACTCATACCATATCCCACAATTTCTGCATATATTTTTGCCCCACGCTTTAAAGCATGATTTAATTCTTCCAGTATCAACACGCCGGCACCTTCTCCCATAATAAATCCATCCCTGTCTATTTCAAAAGGTCTGCTGGCAGTTAACGGATCGTCATTTCGAGTTGAAAGAGCCTTCATGGATGTAAATCCGGCAATACTTAATTCACAAATCGCAGCTTCCGTACCTCCCGCAATCATTATGTCCGCATCGTTCCTCTGAACAATTTTAAAAGCATCTCCTATTGAATTTGTAGAAGTGGCACAGGCAGTGACAACTGCTGAATTAGGGCCTTTTAACCCGTGACGGATAGATACATGCCCCGAAGCCATATTTAAAATCATAGTGGGTACAAAAAACGGACTTATTCTTTTGGGGCCTTTTTCCAGCAATTTCATAAATTCATTCTGAACCGTCACCATCCCCCCTACGCCTGACCCAATAATAACACCGGATCTGTTGGCATCCATATTTTTAAAATTTAATCCGCTGTCCTGTACAGCATCTTGTGCAGCTGCTACAGCATACTGGCAGAAATAATCCATTCGCCTCGCTTCTTTTTTTTCGAGATACTTTTCACTGTCAAATTCTTTAACTTCAGCAGCAATTTTTACATCATATTCCGAAGTATCGAATTTGGTAATATAACCAACTCCTGAAATACCTTTTTTCAAACTTGCCCAATAGCTGTCTACATCCAGCCCAATAGGTGTAACCGCACCCATTCCGGTAACAACAACTCGCCTTTTCATCTTTATATTCCTCCTTTTTTTAAAGCATTACCATTCCGCCGTCAACATGTATTACCTGACCGGTAATATAGGAAGCTTCGTCTGAAGCTAAAAATCCGGCAAGATTGGCAACATCCTCAGTTGCTCCTAATTTTTTCAAAGGAATCTGAGTTAATAACTGCTCTCTCATGCTATCAGTAAATTGATCCGTCATGTCTGTCTGTATATATCCGGGTGCGATGACATTAACCGTCACGCCTCTTGCGCCGAGTTCTCTGGCTGCAGTTTTTGAGAAGCCAATGATTCCGGCTTTTGAAGCGGAATAGTTTCCCTGCCCTGCATTTCCTATTATCCCTATAACTGAAGAAATATTGATGATCCTTCCCTGTCTTTGTTTCATCATCAGTCTCGAGACAGCCTTCGTACAATTAAAAACACTTTTCAAATTTGCAGATATAACATCATCCCATTGTTCTTCTTTCATTTTGATCAATAAAGCATCCCTTGTAATACCTGCATTATTTACAAGAATATCAATTCGTCCGAATTCTGATCCTGCCTTTTGGATCAATTCTTCAGCCTCGGAATATTTAGAAACATCTGCCTTGATCGAGATCGACTTTCTTCCAAAGCCCTCCAATTGTTTTACAACCTCCTGGGCAAGGCTGCTGTTACTGTTATAGTTTACAGCTACATCTGCTCCTGACTGTGCAAGCTTAATGGCTATTGCCTTTCCAATTCCTCTGGATCCGCCTGTCACAACGGCTTTCTTTCCTTCAAGCAACATATTATCACCTACTATTCTTTCATTTTATTAAGAAGTTCTTCCACAGAATTTCTATTCTCAGCATTAGCAAAACAGACATTTTTCCCGATTTTCTTTGTGATTTTCTTAAGAAAACCGGTAAGTGCCCTTCCGGGCCCTACCTCTATAAAACAATCGATACCTTCTTCCAGCATTTTTATAATGGTATCCTCCCATAGAACCGAATGGCTTACCTGTTTTTTCAGTAATTCTTTTATGCTTTCATGTGTATAGTAATCTCCAGTTACATTGGACATGACTGGAATTTTCATCTCATGTATTTTTGTTGTATCAAGCTCTGCTGATAATTTTATCTCTGCTTTTTTTAACATAGAGCAATGAAACGGTGCACTTACCGGAAGTATAACCGCTCTGCCGCCTCTTTCAGATGCAGCAGCACCGGCCCATTCAACAGCATCTTTCTCGCCGGATACCACAATTTGCCCCGGATAATTATAATTGGCAGGTTCTATAATACCTTTTAGAGAAGCCTCTTTGACGATTTCATTAACAATCTCTCTTTCAAGTCCGATAATCGCTGCCATGGTGCCTTTACCTACCGGAACCGCTTCCTGCATATACTTACCTCTTTTTTTAACAAGTTGCACCGCATCCGAAAAGCCAAACACACCCGACATCACTAATGCGGCATACTCTCCCAGACTGAGTCCTGCCATAACATCCGGCTGAATACCTTTATTAAATAAAATCCTGGAAATGGCCACATCCATGGTTAATATAGCCGGTTGCGTATTCTCAGTTTTTTTCAATTCCTCCTCCGGCCCGTAAAAACACAACTGTTTCATATCCATGTCAAGGGCGTTGGAAGCCTCATTAAACGTATCTTCTGCTTCTGAATACTGCTGGCACAATTCTTTTCCCATTCCAACATATTGGGACCCCTGTCCGGCAAATAAAAAGGCTCTTTTCAACATCTCCACCTCACTTATTCCACTTAATGACCGCAGCACCCCATGTCAGCCCTGCTCCAAAACCAACAAGAAGCAAATTGTCACCATTTCTTACATACCCTTTCTTGACGGCTTCATCCAATGCAACCGGTACCGATGCAGCAGACATATTTCCATATTCCTGTATATTCAGATATACTCTTTCCATAGGTATGCTCATTCTTTTTGCTGCATTTTGAATGATCCGGATATTGGCCTGATGGGGAACCATATAATCGATTTCATTTAAAGTCATTCCGCATTTTCGAACCGCTATTTCAGATACCTCGGCCATTTTTCTTGCCGCAAATTTAAAGACCTCACTTCCATCCATAACGATGGAATGCAATTTATTATCAACTGTTTCCCGTGTTGCAGGCATCCTGCTGCCCCCTGCCGGCATATAAAGAAATTTACCTCCCTTGCCATCTGCTCCAAGGGCAGTTGACATGATCCCTGCTTCTTCTATACCTGAAACAACGGCAGCACCTGCACCATCAGCAAAAAGAACAGCTGTTTTTCTATCCTCCCAATTAATCAGCTTAGATAATACTTCAACTCCTACAACCAAAACCTTCTGCGCCTGACCTGACAGGATAAACGCTTTTGCAGTGGTTAAAGCATAGATAAAACCGGTACAGGCTGCTTCAAGATCAAATGCCGCTGCATTAAAAGCTCCGATTTTTTCCTGAATAATACAAGCTGTTGAAGGAAAGTTCATGTCGGGTGATAATGTTGCTGTAATAATCAAATCTATATCTTCCGCCCTTACTTCAGCATCTTCCAAGGCAGCAGTTGCTGCCTTCACACCTAAATCAGAAGCTGCAACATCTTTTTCAGCTATCCTTCTTCGTTGGATACCGGTCCGCTCAACAATCCAATCATTATGTGTGTCCATAATTTTTTCCAAATCATAATTTGTAACAATTTTCTCAGGCAAAAAACTGCCTGTTCCTATAATCCCTGCTGATCTACTCATCATTAACCTCCTCTGAGTGATTATTCTGAAGGCTCACAACTTCATCATGGATCATGTCCACAACATTGTTTTGTACATATGGTATCGCTTTCAGAATTGCATTTTTTACAGCTTTAGCTTCTGAAGAACCGTGCATTTTAACGACAGCACCTTTTACCCCCAATATAGGTGCTCCCCCATACTCTGAATAATCCAGTTCTTTTTTAAGGTCCTTCAGCTTCCCATATAGGATCAAAGCGCCTATTTTTGCCACCAGACTTTCTTTCAATTTATTTTTTATCAAATGGACAAATGACAGCGCGACCCCTTCAGATAACTTCAAAATGACATTACCTACGAAACCATCACATACAATAACATCTGCAACACCATTTTGCAGTTCTCGAGCCTCTACATTTCCAATAAAATTAAGATTTGCCTTTTCAAGCTTTTTGTAGGCATTCTTTATGATCGGCGTCCCTTTGCCGGCCTCGGTACCAATATTTACCAGACCCACTCTGGGCTGCTCAATATTCAAAACCTTCTCGCAATAAATACTTCCCATAATGCCAAATTCCAGAAAATTATTCGCCTTACACTCGGCGTTTGCTCCGACATCCAGCAAAAGACATGCTTTTTTTATAGCCGGATTGGGATATACTGCCGTTAGAGCCGGCCTGTCGATTCCGGGGATTCTTCCTAAAATCAATAATGCACCGGTCATCAAGGCTCCCGTATTTCCGGCAGATATGAATACATCTATCTCTTTATTCTTTAACATGTTCATCCCTACTACTATAGAAGAATTCTTTTTTGTTCTTATAGCTTTTACTGGTTGATCATCATTGGTAATAACGTCTGTTGTATGAACCATGCTGATTTTCGAATGATCATATGTATATTTTTCCAATTCTGATTCTATTAATTCTTTATCTCCTATTAAAAAAATATTCCCGGATAAATCTGTTAAAGCATCTATGCATCCTTTTACAATTTCACGAGGCGAATGGTCTCCTCCCATTCCGTCTACGGCAATTCTCATAGGTCTTCCTCCTTTTAATTCAATATTGGAACCAATATAAATTTTCCTCTGAAAACCTGCTCCTGTTTTACAGTTATCTTAACATGAACGATATAATCTTTGTTTCTTTGTCTGAAAACTTCTGCTTTTGCCACTAACTTATCACCTACACTGACAGGCTTGCTGTATTTCATGTTGGCTACACCCGTCAAAGCTGCTTTTGTATTAATAACGGCTAAAGCTAATGATTCCGCCATAGAAAAAATATAATGCCCTTTAACAATGTCTGTTTTTTCAAAGGTCATCTCTCTATTGGCTTCCAAAAATGAAATGCCATGACCATTAATTTCCAACTCTATTATTTCTCCAATAAGCTCAGATATTCCCAAACCAACAATTTTTGAATAGTTTCTTTGTGCCGCCGCCCGCATTCTTTCTCTTAGTTCCGGAATACCTAATTCAAGCCGATCCAATCTGATGGTCTGAATACTCACATGAAACATTTCACTCAATTCTTCATCTGATACAAAAGGTGTTTCGGTAATAATCTTTTTCAATTCTTGTTGTCTTTCATTTTTTTTACTTTTACTTTTCACTTTCAGTGCCTCCAAAGCATTATTAGTACCTGGTACTAATAGTATATATAATTTTATGTTTGATTGCAATAAAAAATATCCTGGATTATTTTTCTGAAAAATAAAAAAGACATAAGTATTTCTTACATCTAAAAAACAGTATATGAAGTATGGAGTATGGTGGAGTATGGAGTATTGATTATGGAGTATAGAGTATGGATTATGGATTGTAATTCGTGGTTTGCTGTAGGGACAGGGCTTGCCCCTGTCCTTAAAGGTATTAGTGGTTAGGGCAGTAAATAAGATAATAGATAAAAGATAAAAGTTGTGATCAGAAACTATTACACGCCATAGTATCTCCCTTAATTATTAATTATTTATTAACCCTTATCTGTAATTTATTATCTTTTATCTGACATGCTTATCTCTTATTTTTTTATCTCTTATCTGCCTTTAATCTGTCACCCGTCACCTGATTACGTTCAGTTTATAGTTTATAGATTATAGAGTATGGATTATAGAATTGGATTATGGATTGTAGTTCGTGATTGCTTAGGGACAGGGCTTGCCTCTGTCCACAAAAGAATGGAGTCGGACAGCCAAAGCTGTCCCTACACATCACTAACCTCCAACCTCTAACCTGATTTATTCTTCACAGCTTTCCATTTTCAATATGGATACTTCAAATGCTGTTTTTGTTTCTACTATATCCTCATCCAGTTTCTTCTTGTATTCTCTGCTCTGGACGCGTCCCCAGACTTTGATATGGGCACCAACATCAAGAACCTGTGAGAATTTTGCATTCCTTCCCCAGGCAATACAGGGTATATAATCCGATTTATTATAAGCTCTGTTTACTGCCAGCATAATATCGCATATTTCTCTTCCAAGAGGCGTCAATCGATAAATCGGTTTTTTACACACATATCCCTCAAGAAAAATCTTATTAGGATTTTTAACCAGTTCATTAGAAGAAACCATATTGATATCTCTGGCAAATATAGTAATGATCAATCGATTCTTATCTTCTTCCAATTTATTATAAGTACGAAGTTGGCCATTTATCTGAATCCATGTTTTTTCCTTCAAAGCCATATCTATAATAAGCCGTTCAGACACTGTTACCGGTACAATATCACAATAACCGCTCAATCTTTCGACTCTTATTTCAAACGAATAAAAGCCTTCTCCGTAAGATTTATGACTAAGCTCAGGCTCTGAACAAATTTCGCCTGTAACAATGCAGCTATTCGTGGCCAGATTGTTGTCCCCCATTTCTTCACACTCCCGTATCTCTCGTAATCTCTAAATATCTTATTCAATCACAGAGTCAAATATGATTATATTTCACTTAATTATTCATCTGTTCCGCATTGCCTTCCTGTATGATCCATATAATAATTGTCTCTTAGGATTAGTTCTCCTACTGGAATAATTTCAAACTCTTCTGATTTCAACTTGTCTAATATCGGCGGCAAATAATCTAATACATACTCCGAATTATTATGAAATAAAACAATAGAACCATTCTTTACATTTCGGACAACCCGATCTACAATTTGTATACTTCCAATTTTCTTCCAATCAAGAGAATCCACATCCCACTGAATTGTGTAATAGCCATTTTCTTCAGCAGTCTCAATCAGGCAATTATTATAATCACCAAAAGGAGGTCGAAACAAATCTGCCTGCTTTCCTGTAATAGCTCTTATTTTGTTGCCGGTCTCATTAAGTTCTAATGCAATTTGTGCTTTTGAAAGCTGGGACATATGAGGATGTGTTGTAGAATGATTACCGATTTCATGCCCTCTTTCATATATTTCTTTAGCCTTTTCAGGATATTTATCTATCCAAAAACCCACTAAAAAGAAAGTTGTTTTCACATGATATTGATCCAGGATATCCATTATTTCAGAAGTTTTGTCTGCTCCCCATGCAGCATCAAAACTAATAGCAATTTTTTTTTCGTCTGTCTGTACCGAATAAATAGGAAATCTTCTATTAGGGCCTGCGGCTGTTAATACTTCCTCCTGAAGTATAACAACAGCAGCAATAATAATAAGTATAATAAGCAGACCCTTAATTACCGTTGATCTTCTGAGTGTAATGATCATGGTTCTTTTCTCTCCTTAACCTTTATTCATTCTATGATTAAATTTATGCTTGATTTTTTTGTATATTACAAAAAAACTGCTGAATTATCCCAGCAGTTTAATCTTGATTTTCTAAAAAAAACAATATTCCTAATTAATTATTCACGTAAATAGTTTTATATGCCATAATTGTCCATAAAAGCAGCAACTCCAAGTATATAGCTCTTATATCCGAAACCTGAAATCTGCCCCAGACAGGCATCTGATATGACAGATACATGTCTGTAATCCTCTCTGCTGTATATGTTAGATAGATGGACTTCAATAACAGGAATGCTTATTGCTTTAACAGCGTCTTTTATAGCTATGCTGTAATGTGAAAAAGCGCCTGCATTTAAAACAATCCCTTTAAAGTTTTCGTCTGCATCATGAATTTTATCTATAATCTCGCCCTCGTGATTAGACTGGAAAATTTCAATATTAATATTGTTATTCTCGGCAAATTTTTTTATTCTGTTGCATAAATCCTCATAAGTTTCATTCCCATAGACACTTGTTTCTCTTTTTCCTAAAAGATTGATATTAGGTCCATTGATAACAAGAATACCGTTCTTCATGATTAATTACCTCTTTCATTTTATATTGTATTTATTTTACAATATAAACAACAAGATAAAAAGGTAAAATTATTGACTGAAGTCAATAATTTTACTATACACTTACACTTTTTACTTATTCTTTAACTTATTCTTTCACTTTCACTTATACTTATACTTTCTCTATTCACTGTCCTCCAAAATGTAGGTCACAACTTCGCGATCTCCTATTTTTTCCAAATCAATCTGTTCTTTGTATTCTTCGGGAATAGTCACTTTATCGGGGTCTCCGTCGGAAATAAATTTTGATCTTTCACCATTTTCCAATCTGTCTATCCAGTCATAGATTCCCGTTCCTTTTACATATTCCTGCAAATCGCTTGCTCTTACACGATGAATCCCCGTAGGATCAAAATCCACTGAATAAGGCGATTTATACGGATCCCAGCCTACTTCCACAATGGCGATATTATGATAAGAATGATCTTTGCCTTCAACAATATATTGAAATAATGATTCGTCCTTTTTAGGTTTCGACCCATATGGAAGAGATAGCATTTCTACTTTATAACCTCTTACGATATCTTCAACCTTTTCCTTAACTGTCCATATTTCATTTTCTATACTCTTTGAATCGGTACAATTGGTAAAATCAAAATGAGTTGCTGTGTGATTTCCTATATCCATTCCCTGTTCTATAAGAAAATTTAATTTATAGTCAAGATATTCTTTCTGACCAAAAGGGACACCGCCATTAACAAAAAAGGTTGCTTCCAGCGGAAAATCCGGATGTTGATTATGGAAATCCATTAAAATCCCTACTGCACATTCAGGATCAATGGTATATGTGCCGCCTTCTTCAGAAATAATATTAAATTGATTTTTATTACCATCATCAAAGGTAATAACAACCGGTGAAAGCCCAGCCTCAAGATTGATATTTCCTTCTACATAATCCTTTAAGCTGATAGGGCGATAACCCATTTTGTATAATTTTTCCAAATCCATCCTGAAATTGTCAGGTGTTCGTGTAAACTCCTTTTCCTCATTTCCTATGCTGTGATACATAAGTATCATCACTTGTCCTGCTTCATTTGGTTTTATTTTTTGGTAATCTATATCAGGCTTAACTGTCTCTTCTTCGGTTTTCTCTTTTTGTGAAATTGATTCCGCCGGGGTTTCTTCACTGTCTATTATTGAAATCGTTTCTTTACTTTTGGAACAACCTGTTAAAACAAGAAATAAAACTAAAAAAATCAAAATATTAATCAGTAGCTTTTTTGATATCATTTATAAAAAAATCCCCCTTAAGTCAGAATATATAGAAGCTTTTTAATTATTATATATTAAAAATTTTAATTTTACTACTTAACCTTTAAAAAATGCAAAATGAAAAATATTCTATTTCTGTTTTTTCTCACAATCTTAAAAAAAAACTGTCATCATAATTTCATGTCATGCTGGACAAATTATTAATACAAGATTAAAAAGTTAATCTGATAAAAGTTTAAAATTTTATCTTATACAAAGGAGGAAGTATAAATGGCAAGAAATAATAACAAAAGTGTCGTTCCGGAAGCAAGAGCAGCTTTGAATCAAATGAAAACTGAAATAGCAAACGAGCTTGGCCTTTCGAATTATGAAAATATAGACAAAGGAAATCTTACTTCCAGACAAAATGGTTATGTTGGCGGCTATATGACAAAAAGATTAGTAGAAACTGCAGAAAGAAACATGGCATCTAACAGCGGAATAAATCAATCTTAGCAATAAACCTAAACGGAGAAGTAAAACTTCTCCGTTCTTTTTTTATATGATATAATGATGTAAGTTTTGTAAGTGGAAGTGGAAAAGGAGCACATATGAACCCTGAAAGTATTAAGATCGCAGAAAACAAAATTCTTATATTATATATCATCCGTCAATTTAAGATGCCATTAACAGAATCTCAATTTATCCAGTTTATTCTGGAAAAAGAATTCATGAATTATTTCATTTTTAAACAGCACCTTACGGAACTAATTTCGTCTAAAATGATTGAATATAACACTTCTGAAAAGTACAGCTATTATCTTATCACTAAAAAGGGACAGCAAACACTGGAAATTTTTCAGAAACTGATAACCCATGAAATGAAAAATAGCATTGATAAAGAGATTGAAATAAAGAAAAACCAATACAAAAAAGACAGCGAAATCATTACAAATTACGTTATGATCGGCGAACATGAATACATAGTTTATTTAATGGCTATTGAAAAGGGCACTCCTTTGATTGATCTAAGATTAAATGTTGGTACAAAAAAACAAGCAGAAACTTTATGCCATAACTGGAAAAATAATTCATCAAAATATTTCAAAGAAATATTGGATGTGATTACAAAATAAGAGGGCTGATGAAATTCAAATCCTTTCCCACTTTTATCCGTTTTAATCTATTAAGATTATCCAGATCATAAATCTCAATGGTATTATCAATATGAGTTCCAACAATTGCAATATTTTTTTCTTCATCAATACCAATACAACTCGGGAAATTCCCGGTTTCATTATTTCCGATCATGTTGCCATTATCCATATTTAATTTATATATATAATTGGTCTCGGCATCCAGTAAAATGATCTCTTTAGCTTTTTCTCTTAAAGCAATATCTGTTAAATACATACCTATTTTAATTTTTTTAACCACCTTTTCTTGGATCATATCAATGATGCATACAATTCCCTGATTGTCACAATTAAATTTACTGCAGCAAGCATACATATTTAGATTGCGTCTACATGTTTTAAAATGCATAGCACAGCATTCCAAATGAATATGCCCACAAATATTATTTTTTTCTGTATCTATAATAATAATTTCTTCTGATCCAAGACAGGATACATATACCCTTTTTCCGTCCTGACTTACATGAATATCATGAGGCATTCTATTGACAGGTATTTGAACAGCGACTAAATTTTTTTTCAAATCGATTCCAGATATTGTATCTGAATCATAATTTGAGACATAAAGAAAATTATTTCTCTTACATATATCCAAATGGCAAGGAGAAGTTCCTGCATATATGTTTTCAATTACTTTGCCGGTCAATAAATCAATTACGCTTACGCTTCCATTATAAGAGTTGGCCGTATACATATATTTATTATTGCTGTCCATTGCAAATCCATGAGGACCAAAATAATTATCTGAACTGAATTTTCCATCAGGTGTGGTCAATCGAAACTCTTCAATGATTTCAAAACCATCTCTGTCAAATAATATTATTTTATCTTCACCTGTACTTGTTACTGCAACAATATTACCAATATCCTGCCTCATCACATCACCTCAAAGGAACAAATTATATATCATAATATGGTAGGTATAAAAAGTTTGTGATACATCTATGAGAATGAAATTATGAAAGGAGAGTTTTTATGTATTCATATAAGACGGTAGGGACCTGCTCAAAGAAAATTCTATTTGATGTAGATACCAAAAATAGAGTAATAAATATTTCTTACGAGGGCGGTTGCGACGGCAATCTAAGAGTCCTTAGCAAACTTCTCAATGGAATGGATGTAGATGAAGTTATAAAGAAAGTTGAAGGAATTAAATGCAGAAACAAAAATACATCCTGTCCTGACCAGCTTGCAAAAGCACTCAGGATCTATAAAAAGAAAAAAGCTGAAGACAGGGAATAACAGGGAATAGAAAAGCTTATAGCTTTGTATTATAGATATAGGTTAGTGTTTAGTAGTTGCTGTAGGAACACTTAAGAGTTGGAGTTTGCAGACTTAAATCAGATAATAGATAATGGATAGTAGATAACAGTTATGGTCAGAAACTATGACACAGCCATAGTTTCTACCTTTTTACTGAGTTCTGAAAAAAGAAGATTTTGCCAATAGCAAAATCTCCTTAACTTTTATCTTTTATTTATTATCTTTTATCTTCCTGATATATCCTCTCACCTTCCCGATTAGGTATAATGAACCGGTAAAAAGAATGACATCGAAATCAGGGCTTCTTTTTAATGCTTTTTCACAGGCTTGTATGATATCGGGGATTGGAATACATGTTTTTTTATGTTTTTGTATCATCTCACATAATTGATATGCATCCATTTTTCGGTCATTTTCAGGTTCGGTAACAATGATCTCCTGAACTGAAGGCATTATCGTATCAATGATTTCAGAAATATTTTTGTCTTTCATCATACCTATACAAAGCAGGATCTTTTCGTCTTCGAATAATTGGGAGAGCGTATCTCTCAAAGCCGTTATACCTTCCGTATTATGGGCGCCATCAATAATGATAAAAGGATTCTGAGAAATAACTTCAAATCTGCCGTTTTGCTTTGCCACCTTAATACCTTCATACATTGCCCTCTTGTCAATATGTACGCCCTGCTTTTTAAGAACTTCTGCTGTTGTAACGGCAGTTGCCGCATTTTCAATTTGATGCCTGCCTATCATACTTGTTTCCAGATTCGGATAAAGATTTGCGCCATAAGTAAAATCAAATGCATAGCCCCTAAGAGAGCTTCTGATGTTACTTATTTGGTGCAAAGGCACCTTTGACAACAAACATTTTTTCTCAATACTTGTTTTTTCTATGATCTTTAAAGCCTCATACTTACGAACAGATGTGACAGCAGGACATCCATGCTTAATAATACCTGCTTTTTCAAAAGCAATTTTGCTCAATGAGTCACCTAAGTATTGTGTGTGTTCCAATGAAATGGTAGTAATAACTGAAACAATAGGCTGTTCAATGATGTTTGTTGCGTCGCCTCTTCCGCCAAGTCCCACTTCTAAAACCAAATAGTCCATTTCCTTTTTTTTATAATAATTAAATGCAATAGCTGTTACAATTTCGAATTCTGTAGGGCTGTCAAACCCTCTGGAAACCATATGGTCTGCAGCTTCGAAAACAGGCAGCGCACATTGGACAAGATCATTTTTACTGATTTCCATCCCGTTATATTCGATTCTCTCTGTGAATCTTTCAAGAAACGGGGATGTATATAATCCTACATTATAACCCTGTTTCTGAAGGATAGAATAGATAAATCTGCAGACCGAACCTTTTCCATTAGTCCCAGTTACATGTATTACTTTCATGTGGCGCTGCGGATTTCCCAAAAGTTCAAGAAGCTTGTTCATTCTTTCCAGTCCCAGGCGGCTTCCGAGCCATCCGAAGCTATGAATTTTATTGATGATATCCTTATCATTCATATAGTTATCCTATCTTCTTTCTTACAATTTTCAGTCTTTCAGATACTTTCTGCAGCATATCCTGATACTTTTTCTTCTTTTCCTTTTCGGAATCCACTACTTTTTCCGGAGCTTTTGAAATGAAACTTTCATTGGATAATTTTATTTCTACCCGTTCCAGTTCTTTTTTTAATCGCTCTTCTTCCTTTTCAAGTCTCTCAAGTTCGGCTTTGAAGTCGATCAGCTCGTCCAATGGAATATAGATTTCAACACTTTTTACAACTGCGGACATGGAATCGTCCGGCACTTGATTCTTTTCATCTGCAAAAATGATTTCGGAAATATTAGCTAAACTTTTTATATATCTTTCCCCTGAAGAAATATATTCATAGGCTTTTCCTTCAGCTGAAATAACCGCTTTTAATTTCTTTGAAGGAAGTGTCTCGGCTTCTGCCCTGATATTTCTGATGCCACGGATCACTTCCATCATCAGTTCAATTTTTTCGACTTCTGCTGCGAAAGAAATGCCTTTATCATATTTCGGCCAAGATGCTTTTATCAGCATGGAGCTTTCTTCAGGAAGATGTCTCCAGATTTCTTCTGTTATAAACGGCATGAAAGGATGCAGAAGCTTTAGCATATCTTTTAATACTTTAATAAGTACAAATATTGCAACATCTTTGTCGTTCTTATCGTCTCCATAAAGTCTTGACTTAACCATTTCGATATACCAGTCACAATACTCATTCCATATAAAGTCATAGGTTTTTTGGGCCGCCATACCCAGCTCAAATTTATCCATATTTGCTGTCACTTCTTCAGTAATGGTATTAATTCTTGAAAGAATCCATTTATCCTCATCTTTATAGGCAATTTTAGCCTCTTCTCCAGAAATCAAAGAACCTTCTATATTCATCAAAACAAATCTGGAGGCATTCCAAAGTTTATTGGCAAAATTTCTGCTTGCTTCCAGTTTATCCGTTTTGAATCGAATATCATTTCCTGGAGTTATACCAGTCATAAGCATGAATCTCAAGGCATCCGCTCCGAATTGATCTATAATCTCAAGGGGATCAACACCGTTGCCCAAAGATTTACTCATTTTTCTTCCCTGTGCATCTCTTACAAGTCCGTGAACATAAACATATTTAAAAGGAACCTCATCCATGACTTCAAGAGCTGAGAATACCATGCGGACCACCCAGAAAAAAATAATATCGTACCCCGTTACCAATACATCAGTTGGATAAAAATACTCTAAATCTTTTGTTTTTTCTGGCCATCCTAATGTAGAAAACGGCCATAAACCGGAACTGAACCATGTGTCCAGCACATCTTCATCCTGTTTAAAATCCTTTCCTCCGCATTTACATTTTTGGGGAAATTCACGGGATACAATGACTTCTCCACAATCTTGACAGTAATAAGCAGGTATTCTGTGCCCCCACCATAGCTGGCGAGAAATACACCAATCCTTAATATTCTCCAGCCAATGGAGATATATTTTTTCGAAGCGGTCCGGAACATGCATCAGTCTTCCGTCCTTTGCAACTTCAATTGCAGCCTCAGCCAATTCCTCCATTTTTACAAACCATTGTTCCGACAGCATAGGTTCAATAACAGTATTGCATCGATAACAGGCTCCTACACTGTGTGCAGTTTCCTCCACTTTTATCAGATATCCTTTTTCTTCGAGCTCCTTTAAAAGAAGTTTTCTGCATTCATATCGGTCCAAACCGTTATACTTACCTGCATTCTTATTCATTGTTGCATCTTCGTTCATGCAGATAATCTGCTCCAGACCATGTCTTTCTCCTACAAGAAAATCATTGGGATCATGTGCAGGCGTTATTTTTACAGCACCTGTCCCTTTTTCCATATCCGGATACTCATCAGCTACGATTTCCAGTTCCCTGTTAGCAATAGGAAGTATGACCTTCTTTCCAACCAAATGCCGGTACCTTTCATCATCAGGGTGAACGGCTACACCCGAGTCACCAAACATTGTCTCAGGGCGTGTTGTTGCGATACTCAGGTGTTCTTCCGGATTTTCAGCAAGAGGATACTTTATATAATAATATTTTCCTTTTTTATCTTCATGCTCTACTTCAGCGTCAGAAATAGAAGTAGCGCAGCTGGGACACCAGTTTATTAAACGATTTCCTTTATATATAAGTCCTTTTTCATAGAGTCTGACAAAAAATTCTGTTACAGCTTTACTGCAGCCTTCATCCATTGTAAACCGTTCTCTTTCCCAGTCGCAAGAATTTCCAAGCTTACGGATCTGGTCAGTAATACGGCCTCCATAATTTTTTTTCCACTCCCATGCTCTTTTTAAAAATTCTTCTCTTCCGATTTCTTCCTTCGTCTTACCTTCTTCGGTTCTGATTTTGTCTGCAACTTTTACTTCTGTGGCAATACTGGCATGATCAGAACCCGGCAGCCATAAAGCATTGAACCCTTGCATTCTTTTCCATCTGGTCAGAACATCCTGCAAAGTCTGGTCTAATGCATGACCCATATGAAGCTGCCCCGTTATATTGGGCGGCGGCATGACAATAGTAAAAGGTTTTTTATCCGAATCCACCTCTGCTTTGAAACAATGATTTTCTTCCCACATGCGGTAGATTTTTTCTTCAAATTCTTTTGGATTATAAGTTTTGGGCAGATTTTTTTCCATTCTATTACCTCCTGAAAATAAAAATCTCCATCCTTAATTATAAGGACGGAGGATATCCGCGGTACCACCTTGATTTCGTGACCACACGACACTCATTACAATAACGGTTTATTCCGTTCAAACTTACTGATAGTTCAGTCTGAATACTCAAAAGCGACCTTCAGCTTATATTGCCTTCCAATGCCTTTCAGCCTCAGAGCATTGTTCTCTTCAAGGTTACAAGCCTACTCCTCTTTATCATCATATCGTATTAATAATTTTAAAATACATAAAATATATATAATATATAAATAAAACTTTGTCAAGGATATTCATGAGGATTCCATAATGCTCCTTTAATGATTCTGAAAGAATATCTTTTTTCCAAATAATTTACCAGATCAAAAATAATATCATAGTACTTTGCATTAAATACTTCCCATCTCTTATCATATTCCGCAAAAATATATCGGCTTGTTTTAAAGATTAATTTTTTAGGATCTCCCTCCTCTTCTATCGAATCCTTAAACACACATAATTTCATTACCCTGCCCTGACCTGATCTGAGACTCTCCGGATTGATGCCGTTAACATTCTGATCTTTATGGACAAGGGCAAACCATTCCATATCATTGATTTCTCCATATATCAAACCTTTTCTATAATTTTCCGCCTTTATAGATATATTACAGCAATCCATTAAAACCCCGCCTTCTTTCTACTGTATATCTATTAAAAGCAAAGAGGTAATATGTCATTTGACGGGGAACAAAATAGTAGGGACAGCCCTTGCGGCTGTCCGACTCCAATCTGTTGTGGACAGGGGCAAGCCCTGTCCCTACGGCAAACCACGCACTACAATTTATAATCCATACTCCTTCCACCATATTCCATACTCTATAATCTATAAACTGAACGTAATCAGGTGACAGATTAAAGGCAGATAAGAGATAAGAATGTCAGATAAAAGATAATAAATTACTGTTAAGGGTTAATGAATAATTAATAATTTAGGGAGAAACTATGGCGTGTCATAGTTTCTGACCACAACTGTTATCTATTATCTTATTACTGCCCCTAACCTCTAATTTATTCTACAATCCATACTCTATACTCTATAACTATGAGCTGATTATTTGTAAATACTCCCTGTTATGTTGTCTCACATAAGCCATGGTGCAAGGATCTCCATGACCGGGATATATAGTAATTTCATCTTTCCATTTAGAAATTATTTCTTTGATACTTTGAATCATTTCTTCTGGAGAACCGTCTCTTAAATCAGTTCTTCCCAAATCCACATTAAAAATAGTATCGCCTGTAAATGCAACATTTTTTTCTTCTGATAACAAGCAAATCCCTCCTTTTGTATGTCCCGGAGTATGGACAACGTGAAACTCAGTTTCTCCGACAAAAATAGAGTCTCCGTTTTTCAGAATTACATCGGCTTTTAATGGAAGCCTGTTTTTATCATCTCCGTGAATATATAAAGGGCAAGGAATTTTTGCTCTTATTCCTTCCACCGCCCCTCTATGATCATAATGATGATGGCTGAGAATAATCCCTTCAACTTTTAATGGTATTTGATTGACCTTGGTCAAAAAAATATCTGCACTGCCATCAGGATCAATAATATACCCTTTTAGTGATTTATCATCATATACCAAATACCCGTTGGTCTGAAGACTTCCTGCAATAATTCTATCGATTTTCATTTTTCCCTCCTAATAATGTGCTTAATTAAACAATCATGAAAAAACTTCATATCCGGTAAAAAATAAACTGTAGTATATTAAAATTATATATTATACATCATTTTAATAAAACCCTTTGAATGTTTATTTAAAAAGTGATATAGTAGTTAGAAGCTAAAATTCAACGTATTTTTTGAAAGGAAGAGTTTTCATGAAAGTCGCAATTGTCGGGGCCGGAAAATTAGGCTATAAACTGTCGGAATTAATCAGCAGCGATAATGATGTCGTTCTTATTGATAAGAATGCAAATGTCCTTCAAAGAGTCGGAGAACACTTAGATGTTCTTACTTTCAATTCAAACGGACTTCAGATTGAAACGCTCAATGAAATAAAAATAGGTACTTACAATTTAATTGTAGCCGTAACGGAAAGTGATGAAAAAAATATGGTCATTTGTTCCATAGCAAAAAATTTAGGCTGCGAAAAGGCTATTGCAAGAGTAAGAGACCCTGAATATGTCCAGCAATTGGATCTGATAAAAAAACAAATGAATATTGACCATATTGTAAACCCGGACCTTGCAACTTCCAATGAAATTTTCCGATATCTGGTTAAACCTTATGCCATTTACAACGAACATTTTGCAAGCGGAAAAGTGGGGATGGTAGAATTCAAAATACAAGGAATGCCGTCTATTCACGGGAAAAAATTAATGGATATATCTATCCCATTTGAAAAAATGCTGGTTGTAGCCATTTCTCGAAATGGGAAAATTATTATTCCGCAAGGAAGTACAGAACTATTTGAAGGAGATAACCTTTTTCTGATTGGTGCTAAAAATGTTATTCAGAATTTCTCAGAAAAGTATAAAGTATCTGACCATACAAAAGCAATAAAAAAAGTTATGATCATGGGCGGAGGGAAAATCGGTTTTTACTTATCCAAAAGACTATCCGATTTCGGAGTCGGTGTCAAAATTATTGAAGTAGACAGAGAACGCTGCAAGTACCTCTCTGAAAATTTAGACAACGTACTCATTCTTCACGGCGATGGTACGGATCTGGGTTTATTGGAAGAAGAAAACATTGATTCAATGGATGCTTTTGTGGCGTTAAGCGGTTATGACGAAGAAAACCTTTTAATGTCTCTTATGGCACGTCAATACGGTGTAAAAGAAGTCATTGCAAAAGTAAGCCGGAAAAATTATGTTGAAATCATAGAAAAACTGGGAATTAATGTAGCCTTGAACCCGGTGGATATTATTGCAAGTAATATATTACGGTTTGTTCAAGGCCGAAAACTTGTAGCAGTTTCCCATGTCCTACAAGGACAGGCCGAAGTTATTGAAATCATCGCACATGACAAGATGCGCATATTAAACAAACCGCTTCAAGAATTGGAGCTTCCCAAAGGCATAATCATAGGTACAATTGTAAGAAATGAAGAAGTCATTATTCCAAATGGAAATACCACCATACTTCCAAATGATCGAGTGGTTATTTTTTGTCGTCTCTCAGAGGTTTCAGAATTAGAAAAACATCTAAAGCCTAAGGGAGGCTTGTTTAGATGAACTTAAGAATTGTAGTAAAAGTATTAGGCAGCATATTGATATATGAATCCTTCTTTATGCTTTTTCCACTTTTTGTATCGGTATATTATAAAGAAAGCAGTTATATTGCGTTTATTATCAGCATACTCATTATGATTGCTTTTGGATTTGTACTAAAGAGTATTAAACCAACCTCTCATGTGATAAAAATAAAAGAAGGTTTTGCAATCGTATCCTTTGGCTGGCTGGTTTCTTCATTATTCGGATGCCTTCCTTTTATTATTTCAGGATCAATTCCTATCCCAATAGATGCTTTTTTTGAAACCGTATCCGGATTTACCACTACCGGAGCGTCTATTCTTTCAGATATCGAAAGTCTTCCAAAAGGTATTCTTTTCTGGAGATCTTTCACTCATTGGATTGGCGGTATGGGAATTCTGGTTTTCACAGTCGCCTTACTTCCTGCAGTTGGAACAGGCGGATTTCAAATTTTTAAAGCCGAAAGTCCCGGCCCGATTTCTGATAAAATCGTACCTAAAATAAAAGATACCGCTAAAATTCTGTATACGACATACATCATTATTACCATTGTAGAAACCACTCTGCTTATGTTTGGCGGCCTGTCTTTATACGAAGCTTTGGTTCATACTTTCGGAACCGTGGGAACAGGCGGTTTTTCTTCGCATAACAGCAGTATTGCAGCCTTTAACAGTACTTATATTTATATTGTTATTTCCATATTTATGTTTATGTCCGGTGTTAATTTCTCTTTATACTATGAACTTCTGAAAGGCCGTTGGAAGAATGTTATTAAAGATGAAGAATTACGGTTTTATACAATTCTTACTCTGTCGGGAATTCTTCTTGTAGGAGCTAATCTTTTTGGTACTGTTTACGATTCCGCAGGAGAATCTTTGAAACAATCACTTTTTCAAGTAGTCTCCATATCCACTACCACAGGGTATGCAACTGCAGATTTTGATCTTTGGCCTTCATTCAGTAAGATTCTTTTGTTTCTCTTTATGTTTACCGGAGGATGTGCCGGTTCCACCGGAGGTTCTATCAAACAAATCCGTTTATTATTGGTATTAAAA
>JAENZQ010000003.1 GCA_016841185.1 Anaerovorax odorimutans
AAGTATATTTCCAATAAGGTGAATCTTCTTCTACGGGTGCATGATTTAATTCATATAATATCCTGCTTGTGATCTGATTCAGCAAGACCATATTTTTTTCTTTGTAAGCATCTATCCCGGCAGAAATCATTGCTTCTGCCTTTGAAACGTTTCTTCCCCGGTTCTCAACATCCTGAATTGCACCCATTATAAGTCTTTCAGGAGCCCCGGAACCAGGCACCTCGCTATACCATAAAAGATTAAGTTTACTATCTTCTTCTTTTTCTAAAAGCTCTATTACATTCCAGGTTTGTTCTTCCTCTGCAAGAACTTTTGGTTTTGAGCTTTGAATAAGGGTTTTTTCCATTTCCCATGCTTTCATAATAACCACCTTTTAAAAATTTAGATTTGTCTCGCCTTTTCCTCTGCTGACGATATCTTTTGAACGATTTAAAAGCAAGGAGCTATCTGACTTTATCTGTACTTTCCCATCCTTTTTAAGGAATTTTCCGTCAATAATGTTGTGTAGAATATTGTTGGAATCTGCACTATATATCAAAGCTGCCAGAGGATTATGTACAGGAGCGGTATTGCATCTTGTCAAATCCCATATTAATAAATCTGCAGAATATCCTTCTTTTACCTTTCCCGAGTTAAAAGATAGTGCTTCATGTCCTTTTATCAGCATCTTCCAGATAAACTGCAAGTAAAAATTTGTAGAGGCCCCTGTGATCATCTTCCCCATCAATGCAAAGACCCTTGCCTGTCCCAACGGATTCAAGGTATTTGAACTGGCGGCACCATCTGTTCCTGTAAACAGTTGAAGTTCATGACTCCTGTCCCATATATGCACTGTTCCAATACTGAGCTTCATATAGGTTTTTGGCGATACGGCAAGATAGGAATTATTATTAAGGTGCTTTCTATCCTCATCCATAATCCATAAGCCGTGCGCTAAAATACATGGTATCTGAAAGCCGCCTGCCTCTTCAAGAAGTTGAAAGGGCGTCTTTAAATATTGGCTTAAGCTCTCTTCAACCTGCTCATGTGTCTCAGAAACATGAATATGTATCCCCACCTCCAGTGATTTTGCTCTGTCTATTATGACCTTAAGTGTCTTTCCGGGACAAGTATACGGACTGTGGGGTCCCATTCTCAGACAAACCCTTTTGTGACTTCCCTGTCTTTTAAGGATAAGCTGTGAAACCTCTTTTAAATTCTGTTCAAAATCATCCGAAACGCCAAAAAGAGTCGGTGCAATATCGGCTTTGATTCCCGTATCAATAACAGCATCACATATCCGGTCTGCAAACATATAGTGATCGGCAAAAACCGTTACGCCATTATTGACCATCTCTTCTATAGCCCCAACTGTACCGGCATATACATCTTCTTCATTCATCCGGGATTCATAAGGCCATATGATTCTATTAAACCAGTCCTCTATATGAACGTCCTCAGCCAATCCTCTGAAAACTGTCATTGGGGAATGTGTGTGTAAGTTAACCAATCCGGGTGTCACGAACAATTCCCCACAATTTATTTGCTCCCGGGCAGGATATATTTCAATCTGTTCGTCTATTATTTTTTCTATTATACCGTTTCGGATATAGATATTTTTATCTTTTGAGATATTGCCCTCTTCATCAATGATGCAGGTATTTTTCAATAATAAATCATACACCATAATCCATCATTGCCTTCTTTAGAATTTTAATAAATCTTTCCCGGTTTATATCCATAGCTACATCGGCATTTGCTTTCTTGCCGGTTACATTAAAGATATCCGCAACGGTTTTGCCATTTGTAAAAGCCCCTTTGGTTTCTATATCCACACGAAGTTTTTTAGTTGAAATAACCGATGGATCCATTACGCATGCCATTGCAAGAGGATCATGCATAACAGAACCTTCGAAACCGTGCTTCCTGCAGAAGCTTAATGAATTGGTAAGTATTCTTGCAGCAACTTGTGCAACCTTATTGTTATAGCCGCTTATCTCATTTATTTCTTCCTCATAAACCATTGCCTTATGAGTCGCATCCAGCCCTACCATTGTAAGAGGGATGCCTGAATCAAAAACAATTTTTGCTGCATCAGAATCGGCATAAATATTAAACTCTGCTGCCGGTGTATCATTTCCGCATCCACAGGAGCCGCCCATTATTGTGATTCTCTTAATTTTTTCTTTAATATCAGGATATTTTAACAGCGTTATGGCAATATTGGTTAATGGTCCCAGGGCAATGATTTCCAGCTCATTTTCGTGTCTTTCTGCCTCCTGATAAATCATCTCAAAGGCATTTAACCCGCTGAATGCTCTATGTGAATGGGGAAGGGAAATATCTCCCAATCCGGTTTTACCATGAACATGTTCAGCAGTAACAAGTTTTTTAAATAACGGCCTTGCTGCTCCAATGGCCACAGGTACGTCTGATCCTGCATAGTCTGTTAAATCCAATGCGTTTTTAGATGTTTTATCTACTGTCTGATTTCCTGCAACAGGTGTCACGGCACGTATATTAAAATTGGGATTATTGATGATCATAAAAATGGCGATTGCATCATCTAAGCCCGGATCACAATCAATTATGATGGGTTTTTTCATTTTTTCTGCCACCTCTTCTATTTATTTTTTAACTGTCGTACTTTCACCCATAGTACATCATGCACTCAATGAGCAATCGTATAAATGCTTCTCTGTCAATATCCAGAGCAACATCAACATTCTTTTCCTTACCTAATACATGACGCATGTCTGCAACCGTAGCCCCGGTAGTAAATTCTCCCTGTGTTTCGATATCTACATGATATGCTTCGGTGGTAAATAAATCCGGGTTTATAATATAGGCCACGGCACAGGGATCATGCATGGGACTGCCTTCAAACCCAAATTTTTTATGAAACAGTTCAAAATAGTCCAAAAGCTCCGCAACCATTTTAGCAACCTTATTATCGATATTACGGACCTTCTCAATTTCATCCTTATAAATCTGAGCCTTATGTGTTACATCAAGTCCGCACATGGTAATGGGAATACCGGAATCAAAAACAATACCGGCCGCTTCAGGGTCTACCAAAATATTAAACTCAGCTGCAGGCGTCCAGTTTCCGCCTATACAGGAACCGCCCATCAGGGAAATCCTTTCAATTTTATATGCTGTATCAGGATGCGTCAGAAGCAGAGTCGCCGTATTGGTAAGGGGCCCTGTTGATATGATGGTCACTTTTTCTTTACTTTTTCCAATGACATCTGCCATGGCTGTTATGGCATTTCTTGTACTTCTTTTCAAAGTTGGAGGCGGTAAAGCAGGCCCTTCCAAACCGCTCTCTCCATGAACCTCCGGTGCGGTTATTAAATCTCTCATCAGCGGCTTGGATGCCCCTGCTGCCACTTCGACCTCTATATTTGCATAGCTCAATACTTTTAGAGCATTGTTAATGGTTTTATCCGGCGTCTGGTTTCCTCCTACAGTGGTTACTAAACGTATATCCAACCGGTCACAGGCAAAAGCCATCAAAAGGGCAATGGCGTCATCATGACCGGGATCACAATCTATAATTATCGGTCTTTTATCATGCATATTTTTACCTCCTACTGCCTATTTTCTTTCTGATTTGTGATGTTTTTCTTGACGAGTATAAGACAAGGCCTAATACTGTTACGACATACGGAATCATCTGGACAAATTCAGTGGGCACTCTCAGAGACTGCAAAGAATTGGACAATGCTTCTGCAGAACCAAAGACAAAACACGCCACCAGTGTCCCAAAAGGCGTACTTCCTCCCATTGCTTCTGCAGCAAGAGCGATAAAACCCCTGCCTACGGTCATGTTTTTTGAAAACCAGGACACATAAGCCATGGACATATAAGCGCCTCCGAAGCCTGCAAAAGCACCACTGAGAATCAGCGCAATGTATTTTATCTTTCTCACGCTGACGCCAACCGAATCCGCCGCATCTTCATTTTCTCCTACAGCTCTGATCTGCAATCCCAACGGGGTTTTATATACCAAGATATACACAAATACTACGGATAACAATGCAATATAAGTCAATATATTCTGACCGGAAATGATTTCAGAAAGAACAGGAATCTGATCGATAATCGGAATATCTATCTTAGGAAGCACCAAGCTTTTTAATGAAGAGGATATACCTTTATCATGAGCGACTAAGTACAGCGCAAAAATGGTTCCTCCTCCACCAAAGAGGTTAATTGCAATACCGGATAAAATGATATCTGTTTTCAGGTTTAGTGCAAAATATGCCATTGCCATACCGGTAAGACTTCCTGCAATAACAGCCATTAAAAGCCCCAAAAAAGCACTCTGAGTATAAGCACTGACAACGACCCCTGTAAGTGCAGATATCAGCATAATGCCTTCCAAACCTATATTTATTACTCCTGCTTTATCCGAAATAAGAGCGCCCATAGCCGCAAAGATCAATGGTGTTGTAACTCTAAGAACCGCATATCCAAAGCTTACCGAAAATATAATCGCAATAAATTTATCCATTTTCTATTCCTCCTCTGCCTCAGAAATGCTTGTTTTTGCTTCTTTATAAACCCATTTGTGCCGATATTTGGCCAAAAATCTTTCTGCTACCACAAGTACGATAATAATGCCTTGAATGAGCGCTACTACTTCATTCTGTACATCTGACATTCGTGCCATTATATCCGCGCCTATTCTCAGATAAGCCAGAAATAAAGCTGCAAGAGGCACAAATAGCGGATTGTTCCTGGCAAGAATGGCCACGATAATACCGTCCCAGCCATATCCGGGAAGTGCCTGCCAGG
The DNA here is from genome assembly GCA_016841185.1 of Anaerovorax odorimutans. Lineage (GTDB taxonomy): Bacteria > Bacillota > Clostridia > Peptostreptococcales > JAAYPU01 > JAENZQ01. Next base: position 4,783 of record JAENZQ010000003.1, read on the forward strand.
AAAATCTCGTATACATGCCGAGTAATTCCGTTGCCCCACCGACACCGGCTATGAACCCGCCGATAAGCTGGGCATATAAAAATACCCTCAGCGTGTTGATACCTGAATATTCCGCAAATTTACTGTTTTGCCCTGTAACCCTAAGGGCATAGCCCCATTTTGTCCTGAACATAAAATAATAGGCTGCCGCAATAAATATCAGTGCAATAATCAAACCCATATGTATTCTTGTTCTTGGAATCAGTCTTATGAGCAGCGCACTTATATCAAGCTTTTCCGAAACCATTGCTCCGGCATTCGCATCTCTATAATAATAATTTATAACATAAATCCCCATGAAAAAGGCCAGATAGTTGAACATCAAAGAAGACACCAGCTCGGAAGCATTCCACTTTACTTTTAAAAATGCAGGTATCCCTGTAATAAGTGCGCCGATAATCCCCCCTCCTAAAATAGCGATAACAGGGTGAATGATGATGGGAAGATCGAGGGAAAGTGCAATTGCAGCTGCTGCAATTGCCCCAGCAAAAAAGGCACCTTCTGCCGCCAGATTGAACTGTTCGGCACTGAACATCATACTTACTGCAAGACCTGTAAAAATCAAAGGGATCATTAATTCTATTACATTTCCGATATGACGCATACTGTCAACAGGCCCAATCAAAAATTCCCTCAATGCATTTGCCGGCTCATTGCTCACTAATAAAATGATAATCAGTGTAAAAACAAGGGCAATGATAATGACAACAGATGTTCGGATCCATTCAAAATTTATTCTATTGTTCTTCATAAATTGCCCCCCTTATAATTTCGTTATTCTGTCGTTTAACACCTAACATGTAAAGTCCTAATTCTTCTTCAGTAAGATTTGAAGTATCACTGAAGTAGGCATATATTTCACCATTAAAGAAAACAACCAGCCTGTCACTTAACTCCATAACTTCATTCAAGTCCGCAGAAACCAAAAGAACACCTGCTCCCTGGTCCCTTAAATGGATGATTCTTTTCCTGATAAACTCCGTAGCCCCTACATCTATGCCTCTTGTAGGCTGATCTGCTATCAGCAGCTCCGGGTCGGAAGAAAATTCACGGGCAACAACCACTTTTTGTATGTTGCCTCCGGAAAGCATCTTTACTTCCTGCAAAGGAGAATTGCATTTGATTCTAAACTCTTCTACCTGTTCAACCGTCTTCTTTTTAATATGTTTTATATTTAAAATTCCTTTTTTGCTGTAGGGCTCCTTATCATATTTATCGGCAATAAGATTATTTTCAATGCTCATTTTTTCAGCAACACCATAAGTCATTCTATCTTCCGGAATATGGGAAATATTTAAATCACGAATGGCTTTGATGGAATAGTTGTTAATAAGATTTCCTTTTACATAAATTTCACCGGAGGTCAGATTCAACAAGCCGGTAAGAACTTCTACCAGCTCTCTTTGCCCGTTTCCTTCAACGCCTGCAATACCCAGTATTTCTCCTGCTTTCAACGAGAATGAAACATTATTTAAAACGGTTTGACCAAATTGGTTCTTTTGTTTGATTTTTTTCACTTGCAGAATGGTTTCTTTAGGTAGAGCTGTTCCTTTTTCTACCTTTAATATCACATCCCGCCCAACCATGAGACGCGAAATATCTTCTTCCGTTACATCTGAAACTTGATGTACGCCTACATTCCTGCCGTTTCTCATAACCGTCAGCCTGTCACATAAAGCTTTAACTTCTTTAAGTTTGTGGGAAATAAATATAATGGTGTGCCCTTTTTCCTTTAGAACCTTTAATTCGCGAAAAAGTTCGCCGGTTTCCTGAGGCGTAAGAACTGCAGTAGGTTCGTCTAAGATCAGTATTTTGGCACCTCTTAATAATGCCTTAAGAATCTCCACTTTCTGTTTAAGCCCAACGGGAATATCTTTTACCAAAGCGCGCGGGTCAACCTTCAGGTTATATTTCTTCGCCAACTCTTCTGTAATTTTTATTGCTTTTTCTTTATCAAATAAGAACGACCTTTTAGGTTCTATACCTAGAACAATATTTTCAGCAACCGTTAACGAAGGAACCAGCATAAAATGCTGATGTACCATACCAATTCCCTTTTCAATGGCTTTATTGGATGATGCTAATTCTATCTTTTCGCCTCTCAAAAAGATATCTCCCTCTTCAGGAGAATGCATCCCGAATAAAATTTTCATCAAGGTTGATTTTCCTGCACCGTTTTCACCTACCACTGCATGAATTTCTCCTTCTTCCAAAGAAAAATCCACCTTATAGTTGGCAACGATACCATTTGGGTAAACCTTGGTAATACTTTTCATTTCAAGAAGTTCCGCCATATTATCACTTCCAACATCTTATTGTATTTTTTAACCGGTTTTTATAACAAAGCCCCCTTAAAAAGTAACTTCTTAAGGCGGCTTTGTTTCTAAAACCCTCATTTCAAGGTACTTATCATATTCAGCTATTTAACAGAATCTTTGATTTCATTGAGTTCTTCAGTACTCATACCGATTGCAGATGAAACAGTGATTTCGCCACTCATAATCTTTGCTTCAATATCTTTTAATTCATTTCGAATATCTTCAGAAATAAGAGTATTGAAATATTCATTATCAGCAAGGCCAACGGCTTCTTCTGCCATTCCAAGGTTCTCTGCGCTTCCATAAGGTAATGTTCCCTCAAAATGCATATCAATAGCTCTTACAAGAGAATTGTCAACTCTTTTCAGCATAGAAGTTACGATCAGATTTGCTTTTTCAGGATCGCTTTCGGCAAAAATCAGGGCCTGATCGGAATCAACACCAATAGCATATCTGTTTACTTCTTTAGCTGCATCCAATTGTCCCAATCCTGCCTGTCCTGCAACATTAAATCCAATATCCGCACCCATGCCATATTGTGCTAAAGCAAGTTCCTTACCTTTAGCAGAATCATCAAAGTTTCCTATGTAAGAAATTTCTACTTTGATTTCCTCGTCTACATATTGTGCACCTTCGATATAGCCTACTAAAAAGTCATTGATAACCGGAATATCCATTCCGCCTAAAAATCCTATTCTCTTATCAGGATTTGCTAATTCCATATCAGAAATTGTTACCTTTGCAGCTAAAACACCTGCAAGGAATGATCCTTCATTTTGTTTATAATTAATAGAATATACATTTCCTAAATCATAATTTTCATAGTCTACTGATGTATCAAATATTATATATCTTTTCTCCGGATATAAAGGTGCAATTTCCTGAAGCATCTCCTGCATTTGCCATGTTCCGACAATAATAATGTCCCAATCTTCATCAGAAATATCCTCTAAGGTCGGCCGCCATTTTGTTTCGTCATAGGTCATTTCGATCGTTTTTGTCACAACCTCATCGCCGTATTTCTCTTGGATCATCTTCAATCCGTTATCAGCCGAATCGAAAAACGATTTGTCGCCAAGTGTTCCATTAAGAAGCAACGCAATTTTAAGTGGCTCTGTAGCCTCTTCACCTGATGGCTCATCGACGGTATCTGTACTACCTCCGCAACCGGTTAACCCGAAAGACAATACCATCATTAACACAAGTAAAAGTGAAAGTGTCCTCTTCATATTTTCTACCCTCCTAAAATATTTAAGTAAACGTTTTAGTTAAACGTTTACTTAAATTTTATCTCAGATTATAAATTTATTCAAGTTCTTTTTGATCCCATGACGAACGGAAAATAGGAAGGTTCTATATTAAATGCCGGGTAACAAAAATTTGACTTAGGGCCAATAAAAAACTGGCATATATGCGGTATGCCAGCTTAAAATAACATCTTTTTATAACTTCAGGCAGTTTTATTATTTGCAAGGGTTTTTTTCTTGGCAAAAATCATTCTGCCTGCAGCTGTCTGCAGAACACTTGTAACGGTTACATTTATATTCTCGCCAATACTTTTTCGTCCTTCTTCGACAACGATCATAGTACCGTCATCCAGATAAGCAACTCCCTGATTCAGTTCTTTTCCCTCTTTAATGACTGTTACCAACATATCTTCACCCGGAAGAACGATTGGTTTTAAAGAGTTTGCAAGTTCATTAATATTAAGTACTTCTACACCGTGAATTTCTGCAACCTTATTGAGGTTGTAGTCATTTGTAACAACTTTTCCATTCATATGCTGTGCAAGTTTCAGAAGCTTCATATCGACTTCGTCAACATCATCAAAATCCTTATCTGTAATCTGTACATCTATTACACGGTCTTTCTGTATCCTGTTCAGTATATCCAGTCCTCTTCGCCCTCTGTTTCGTTTCAATGCATCAGACGAATCTGCAATATGCCTTAATTCTTCCAAAACGAATTCAGGTAATATAATGCTGCCTTCTATAAAACCGGTTTTTATAATATCAGAAATCCTGCCGTCTATAATGACGCTGGTATCCAAAATTTTTGGAGTCGCTTCGTCATTAAATTTATTTTTACCTTTAAAGAAACTCCCGGTATTTTTCTTTGTTGTTGGAAAATTGTGAATCAAGTCATTTCCTTTTTTGGTCGCAATGCTGATTCCCAAATATCCCATGAAAATATAGGTAAGAACGGATAAAACAGTACCAATATAGAATATCTCTATTTTAGTAAGCAGCTGACTAATCAGATAAGCAATAACGAGCCCGATAATGAGACCTGCGGTTCCTGACAATATATCATTGGACGGCACCTTTTGCAGCTCAGACTCTATGCGTTTAGTAATTCTTATGCCGCGATTCTTAATAATAGGCGTAATAGCGTAAAATAAAAGTCCAAAAGATAATATCCAAATAATCGAAATAATCATTTTCGCTTTTGTTGTTAAGATAATCGTTTGTTCCAAATCATAAGTATTCAACAGAATAAAAAACAGTACAGAAAAGCCATATCCCAAAAGCATTCCTGTTAAGCCAATAATTGCCCGTAAAATTTTATTGAACATTATTTCACCTCCTTTATTCATTATTGGCACTATGATGATATTTTATAACTGTTTCTTAATAATTCCAAGTGTTTTTATTCAATATATAAAACAAAGCACCTTCAGGTGCTTATTCTAAACTAAACACTGCATCATTTACTAATTCTGTTACTGTATTTTCATCTAAATCTTTTGCCAGAACCAATTCACTTATTAATATCTGTTTTGCGTTAGTGAGCATTTTCCTTTCGCCTGTAGACAGCCCCTTTTCCCTATCTGCCAGCATCAGGTTTCTCACCACTTTGGCTACTTCGAAAATATCACCGCTTTTCAATTTTTCCATATTTTCACGATATCGACGGTTCCAGTTATCCGGCATATCCGATGCCGTATCCTTTAGAAGCTGCCAAACCATGTCTATTTGATTTCCAGAAACAACATTCCGTATTCCTATCTCTTCGATATTATCTAATGGCACCATTACTTTCATTTCTCCAATAGGAATTTTCATGATATAATATTTCCGTTTTTCGCCAAGTATATTCTTTTCTTCTATTTTTTCAATAATGCCTGCCCCATGCATAGGATATACTACTTTATCGCCTATATTAAACATATAGAAAACCTCCCAGCCCATAATTTCAGTATAAAGTATATCCCTTATGGTGTCAAGCAGTATAGTTTATCATACGTTTTTAGATATGTCAATATACTGGAGGACTTCCCGAAATATCGGAAAGGTCAAATGATTTCTATTGTTTGTATGGCTTCATAAAGCGTCCCAACACTAATTATTTTTGTATTTTCAGTATTTTCGTTAATTTTTTTAGAATTTTTTTCAGGCATCATGACAATCCTAAAGCCCATTTTGGAAGCTTCTTTCATCATTCTTTCAGCATTGGGAACAGGTCTTAATTCTCCTGTAAGCCCTATCTCTCCCAAAACAGCAATACGATCAGAAGGAATCCGGATTCCTTTATAGCTTGAATAAACCGCAAGGGCCACAGCAAGGTCTGTGGCAGTTCCATCCGGCTTTATGCCTCCTACAATATTGACATAGATATCATGATTTATCAGAGATAAACCCGTCTTTTTTTCCAATACAGCAATGATCATATTGAGCCTTCCGTTATCAATTCCTATGGATGTTCTTCTTGCAAAACCGATATTGGCAGGCACAGCCAAAGCCTGCACTTCAAGAAGCAGCGGGCGCGTTCCCTCATAGCTGCAGGTCACTACAGCACCTTCTGCCTCTTTTTCCAGACCATCCAAAAAACTTTTGGATAAGTTGTCAAACTGGGTCAGTCCACTTTCTTTCATTTCAAAAGCGCCGATTTCACTGGTAGTACCAAATCTGTTTTTATAGGAGCGCAATATCCTGAGTTCCTGACTCCTTTCTCCGTTAAAGTTCAAGACGGTATCCACCATATGTTCCAATATCCTTGGTCCTGCCAAATCTCCGCTTTTAGTTACATGTGCTATTATAAATACCGGTATATTTTTTATTTTAGCTTCTCTTACGATCTCATTTGCACAGTCGCGTACCTGTGAAACCGTTCCGGGCGCAGAAGTCAGGTTTTGAGAATATAATGTCTGGATACTGTCTATAATGAGGAAAACAGGCTCAATATTCCGTACAAAATGCATCACTCTGTCTATATCTGTTTCAGAAAGCAGATATAGATTCTCTGAAACTGCATGAATCCTGTCTGCCCTGATCTTTATCTGTTCTTCTGATTCTTCACCTGTCACATAGAGCACTTTGCCGTTATTTTCAGCAATAGCCGATGCTGCTTGAAGAATCAAGGTGGATTTTCCGATTCCCGGTTCTCCGGATATTAATGTAACGGACCCTTTCACCAGGCCTCCGCCTAACACTCTGTTCAATTCATTGATTCCTGTATCCAGACGACTATGTATTCCTGATTGGACTTCCTGAATCGGTATAGGTTTACTTTCACTGTTAATAACTGATGTCTTATTTAGCCCATTTTCCGGCAGTTTTTCCTCGACCATCGTATTCCATTGGCCGCATATACATTGGCCCATCCATTTGGCGCTTTCATATCCGCATTCTTGACAAACAAATATCGTCTTTTGTTTTTTGCTCATTGTTTCCCCCTATTGCATTTTGCATGGCAAAATGCAAGTGTAAGTGTGAGTTGCTCCTTCGGAGCAGTAAAAGTGTAAAATCAGTTTATAGTTTATAGATTATGGAGTATAGATGAATTGTAGCTCATAATCTGAAGTCTGAAGTCCGGGATTCTGAGTCCGGGGTTCTCTTGTTTTGATTAACGTATCGATTAATCTCTTTTCTCTTGGCTTGGACAGCCGCAAGGGCTGTCCCTACTATCAGATTGCCGCGTTGCTATCGCTGCTCGCATCGGAGTATGGATTAAGTTAGAGGTTAGAGGTTAGTGATTAGTGAATGAAGGTTTTGAAACAAAACCCTCATCCAATCTTAAATCATGAACCTTAAATATTTTTACACACCAACACTACACTTTCGTTTTTTCTTTCTTGAATACGATCTTTTCATTTTCGAGGTCTACAAAGACAGTATCCTTATTTCCAATGGCTTCTTTCAGCATTTCTTCAGCAAATTTATCTTCAATAAGCCTCATTATGGTTCTTCTTAAAGGCCTTGCACCGTATTTCTGGTCGTAACCCTTCTTTGCTATATACTCTTTAACCGAATCACTGATTTCTATATCAATGTCCATATTCTTTACCCTTTTCTTCAGACCATTGGTCATAAGCTCTATAATTTGAAGAATATGCTCTTTTTCGAGAGAATGAAAAACGATGACTTCATCGATTCTGTTCAGGAATTCAGGCCTGAAAGATTTATTCAATTCTTCCATAACATTTTCTTTCATTTTTTCATAGGCGTCCATTTTTTCATCCATATCAGAAACGGAAAAGCCCATTGATTTTTGCTTCTTTATTCTTTGAGCCCCTACATTAGATGTCATAATGATAACAGTATTTCTAAAATCAACGGTTTTGCCTTTTGAATCTGTAAGTCTGCCGTCTTCTAAAATTTGAAGCAACAGATTGAAAACATCCGGATGAGCTTTTTCGATTTCATCCAATAACACAACCGAATAAGGTTTTCTCCTTACTTTCTCCGTTAATTGTCCGCCTTCTTCATAACCGATATACCCCGGAGGCGAACCAATAAGCTTAGATACGGAATGCTTCTCCATATATTCCGACATATCCAATCTTATTATGGCGCTCTCTTCTCCAAATATGGCTTCTGCCAAGGCTTTAGACAGCTCTGTTTTACCAACTCCGGTAGGGCCTAAAAATATGAATGAACCAACGGGTCTGTTGGGATCTTTAAGCCCGACGCGAGCTCTTCGGATAGCTTTTGAAACCGCAGATACTGCTTCATCCTGTCCGATTACCCGGTTGTGTAATACTTTTTCTATGTTTAATAGCCGCTCCGACTCATTTTGGGTTAATTTGTTTACCGGTATACCCGTCCATTTAGAAACAATTTTGGCAATTTCTTCTTCATCGACTACAGCATTATCATGACTATTGTTTTTCCAGTTTCCTTTTTCTTTTTCAATTTTAAGTTGCAGTTCTTTCTCTAAATCTCTGAATTTTGCAGCTTCTTCAAAATCCTGCTTCTGAACGGCTTCTTCTTTACTGTTGGATAATTCCTCCAACTTTTGTTCTAATTCTACGATATTGTCAGGCATGACAAAAGTCGAAAGTTTCATGAGTGAAGCTGCTTCATCTATTAAATCAACCGCCTTATCCGGTAAAAATCGGTCTGAAATATATCTGTCCGACAATGTTACTGCCGCTTTTAGTGCATCGTCTGTAATGGTCACGCCATGATGCTCTTCATACTTAGGTCTGAGCCCTGACAGAATATTGATAGCATCTTCTATGGAAGGCTCTTCTACCTTAACAGGCTGGAATCGTCTTTCAAGTGCAGTATCCTTCTCGATCCTTTTTCTATACTCTTCATAGGTAGTAGCACCTATCACCTGAATTTGTCCTCTTGCCAGAACAGGCTTTAATATATTAGATGCGTCAATGGCCCCTTCCGCAGCTCCTGCCCCGATAATCGTATGCAGTTCATCAATGAATAAAATGATTTTTTCAGATTTGGAAGCTTCATTGATTGCTTTTTTCAGACGCTCTTCAAATTCTCCTCTGAACTTAGCTCCTGCAAGCATAGAAGCCATATCCAGAGTAATGATCTTTTTATCTTGTAAGCTGTCACATATGTCTCCATCTGCTATTTTTTGTGCAAGGCCTTCTACAACAGCAGTTTTGCCTACACCCGGTTCTCCAATGAGACAGGGATTATTTTTTGTTCTTCTGCTTAATATCTGAATAATTCTTTCAATCTCTGCCTCCCTTCCTATAACGGGATCTATTTGACCTTCCTTTGCAGAAACGGTAAGATCTTTTCCAAATTTTTTAAGCATGCTCCCGGATGATCCTTTGATTTCTTCATTTCCGCTTTCTTCTTCATAATCTTCATTTTCAATAATATCTATAATTTCCCGGATCAATTCATCCGGGCTAATACCTAATTCAAGGAGCGCTTTGGCGCCTATCCCATTTCCCTCTTTAATAATTCCAACAAGTAAATGCTCCGTTCCAATAGCATTCTTTCCTTGCTTCTGAGCTTCACTGTAGCCAATTTCTATTATTCTTGCCGTTCGCTGAGTAAATCCCAATAACTTTGTATTACTGCCATTTCCACTGCCTACCATGGATATAATCTTTTTTCTTGCTTTTTCTTCATCTACGCCAAAATTATCCAATACCTCAGCTGCAATGCCTTCTCCCTCTCTGATAAGCCCTAACAATATATGCTCACTTCCAATTAAGCTGTGACCCATTGTTCTTGCTTCTTCCTGAGCATAAGTCAGTGCATTTTTTGCTGCTTGAGTAAATTTTCCATACAGTTCCATATCTTTTTCACCGCCAATCTTTATTATTTGTCTTTAATTGAGCAGATCTCCAATATATTCTGCCCTTTTTATGTCTCTTTCTCTTTCATTTAACTCTTCTTTATAAACAAGCTGTAATGATGCCGGCTGGATATTATTCATAATATGATGCAGCATTGTATTGTTCCCTTCGATAATGCCTAAATCTATTCCAAGGATAACATCCGACAAAAGCATCATGCTTTCTTCATAGTTTAATAGTTTTGCATTTTTCAATACACCATAAGAACGATAAATCTTATCTTCAATAAGTAATCGGTCATTGCTGATTAAAAAGTTTCTGGCTTTTTCCTCTTTTTCTGTCAGTTGTATGATAATGTTTTTGACTGCTTCAATGATATCCTTATCGCTTACACCTAATGTAACCTGGTTTGATATCTGAAACATATTACCCAATGCCTCGCTTCCCTCTCCATAAGCACCTCTGACGGTCAGCCCTATTTTAGACAATGTCTGAATGATTCTTTTAAGCTCCCCCATAGCCTTTAGGGCAGGTAAATGCATCATCGCCGAAGCACGGAGCCCGGTTCCCACATTGGTTAAACAGGATGTCAGAAATCCCAGTTTTTCATTGAAGGCATACTCCAAGGAACCCTCTAAAATATCGTCCATTCTATTGGCAGCTTCATATGCATCATCAATTCCCATTCCTTTTTCAAGGCATTGAATCCGAATATGATCTTCCTCATTGATCATAATGCTTATTTTTTTGTCTTTACTGACTACCACTGCTCCCTTTTCATATTCATTAAGAAGGTTGGTGCTGATGAGATGATGCTCCACCATTTCCTGCTTTGTCAGCATATCGATTCTTTTTAGTATATTAATCTCATAACGGTCTCTGAGCTGTTCATCGTTTTCAAATACCTTAACGATTTCCTGAATCACTTCATTGCTTTTTTCTTCAGACAGCATAATGGGAAATGGATATTTTTTAATATTCCTTGCAAGTCTTATTCTGGTGGAAACTACCGGGGAATAGTTGATATCACTCACTCTTTTCACCTCCGGCTATGCTTTTTTCCAGAGTTCTGATTTTGTCTCTCAGAAGTGCTGCTTCCTCAAACTCTTCTTTTTTGATTCTATCCTTGAGTTTTTTCTTTAAACTCATAATTTCGTTTTTCTTTTTAAGCTCACCACCTGATCTTTCAGGGATTTTTCCTATGTGAAAATTTTTGGCCTGAACTTTTTCAAGAACAACCTCAACGTTTTCCATGAAAACTTTATAGCAATTACTGCATCCTAATCTTCCTGATTTACGAAATCCATCCAACGTAAGTCCACACTCCTCACACTTGATGACAGGGATACCTTTTGCAGCAATACCCTGATTGCCATGTATGGCTTCAAAAAGATTTGATACAAAATTATTGATATTTTTACCTCCCGAAGGATCTATAATAATATTTTCATATAACAATGCACATTGCTCACAAAGGTTCATAGATATCTTTTTTCCCTGGTAAATTTTAACAATGTGGATTCTCGCCTGGTTAAGTTTACATTTTTCACAAATCATAAAAAACCCTCCCTTATTCAGCTTCATGAATGTCAAAAGACTTTCTGAGTAAAGAGTTCAGCAATATAAGATATACTGACTCTATAACAACTAAAACCGTATCTTTCTAAAAATCCTTTTTATTTCTATAGACAACCAGCATCATGCTTTTTAATATGTTTGCTCTTACTTCATTTTTTATGTTAAAGGGAGATTGAATAGAACGGTCACTTATGGCTGCCTTCATGATTTCTTTTTCTCTATCTTTAATAATACCTCTTTGAAATAACAATTCAATAATCTGAACTGCTTTAAGCTTATTGATACTTTCCCCAATTTCAGAGAATAGTCCTTCTATATATCTATCCTTTTCAATATCCATTTGTGCAATCCTGATACACCCGCCTCCGCCTCTGCGGCTTTCAACAATATATCCCCTATCTATCGAAAATCTCGTAGTCAATACATAATTAATCTGTGAAGGTGAACATTTAAAATAATTAGCAAGTTCATTTCTTTGTATTTCAACGGATTGATTACTGGCATCTTCAAGCAGTTCCTTTATAAACAACTCAATAATATCACTTATATTTGACATTTGTATCACCTCTATTTGACTTTCTTTGACTTTAATTTTACATTATTTTTCCCTTTAATTCAACTATTAATTCAAAAGTATAAAATTTAAGATTTAAAGAAAAATCTCTTAAAAGAAATTTTTTACGAATTTATCGATAGTAAAGATTTAGAAGAAGCAAAACATAAACTAAAGCGTAGTATTTATACGTAGATACTTGTGATATTATTTGCTAAATTAAGAGGCTGACTCTCGCCAGCCTCATTTGACTTTGTTTTACAAGCGCTCTACCCTAACATTTGACATAGAGCCATAATAAAGAAAGAATTTTGTGAACAACAAAATTCCTTCCCTAATTATTCGTTTTAATTGTCAATTATTCATTTAATATTATTATTCTTCTTCTCTCTTTACTGCTTCAATAATTTTATCTGACAGGTGCGCCGGCACTTCTTCATATCTTTCAAATTTCATTGTAAAGCTTCCCCTTGCCTGAGTCATGGATCTTAAATCTATTGCATATTTGAACATTTCAGCCATTGGTGCTTCGGCAACAACTTTCTGGGAGCCGTCATTTTGAGGTTCCATTCCAAGAATACGACCTCTTCTTTTGTTCATATCTCCCATAATATCTCCCATGTAATCATCAGGAACATTTATCTCTACATGCATAATCGGTTCAAGCAAGACCGGATTTGCCTCCTGCATACCTTTTTTAAACGCAAGAGATGCTGCCACCTTGAAAGCCATTTCAGAGGAATCCACATCATGATAGGAGCCGTCATAGAGTACTGCTTTTAGATTTACTACAGGAAATCCCGCAAGGACACCTTTTTCGAGGCACTCTCTCAGGCCTTTTTCTACAGCAGGAATATATTGCTTTGGTACAGAACCTCCGAATATTTCTTCCTGGAATTCAAAATCTTCATTACTTTTTGAAAATCTGATATGCACGTCTCCATATTGCCCTGCCCCACCGGATTGTTTCTTGTGTTTACCTTGAACATCGGAAGTTCCTTTTATGGTTTCTCGATAGGGGATTTTCTGATCTATTATGTCAACATTGACGCCAAATTTATCTTTAAGCTTAGAAGTGATTACATTAATATGAATATCTCCCTGTCCGCCTACCAATGTCTGCCGCGTCTCAGAATTTCGGATAACCTGGAAAGTGGGGTCTTCTTCTGTCAGCCTGTTGAGTCCGCTTCCTATCTTTTCTTCGTCTCCTTTTGATTTTGGTTCAACGGCCATAAACAATGTGGGCTCAGGGAATTTGATTTTATCATATTTTATAGGTTTGGATTTATCGCATAATGTATCTCCTGTTTTTGTATTTTGAAGCTTTGATGCTGCTATAATATCCCCCGCCACTGCACCGGTTGCTTCAATCTGAGTTTTTCCTCTCAGAATAAACAAATTTCCGACTTTTTCCGACTTGTCTTCAGATGAATTAAAAAGTTCAGTTCCTGATTTCATTTGCCCGGACATAACTTTTAATAAAGATATCTTTCCAACAAACGGGTCCACAATGGTTTTAAATACCAGCCCGGAAAAAGGTTCTGCCTCGTCACATTTCCGAATTTCTTTTTCATCTGTTTTCGGGTTGATACCTTCATAATCAAAATGTTCTTTTGGATTTGGCACATATTCAGCCAGTATATCTAAAAGTGTGGCTACACCGTTATTTTTAACAGCGGAACTTACCAGAACAGGAACAATACTTCCATCAGCAATTCCATTTTTGAGACCTTTATGAATCTCTTCCTGGGTGAAAGCATCTCCCTCAAAATACTTTTCGAGGAGTTCTTCATCACTTTCCGCCACAGATTCTATAAGCATTTCCCTGATAGGTTCAAGGCTTGCCGCCATGTCATCAGGAATTTCACCGTCGCTGTATCCTTTATCCGTAAAGCTTCTGGCCTTCATATCTACAACATTAACAAAACCGGTGAAATCTTCTCCTCCCATTGGAATCATAAATGGTGCAACAGATTTACCGAATTTATCTCTGAGTTCATTAAGTATATTTTCAAAATCAATATTTTCTTTATCCATTTTATTTACAAGAATAAATGTCGGAAGTTTTCGTTCATTGGCATATTTCCATACCTTCTCAGTCCCGACCTGAACTCCTGAAGAAGCATCCACAACAATAACTGCAGCACCCGCTACTCTGAGAGATGAGATAACTTCTCCTACAAAATCAAAATAACCCGGCGTATCTAAAAAGTTGATTTTTACATTGTTCCACTCAATTGGAATCAATGATGTCCCTATGGACATGCTTCTCTCAATTTCTAATTTTTCATAATCAGATACCGTATTCCCATCTTCTACTCTTCCCATTCGATTAATGGCCCCTGTTGAAAAAAGCGCTGATTCCATTACAGTAGTTTTCCCACTACCTCCATGTCCTACCAGTGCCACATTTCTAATGCTGTCACTTGAATATTTTTTCATTTATCTGCAACCTCCCTAATGATTATTGATCTCTTTATTAATAGGCAGTACATTTATTATAACATTGTTCCCAATAAATTTAAAATATTTTTTAAATTTCAATTATGATGAAGATTTTGGTACAAAAACAATATTTTCCTGACCACCAATCTTAAATCCTTTTACACACTCAACTTATCTCTTATCTATCTTTAATCTGTCCACTGTTTTCTGTTCCAGTACGAACCTGGAAAAAATCATGGTGAAAAGAAATGCTGCCGCTAAACGAACAACCGTAAGAACCCAAAAATTTGCACCAATCACATAAAAAATCAGCGTTGTTTCCAATATACCATGGCAGCAGGATAAAAATATACCAATAAGGAAGATATCACGCTTGGATAAATCAGCTTCTTTTGCCGTTTCCATTACGGCTCCTGCACCATATGAAATACCTATAAATAATCCGATAAGCAAAGGGAAAACTGCCTCCCGGGATATCCCCAGCAGTCTGGCAAGAGGCCGCAATTTGTTTGATATCATTTCCAATATATTGTAATCCCTCATCAGCTGAATAATAATCATTAAAGGGATAACAACCTTTGTCATTCCCCATATGGTTCCAATAGAACCCAAAACCGCTTCTTTAAATACTTCCTCTACCATAAGACCCCTCCCAACTGTCCGATAATAATCCCGAATATTATGGCCAAAGAAAACCTGAAAGCGGAAAAGAAAGAAATGCTTAATCCAAGCTTCTTCATAACGGCACTTTCTATAAATATGGTATGGAAGAATAGCGCCATGATCGCTATAGTTGTAATCTGATACGTATCAAGGGATATCGCCTTTATCGCAGCAATAACACCATACTCATCAAGGAAAAAACCGGTAATAAAAGGAATCGCTGCTTCTCCGGGAAGATCGAACAGCTTCATTAAAGGCCTGAAAAAATTACCTATTGCAGGCATAAGCGGTGTGTATCGAATCACCGTGACCACTATATAAACAGGAACAATGATCTTTGAAAGAAACCAGACCGTGCCAATCCCTTTTTTAAATCCTGTCTTGACCGATTCTATGAACATTCAACCACCCTTTCGTTATCTATTTGCTAAAATTCAGCTGATTTAGGTGTTCTGGGAAAGGAGATCACATCCCGTATATTTGACATCCCTGTCAAATACATGATCATTCTCTCAAATCCTAATCCGTACCCGGAATGGATAGCACCTCCATATTTTCTGAGGTCCAAATACCACCAGTAATCCTCTTCTTCCAGTCCCTGTTCATGAATCCGCTGGAGCAGAGCATCATACCTTTCTTCTCTCTGACTTCCTCCTATAATCTCCCCTACGCCCGGTACCAGTAGATCCATAGCCGCTACTGTCTCTTTATCATCATTCAGTCTCATATAAAAAGCCTTTATTTCCTTGGGATAGTCAATAACAAAAACCGGTTTATTAAATACTTCTTCGGTAATATATCTTTCATGTTCTGTCTGAAGGTCTATTCCCCATTCAACAGGAAACTGAAATTCTTTTCCTGCTTTTTTAAGTAAATCTACAGCTTCCGTATAGGTAATCCTATCGAAATCCGAATTCAAAACATTGTTCAGCCTGTTCAAAAGGCCTTTATCAATAAATGAATTGAAAAAGTTGATTTCATCAGGAGCATGGTCCATTACATATTTAATAATATATTTAATCATATCTTCTGCCAGTTTCATATTATCCTGTATATCTGCAAAAGCAACTTCCGGCTCTATCATCCAGAATTCTGCAGCATGTCTGGCAGTATTGGAATTCTCTGCCCGAAAAGTAGGGCCAAAAGTATAGATATTCTTAAAAGCCAAAGCATAGGATTCACCTTCCAACTGTCCGCTCACGGTAAGGTTGGTTTCCTTGCCGAAAAAATCCTGAGTAAAATCCAATTCTCCGTCATCTGTTTTTGGTAAATTGCATAAGTCCAGTGTGCTGACCCGGAACATATCACCGGCACCTTCAGCATCGCTTCCGGTAATTATAGGCGTATGGACATATACGAATCCTCTTTCCTGAAAAAAGCTATGTATTGCAAATGCTGTCAGGGACCTTACCCTGAAGACGGCAGAGAAAGTGTTGCTTCTGGGTCTCAGATGTGCAATTTCTCTTAAATATTCAAAGGAATGTCTTTTTTTCTGCAAAGGATAATCCGGAGCAGAAGGCGCTTCCACCGTAACACTTTTGCACTTGATCTCGAAAGGCTGCTTTGCTTCAGGGGTAAAAACCAATCTGCCTGTAATTGTAAGGGCTGTTGCAGTAGTTAATTTTGAAATGATATCAAAATTATCTATTCCTTCTTCATAGACCAATTGTATATTTTTAAAACATGTCCCGTCATTCAATTCAATAAATCCAAATTTATTCGAATTTCTGTGCGTTCTGATCCATCCTTTTACAGTAATATCTTGATGAGAAAAAGCTTCAGGATTTTTCAAAATATCTTTTATTTCAACTAAAAACATAAAATAAATTCTCTCCTTTTGATTAATTTTATCTTAACCCATAGAGTTATTATATATTTTAGCCTTTTTGCTGTAAAGCCATAAGCGCAATTAATAATTAATAATGAAAAATGAATAATTAATGTAGATTGTGTGAATTTACACAATCCTCATATTCTTAAGTTCTAAATATAATAAATAGATTCTTTGCAATTTGCAAAGAATCTACCTTTATTATTCATTATACATTGTTCTTTATTCATTAGTCTATGGGTTTCATGGTTGGAAACAAAATCACGTCCCGTATGGAAGGAGAATCTGTCAGAAGCATAATCACCCGGTCAATGCCGATTCCCATTCCTCCTGTAGGCGGAAGCCCTACCTCCAGTGCA
Source organism: Anaerovorax odorimutans (assembly GCA_016841185.1). Taxonomy (GTDB): domain Bacteria; phylum Bacillota; class Clostridia; order Peptostreptococcales; family JAAYPU01; genus JAENZQ01. Next base: position 22,070 of record JAENZQ010000003.1, read on the forward strand.
TTGACAAAGTCCTCATCCATCATTTGAGCTTCTTCATCTCCGGCTTCTCTTTGTTTCAACTGCTGTTCAAATCTCTCTTTTTGATCTATGGGATCATTTAATTCGGAGAAAGCATTGGCAATTTCCCATGTATTTATGAAAGCCTCGAACCGTTTTGTCCGTCTGGGATCTTCCGGGTCCTTCTTTGCCAGAGGCGATACTTCCACAGGATGATGCGTGATGAAGACCGGTTGAATCAGCTTGTCCTCACAAAATTCTTCGAATAATGAATTAATAACAAAGCCCCTTGTCATTTTGTCAGCATCTTCAATGTTTTTTTGTTTTGCAATCTCTACAGCTTCTTTATCCGTATTAATCACAGAAAAATCAATTCCTGTATATTCTTTTACAGCCTCTTCCATGGTCATTCTTTTCCATGGCGGTGTCAGATCGATTTCCGTGCCCTGATAGTTTATTTTCATTGTTCCTAAAGTTTTCTGAGCAATTTGGGAAATCATATTTTCTGCTATATCCATCATATCTTCATAATCAGCATAGGCCTGATAAAGTTCTATGGCCGTATACTCAGGATTATGCTTTACAGACATACCTTCGTTTCTGAACATCCTTCCCATCTCATAAACCCGGTCAAATCCGCCGACAATCAATCTTTTCAGATAAAGCTCATTGGCAATACGAAGGTACATGTCGATATCAAGCGTATTATGGTGTGTCAAAAAAGGTCTGGCAGATGCCCCGCCTGCGATAGGACTTAAAATAGGTGTATCTACCTCAATATAATCAAGATTATCTAAATAATTTTTAACTTCCTTCAGCATTTTTGACCTGAGGATAAATGTCTTTTTAACAGATGGATTGACGATCAAATCTACATATCTTTGTCTGTACCTCAAATCCATATCCTTCAGACCATGCCATTTTTCAGGCAGCACTTGGAGAGATTTTGAAAGAAGCTTTAATTCTACTGTCTTTACGGATATCTCTCCATGTTTCGTCCTGAAAACAGTTCCTTTGATTCCTACAATATCTCCTATATCATAGGTAACAAAGAAATCATATTCTTCATCACCTATAGCATCTTTTCGAACATAGCATTGTATCCTTCCTTCTTTATCCTGAATATCTATGAAAGATGCTTTTCCCATCTGACGTTTTGCCATTATTCTTCCCGCTATTGAGACTTCTTTACCTTCCATATCGTCGAACTGTTTTTTAATATCTTCACTAAAATCCGTTACAGTATAGTTCTCGATAACATAAGGGTCTCTTCCTTTTTCTCTCAAATCCCGCAGCTTACTCCTTCTTACCTGCAAAACCTCAGACAAGTTACTTTCTGTACTCATTTGTTTACACCACCTAAATATTTACTTGTATATTTCAAGAATTTCAAATTTTATAGCCCCGTCAGGGACCTGTATCTCAACAATATCGCCTTTCTGTTTTCCAATAAGGCTTCGACCCACAGGGGATTCATTTGAAATTTTAAATTCATACGGATCTGCTTCGGTTGAGCCAACAATGGTATAATCGATTATTTCATCATACTCCAGATCTTTTAGTTTTACCTTTGCTCCAATGTTAACCTGATCGAAAGAAAGCCCATCTTCATCAATGATGTTTGCTTTTCTCAGCATTCCTTCCAGCTTAGCAATTTTTTCTTCTAAATCTGCTTGTTCGCTTTTAGCAGAATCATATTCCGAATTCTCGCTGATATCGCCGAAAGAAATCGCTTCTTTTATTCTTTCCGCTACTTCCTTTCTTTTAACTGTTATGAGATGTTCCAATTCCGCTTCGATCTTATTATAGCCTTCTCTGGTTAATAATACTTCCTCTGTCATTGTTTTCGCCCCTTTACAATTTAGTATGAATTCTTAGAATAGGGCTTTTCATTTTAATAATTATATGTTTACCTGACCAAAATATTCAATACGAAAACGATTAAATTCTGCCAGATTTAGAAATCATAATTCTGAATTTTTTTATGCGAATTATTATAAGACAGATATAAACCCTTGTCAAGCTAATACAGATCAGAGAATCAAGTGTGAAAAAATTGACGATTTAACTGTTTTCTTCAAGGTAATTTTCAAGCAAAGAAATAATATCTTCTTTATTCTCCAGAGTATTTATTGCTCTTCGAATATCAGCTGCGTGGGGAAGCCCTTTTAAATACCATCCGACATGTTTTCTGATTTCCCGTACGGCAATATATTCACCTTTTTCATCAACCAGAAGCTGAAAATGTCTGACAGCCGTTTGAATTTTGTCTTTAATCCCAACAGTATACTTTTCTGCCAATCCAAACAAATGCAAGGCTTCCCTGAAAATCCACGGATTACCTCTTGCACCCCGTGCAATCATCACACCGTCACATCCTGTTTCATCCAGCATCTGAACGGCATCCTTGCCTGAAAAGATATCTCCGCTTCCTATAACGGGAATATTTATGCTATTTTTTACTTTTCTGATATATTGCCAGTCCGCCTTTCCTCCATAGAGCTGCTCTCTTGTTCTTCCATGAACGGTTAATGCCGAAGCACCATAATATTCGATTATTTTAGCAACTTCAATAACATTGATGTTTTCTGAATCCCATCCTATTCTGATTTTAACGGTTACAGGTTTGTTTGATACCTCCACCACCGCTTTGACAATCCTGCCGATCAAATCGGGACTTTTCAGTAATGCGGAACCATCTCCGCTTTTTACGACTTTTTGTACAGGGCATCCCATATTAATGTCCAATATGTCATTTCCTCTGGAAGAGAGTTTCCCTGCAGAATATGCCATGATTTCAGGATCTGAGCCGAATATTTGAAATGATAGGGGCTTTTCTTCATTGCAAAATCTTAAAAGGTCTTCTGTCTTTTCGTCATTATAATATAGTCCCTTGGAACTGATCATTTCAGAAAAAACCAATCCACATCCCCAGCTTTTGCAGATCCTTCTGAAAACACTGTCCGTAATGCCCGCCATAGGCCCTAATATGAACGGATTGTCCAAGGTAACATTTCCTATTTTCATAAAACCACCATCATTTTTGTTTGGATGAATTTTTCATAGATAATAAATAATAGATAAAAGATAATAGTTGGAAAAGTTTTGCTTAAGCAAAACTACCGGATTTTAGATATAGATTTTGGAACAAAATCTTCCATAATTATTTATTATTTATTCTTATTTTTTAATTATTTTTATCTGTTTCTCTCATATATAATTCTCAAACCTTCCAGAGTGAGCATTTTATCCACATAGTCTATCGCTTTGATCTCGTTGGCAATTAAATTGGAAAGCCCCCCCGTGGCAACAACTTTTATTTCATCTTTCCCATTCAATTCCGTTTTTATTTTATCAATAATATATTGGGTAAGACCCATATGTCCATAGACCAGTCCCGCCTGCATACTGGCTACGGTATTTCTGCAGATAACAGTTCCCGGTGATTCCAGTTCAACTTTAGGAAGCTTTGCAGTCTTTTCAAAGAGTGCCTCACTGGAAATCTTGAGTCCCGGAGCAATGGATCCTCCAAGAAATTCTCCCTGCTTTGAAATCACTGTAAAAGTTGTAGCCGTCCCAAAGTCAACAACAATAAGCGGCCCTCCGTATTTGTCGTAAGCGGATACGGCATTTACGATCCTGTCTGAACCGATCAATTTCGGATTGTCATACTTGATAACCATTCCTGTTTTTATTCCCGGACCCACAACAATGGCTCTTTTATTAAAATATTTCATAGACATATGCTGAAGTGTATAGACGACAGGAGGCACAACAGTTGAAATAATAATGTCATCTATATCCTTAATAGATAAGTCTTCATACTGAAAAAGCTGGTGAACGATCATACCATATTCATCTGCACTTTTATTTCTATCTGTTTCCAGTCTCCAGTTCTGAATTAGTTTTTTTCCTTGAAAAACGCCTAATACAATATTAGTATTTCCTACGTCAAATGTTAGCAGCATTATAATAAATCCTCCTTAGAAATATACCGATTTTCGTTGCAGGTGTTTTATGTATGCAGAATCCCGTCTTAGACAAACCATCCTGAAATTTTATATATTCTTCGTGATATTCTTTCTCTCTTGATGTTTGTCTTATACTTCAATATATTATAAAGGTTCCATGATTTTTGTCAAACATTTTCAATGGTTCAATCTGTATAATGATAGAGGCCTCTTACAGATACTTCACCGGAAATAATCTCAATTTCAGCACCTTTTTTATCTTCCACGATCAAAGTACCTCTATCTGTTAAATCAACGGCTCTTCCTATTGTTTCATGTCCATTTTGTATAATCCTGACTTCCTTATGAAGCGTAGCAGAATATTTTTTGCATATGTCTATAATACCTTTAAGAGATTGGTCTTTTAAAAATTCAAGATAGTATTGATTAAAATATTTAACCGTCTCTTTGACGATTCGTTTTCTTGAAATATCCTTTCCCATATACTCCCTGATAGAAGTAGCCTTATCCCTTATTTCATCCGGAAAATCTTTAGAATGCTGATTTACGTTTATACCAATTCCTACAACGATATAATTGATGCTTTCAATTTCACCACTGAATTCTGTCAGGATACCGCATACTTTTTTGTTTCTTATCACAACATCATTAGGCCATTTTATTTTGACTTCACAATCCAATACAGAGGTAATTCCTTTTACAACTGCAGCTGCAGCCACTTGTGTTATCAGAATGGCATCCGCAGGCAAAATATCCGGCTTCAATATTAAAGACATCCAAATACCTGTTCCTGAAAGGGACCGCCATTCTCTTCCCAATCTTCCCTTTCCTTTATACTGATTTTCTGCTAATACAATTGTGCCGTCCGGTTTTTCAGAAGCGACCCTTTTTGCATATTCATTGGTAGAATCAACTTCCTCCAGATATATATATTCCTTCCCTATCACCCATTCCTTGTCAAAATCCAGATAAACCATATCTAAAGAATCAGGCATCGCTAATAGCCGATATCCTTTATTTGTAACAGATTCTATCTCATACCCTTCTTCCTTTAACTTATGAATATACTTCCACACATTAGCACGGGTAATATGAAGTCTTTTACTTACCTCCTGTCCTGAAATAAAGTTGCCCTTGTTTTCTATTAATTCTTTTAAAATTTTCTCCTTCATGAGATATTTCTCCTAAAGTTTTTATTAAAATTGAAAAAAGGACAGTAGTATCATCTACCGTCCGTCCTGTTTAAATAATTATTTATCCAAAAAGTGATAGCATGACGCCTGCTGCTACGGCAGAACCGATAACACCTGCTACATTAGGCCCCATGGCATGCATCAACAAGAAATTGCTTGGGTTTTCTTTTTGTCCCACTGTCTGGGATACACGGGCAGCCATGGGTACTGCAGATACACCGGCAGAACCAATCAGCGGGTTTATCGTCCCTCCGGATAATTTGTTCATCAGCTTCGCTAATAGCACACCGGCTGCTGTACCTACTGCAAATGCCAATACACCTAATACAATGATCTTGATGGTTTCAGGTGTCAGGAAATTTTCGGCTGTTGCAGAAGCTCCTACGGAAGTTCCGAGGAATATTGTAACAATATTAATCAATGCATTTGCAGCCGTATCGGATAATCGGTTGGTCACACCGCATTCTTTGAAAAGATTCCCTAACATCAGCATGCCGATCAAGGTGGCAGCTGGTGGTAATATCAGAGATACAACGATGGTTACCATAATAGGGAATATGACCTTTTCTTTTTTGGATACCGGTCTCAACTGATCCATTTTTATGACACGCTCTTTTTTGGTGGTAAGTGCTTTCATTATCGGTGGCTGTATGATCGGTACTAAAGCCATGTAGGAATATGCGGCTACTGCAATTGCACCAAGAAGTTCCGGTGCCAGTTTGGATGCCAGAAATATGGCTGTAGGTCCGTCTGCCCCGCCAATAATACCTATGGCGCCTGCTTGTTTGGCTGTAAAGTTTAATAAAATTGCACCGAGAAATGTTGTGAAAATTCCAAACTGTGCCGCTGCACCCAACAAAAGTGATTTGGGGTTTGCAATAAGAGGTCCGAAGTCTGTCATTGCACCTACTCCCATGAAAATGATGGGCGGGAATATCCCCAGTTCATCTCCCTGATAAAAGTACCAAAGCAATCCGCCCGGATCGTGTCCGCTATGTGCTTTCATCATTTCAGCCAAAGGCAGGTTGGTAAGCATCATACCAAAAGCAATGGGTACAAGTAATAAGGGTTCAAAACCTTTTCCTATGGCCAGATACAATAAAACAAGGGAAATCAATATCATAATACCGTGCTGCCATGTAAATGCACTGAAGCCTGTACTATTCAAAAAATTAATAATAACTTGTTGCATCGTTTTGTCTCCTTTCTGAATTTTTTTGTTTTGAGACTAACCGATAACAACCAGAACGTCTCCGGCATTTACGGATGCACCTTTATTCACCTGCACGGATGAAACCGTACCATCTGCCGGTGCCATAATCTCATTTTCCATTTTCATGGCTTCTAATATAACCAGAACCTGTCCGTTTGAAACCTGATCCCCTTCTTTTACTTTTACATCTAAAACAGTTCCCGGCATAGGTGCCGTAACGGTATTACCTCCTGCAGGCGCAGGTGCTGCTTTCGGTGCCGCAGGTGCCGCCTTAGGTGCAGGCGCAGGTGCTGCTTTCGGTGCTGCAGGCGCAGGGGCTGCCTTAGGTGCAGGCGCAGGTGCAAAATCACCTCCGACTTCTTCTACTTCTACTTCATAGCTTTTTCCATTAACGGTTATATTGTATTTTTTCATTGTAATCCTCCTATAACTTAGAAATAATATAATAAGTTAAAAGCGTCTGCTGTCCAATTGTTCATATTTTGCAACATTTGCCCAAGCAGGCATTCGCTCGGTTGATCTTTTTATGTTCCTGACCACAATGGTCTCAACCGGTTTTTTCAAACTTGCAGCAACGGCTGCTGTAATGACTGCAACAAGCTCTTCATCTTCATTATCTTTATTAATGGTTTGTTGAGTCTTCTGAGGTTCAACCTGCGGTGTCATAATCTTCTCTTCAGATTGCTTCTGGGGTCTGTGCAGCATTCGTGTCATCACACCAATCAACCCCCAAAGTATTATCAATACCGCAAATGTAATTGCCATACCCAAAATTGCAACAATTAATGAACCTAATAACTTTTCAGAAGTACTCATTTGCTGTATGAGTTCGGGATCCGCAAATCTTTGCATTAAGCCTAATTTTTCCACTTTATCACCTCATTTCCGGACTTCAAATCTATTTAAAGTGGTATATTTCCATGCTTCTTAGCAGGTAACGACTGTCTTTTAGAGGCCAGCATATCAAAAGCACTGACCAGTCTTGGTCTTGTTGTACTTGGTTCTACAACATCATCCACATAGCCCATTTCAGCTGCTTTATATGGATTGGCAAACCGATTCTTATAATCTTCTATTTTTTCCTGACGTTTTGCAACAGGATCATCTGCATTTTTAATATCGTTTTTGAATACGATATTTGCAGCCCCTTCCGGCCCCATAACCGCAATTTCGGCTGTCGGCCATGCAAAAACCATATCTGCTCCTAATTCTTTATTGCACATACCGATATAAGCGCCTCCATATGCTTTTCTGGTTATAAGTGTTACCTTAGGAACAGTTGCCTCACTGTAAGCATACAGCATTTTAGCTCCATGACGGATAATACCGCCGTATTCCTGACCGGTCCCCGGAAGGAATCCGGGTACATCAACGATATTTAAAATTGGAATATTAAAAGCATCACACCTTCTGATAAATCTCGCTGCTTTATCAGATGCATCAATATCAAGGCATCCTGCCAACACTTTCGGCTGATTAGCAATAACCCCAACTGTCTGACCATTGAGTCTTATAAAACAAGTTACCATATTCTTTGCATAGTGTGGCTGAACATCGCAAAGTTCATTATTATCCGCCAGCTTATGAATCACATCATATACATCATATGGCTTATTAGGATTGTCCGGAATAAAGGTATCCAGTTCAGGGATCAATCTGTTCAAATCATCGTCCGTTCCGTAAGCAGGAGGTATTTCCATGTTGTTCGATGGAAGATAGCTTAAAAGATTTCTGATCTGAGCAATACAGTCTTCATCATCTGAAGCCATAAAATGAGCAACCCCGCTGATAGAATTATGTGTCATTGCGCCTCCAAGCTGTTCAGCAGATACATCTTCTCCCGTTACCGTTTTAATGACCTGCGGCCCAGTAATAAACATCTGGCTTGTCTTGTCCACCATAAAAACAAAATCTGTTATTGCCGGAGAATATACTGCTCCACCGGCACACGGACCCATAATAGCCGAAATTTGAGGTATAACGCCTGATGATATTGTATTTCGATAGAATATTTTACCGAAACCCGATAAAGCATTGACGCCCTCCTGAATTCTTGCACCACCGGAATCATTCAATCCTACAACAGGTGCTCCGACTTTCAAGGCGTTATCTTGAACTTTGACAATTTTTTCGGCATGGTATTCACCCAAAGAACCGCCAAGAACCGTAAAGTCCTGAGCAAATGCATAAACAAGTCTGTCATCTACCATTCCATATCCTGTTACAACGCCTTCTCCGGGGGCTTCCGTTTCTGCCATATTGAAGTTGGTACTTCGATGAATTACAAAAGCATCCAGCTCTACAAATGTACCTGCATCAAACAATAAGTTGAGTCTTTCTCTTGCCGTAAGCTTCCCCTTTTCATGCTGTGCTTCAATTCTTTTGGCTCCCCCGCCTTTGAGTATTTTTTCTTTTCTCCGGCGAAGTTCTTCAATTTTGCTCATTTTTTAACCTCCTAAAGAATCATATAAATCCTTATAATATTTAACCATTAAAACTATATTTCTCAATACCGGCGGTAAAAATACCTTAAGTCCTGAAAAATACAATTTTCTCCCTATTCTCGTTAATATTACAACATTATTTTTTTTTTTTCAATGCTATTTATTATGTATACATGATTTTTTATAATATTTTAAAATTCCTTCTTGTATTTGTTTCTTCCTGAGTCATAAATACATTCTCCAAAGGTATCAATTGCAACAACTACGGGAAAATCTTTTACCGATAACTTCCGGACTGCTTCTGTTCCTAAATCATCATATGCAATGATTTCAATGCCTTTGATTGAATTTGAAATCATTGCGCCGGCACCTCCAATTGCTGCAAAATAAACCGCTTTGTTTCTTTTTATTCCTTCAATAACCTCCGGACTTCGGAGCCCTTTGCCTATCATGCCCCTTAATCCCTGATCAAGAAGCGGGAGGGTCATCTTATCCATCCTGCTGCTGGTTGTCGGCCCGAAAGAACCCGATATATTTCCCGGTCTTTCCGGCGTGGGACCTGCATAATAGATAATAGAATCCTTTAATTCAAAGGGAAGTGTTTTCTTTTGTCTGATGTTATCAATCATCCTTAAGTGGGCTGCATCTCTTGCGGTATAAAGTGTTCCGGATATCAGGACCATATCGCCGCATTTCAGATTTACGGCTCTTTTTTCCGTTAAAGGTGTGTCCAGTATTATCTTTTCCATTAAATCACTCCTTTATTATACAATTTAAGCATATTGTATACACGATTCTTAAAGAAATTTTAGATTTGTATAGTCTATTTTTTATATTCGTAATCGTCATTTAAGATTTTTAATAAAACTTAAAGAAGTTAGGGGGTAGAGGTTAGTGGTTAGAAATGAACAGAAATTCTTGCCAAAGGCAAGAGTTTCTACCTTATTAAACTTACACTTTCACTTTCACTTATACCTTCACTTATACTTATACTTACACCTTCTCTTACACTTTCACTTACACTTATATGACGCTCTCTCTATGCCTTGCCACATGGCAGTTTATATTGACGGCAACAGGGAGTCCTGCAATATGGGTAGGGTAGTATTCCATATGAACGGCCATTGCTGTGCAGCTTCCGCCGAAACCCTGGGGTCCAATGCCTGATGCATTGATTCTCCCGAGGATATCCTTTTCAATCTCGCCATATGTCTGATTGGGATTCCGTTCCCCTAAAGGCCTGAGTAAAGCCTTTTTCGATAAAATTGCAGCCTTCTCCATTGTTCCGCCTACGCCGACGCCTACAATAACAGGAGGACATGGGTTAGGCCCTGCATCAGAGACCGTATCCACAACAAATTTAACAATACCCTCTTTTCCGTCAGACGGGTTCAGCATTTTGATCTTCCCCATATTCTCGCTGCCAAATCCTTTTGCCATTGCAGATATTTTTATCCGATTTCCGGGTACGATTTCATAATGGATGACTGCAGGTGTATTATCTTTTGTATTGACACGTTCTAAAGGCTCTTTCACAACAGATTTTCTCAGATAGCCTTCCTGATATGCTTCCCTCACCCCTTGATTAACAGCCTCTTCAATAAACATATCTGTTAATGCTACCTCTTGACCAATTTGAAGGAATACAACGGCCATGCCCGTATCCTGACAAATGGGTATCTGTTTTTCTTTTGCTATGGCCAGATTATCAAGCAAATTTTCAAGGACTTCCCGGCCAATGGGGGATTCTTCTATTTCCCTTGTTTTATTAAGAAAGGCTTCCACATCATTTCCTAATTCATGGTTCATTTCTATAAACATCTTTTTTATTTTTTCTTTGATCAATAAAGTACTGACTTCTCTCATTTTCCAATCACCTCAATTCATTTAAAATAATTACCCCTTGAGAAGTTTTCTCAAGGGGTTTATGAGTTCAATCATCTTATTAGTCTTCGTCTTGGTCCTGTTCTTCCCGTGTATCTGATGAATCATTATCGGCTGTTTCATTGATTTCGCTGCTTTTTCCTTTATCAGCGTCTTTTTCCTCACTTTTTTTCTCTTTTGTTTCTTCTTGATCACTTCCGCTGTTTTCTTCAGTTTCGGAATCCTGGTTTTCTGTGAAAAAGGCTTCAAATTGATCTGCATCCAAAGTTTCGACTTCTAACAGTTTATTTGCTATTTGATGCAGTTTGTCAATATTCTCCGTAAGGATTGTTTCTGCCTTCTTATAGGCTTTTTCGATTAATTCCCTTATTTCCTTATCAATCTCGAAAGCTAAATCTTCCGAATAGTTCCGCCTTGTCGAGAAATCTTTTCCTAAAAATATCTCATCTGATGAACTGTAATTGACTGGGCCTAATCGATCACTCATACCGTATTTTGTAATCATTGCACGGGCAATATCCGTTGCTCTTTCCAGATCGTTGCTTGCTCCGGTGCTTATTTCATTCAGGACAAGATGCTCTGCTACACGGCCTCCAAGGAGATGGATGATACGTTCTTCCATATCGGTTTTTGTCGCATAATATTTTTCCTCTTTTGGCAGTATCATGGTAAAACCGCCTGCTCTTCCTCTTGGTATGATGGTAATCTGATGGACCGGATCCGTATTAGGCAGCATTCTTGCGACAAGTGCATGGCCTGCTTCGTGAAATGCCGTAAGCTTTTTCTCACTATCGCTGATGACCCTGCTTCTTTTTTCAGGTCCTGCAATAACCTTTGTAATAGCTTCTTCAATAGTATCCATTTTAATGTATTTCCGGTTCTTTCTGGCAGTCAGTATAGCTGCCTCATTCATTAGATTCTCTATATCCGCAGGTGTAAAACCGGGCGTTCTTCTGGCTAAAACTTCCATTTCCACATCTTTGTCCAAAGGTTTATCCTTGGAATGTACCTTGAAAATCGCTTCTCTTCCTTTTATATCAGGTGCACCGACTACAACCTGACGGTCAAATCTACCGGGTCTCAGTAAAGCAGGGTCCAGAATATCCGGTCTGTTGGTGGCTGCAATGATAATAATGCCTTCATTAACACCAAAACCGTCCATTTCAACAAGAAGCTGATTGAGCGTCTGTTCTCTTTCGTCATGACCGCCGCCGAGCCCGGCACCCCTTTTCCGGCCTACTGCATCAATTTCATCAATAAAAACGATACACGGCGAATTCTTCTTTGCCTGCTCGAAGAGATCACGTACTCTTGACGCACCTACGCCTACAAACATTTCAACAAAATCCGAACCGCTGATACTGTAAAAGGGAACACCTGCTTCTCCGGCAGTCGCTTTTGAAAGGTAAGTCTTTCCTGTCCCCGGAGGCCCTACCATTAATATACCCTTTGGAATCCGCGCACCTAAATCAATATATTTTTTGGGATTTTTCAAAAAATCCACGATTTCTTCAAGTTCTTCCTTTTCTTCATCAAGACCTGCAACATCTTTAAAGGTTACCTTTTTCTGCTCATCCTCTTTGTGCAGCTTTGCTCTGCTCTTTCCAAAGGACATGACACGTCCTCCACCCTGAGATTGCTGCATAAAAACAAACCAGAAAACGACAAAAATCAAAATCATAAAGATAGATGGTAAAATTTCTAAAATCCAGGGTGTTTTTGCCGGTGCCTGGCCGGACATTTCTATTTTTCCGTTTTCTACCTGAGGTAGAATATATTTATCAAATACGATATCCGGTTCCATAACAGATGGAACATAAGTCTCAAATTGGCTGTTCGAAGACCTGATGGTTCCGGTTATTGTATTCTCCATTATATGAATGGACTTGATATTTTCATTTCCTAATTCAACAACAAACTTTGAAAAGCTGATTTTATCAATCGTCTGCGGAGGTTTTCCATACATATATACAATTGATAAAATGATCAAAAATATTAGAATATAAAAGCTTATTCCCCTGAAAAAGCTCTTCAATCTGAGCCCTCCTCTCAACTGCCACTTTAGCATTTTATATTGGATACTTCCGTTTCCGCAAAATGTTTTACGGATAAGTCGGTTTTTCTATTCTCTGTTCATGAAATACAATGATCTTTAGCCAAGAACTCCGTTAATTTTACCACATATAGATTTGATATACAATAAAACTTCTTAGTTTTTATATTTTGTGAAATTCAACAACTTATTTCCGGTATATATTTCAATATAAGAATTCGCCTTGTTGTATCATCTATTTTAAACCTGTCACTGACCCTGTATCCTATTATCCAAGCAACATCCGAGCCACAGCATACCAAAGGTATCTTTTCACGTTGTTTTCTGGGAATTTTTTCATCAATATAGAAATCTTTCAATTTCTTTGAACCTGCCATTCCCAAAGGAGAAAATCTGTCTCCTGATTTTCTGGTCCTTACCACCAATGGCGCTTTAAATTTATCATAATCAAAAAATTTTATATAATCATTTTTAGAAATTTCTTGACCGCTGTTTGCAGCAATTTCCCAATACAGAGAAGCACTTAATTCTTTAATTTGTATATTATTACCCCATTCAAGCTTGTAACAAAATCCCTGAAATGATTTTTCCGCTTTATTCCTCGTGATAACAATGTTTTCATAGCCAACTTCAACACGAATATCATATGGAAGGTCCAAACCGGCCGAAGTTTTATTCTCATCAATTATATGCAATACACTCTCAAGATGTATGGTGCCAATATCCTGATGAACCCCTAAATCACCTATCGCTTTCAGTATTACTCGCTTCTTTACGGCTGGATGCAGTTTTTCATATTTTTCTTTTTGAATATGAACTTCTTTATCTATTTTTTGTATACAGCATTTTTTGTATGCTTCATTTACAAAAGAATAAATGAAATCTTTATCTTCTTTTAGAATTTTTGCCGTTTTCCAAAGGTTGGAAATAATTCTGGAATTAAAATTATCTTCTAAGTAGGGGATTAATTCAAGCCTTATCTTATTTCTCGTATAGATAGCTTTAAGATTGGTCTTATCTGTACGTGGTTTTAAATTGTTGTCCTTACAATACTGCTCTATTTCTTCTCTGGAAATATCCAGCAAAGGTCTTATAATGATACCGTCTCTTTTATAATCTATGCCTGCCAGCCCATCAAGCCCGCTTCCCCTAACAAGCCGCATCAGCAATGTTTCAGCTTGATCATTCATATTCTGAGCAATAGCTATTTTATCGGCATTGGTTTTTTTCAAAATTTCTAAAAAAGCATCGTATCTCGCTTTTCTGCCTGCTTCTTCTTCGCCGGTACTCATTCTTTTGCCCATCTCTCTGACGTTTATTTTGTATGAATAAAAGGGAATACCCTCCTTTGAACACAATTCTTTCACATATGTTTCGTCTTCATCCGCATCTTTTCCCCTCAGCATGTGATTGATATGGACAACACTTAAATCCAATTGATATTCATCTTTTAAGTCAAAAAGAACATAAAGCAGGCATATGGAATCAGGTCCTCCTGATACGCCTACAATTACATGGTCTCCTTTTTCTAAAAGGTTATGTTTCTGTATCGTTTCTCTTAGTTTTGTAATCATTGTTTCCCTGGGTCTCCATTTAATTTTTTTAAACAGCTCTAAGACTCCCGCTGATAGGACTCAATTTCATTTAACCAAATTTTAGCATCATCCATAAAAAAAAGATAGCAAAAAAGCAGAATAAAGAAAAAATTTGCAAAATGCAAATTTTTTAAAGATATTGAAATATAAAAAACATCAATAAAGGAGAGCTGTTATAACCGTCATGTCATCTTTTTCAGAAGTTTCATATTTATTAAGGGCATTGTTTAAAATAAGGTCCGAAACAGTCTGAGGATCTTTTGATGTCATTTGAGTCAAAATACCTTTCATCCATTCTATTTTATCTCCTTCAGTACATGCGTCTAATATACCGTCAGATACCATGATGATCATATCGTCAGCCTCCAAACTTACCTCTATTTCTTCAATTTTTATCTGATCCATAATACCTATTGGCAAAGTAGAATACTTGATAACTTCGATTTTTCCGTTTTTTCTCTTAATAAATGCTGCAGCGGCACCTATTTTATAAAAACTTGTATCCCCCGTATCCAAATTGATAATTGTAATGTCTACTGTAGAAAATATTTCTTCGGGAGACTTTAAAAGCAGCATCGAATTCATCGTCTTCAATGCCAGTTCTTTTTCAAATCCGGCTTCCAGAAGATGTTTTAATGTATTAATGGTAAGAATGCTTTCCCGCGCAGCTTTTTCACCGCTTCCCATACCATCGCTCAATGCAACCAGATACTCATTTTCCTTAAGATCCATGCAAATATAACTGTCTCCACAGGCATTCTTTTCTTTTGCATATTTAGAAGAACCTATGGTTATTCTCAGTCTTGGAACCTTTCTTAAAAAAATAGTGTTTTTCCCTTTTATACCTTTAGCTGACCGTTTATAGCTTGTAATATGATAGTCTTCTCCCAATTCTTCCGAAATAATCGCTTCAATTTTATAATGATAAAACTCAGCATCCATCTCATCCAATTCCAATGTGATATTTTTGCTCTTCTCCCCTTCAATTACCGTCACATTTCTTATGGGCAAATTTAATCCTTTTAATTTTAAATATAGCTTTTGCTCTAATTCTACGTTAAATAGCTGCGCCTCATTGATTTCTTCTATGAGATGATTGATAGATTTAGCAATTCCTCTGAATTGAGAAGCCGTGATATCTCTGCTCCCCTGCAGTTTCTTCTGCCATTTGTAACTAATCCCAAAGACTTGAACAATGCTTTGGGTGAAAAAAATCATTTTTTCAAGATTTGGGCAAACAAATCCAAGCTCTTTCCGAACATAATTATCTTCGATTTTCTGTCCTTTATATACTCTATATATGATATTTTTCATTGTATGCAATGTTTTATTATTTCCTTTTTTCCAACAAACCTTATTGAAATTACAGGAACTGCATATCCTGTTTCTAATATTTATTATGATTTCCTGCCTGTCTTCCTCTTCCACCGCCTGTTTTCTCTCATAAGCTTTATTATAGGTTATTGCAAGGTTTTCAAAAGTATCGGAATAATTCCTGAGATTATTGATGATCAGTTTTCTGATTTTATCTCCATAGAAATAATTGACATGATGATGCTTCAAAGAATTGTCCAGTTTTTCTCCCAAGATATCCAGCTTTTTTTTTGGCATAAGCAAAAAAAGTACACAGGATACCAATGATTCTGAGGCTAAGATATAAGGATCCGATAAGCCGTCAAAATAAAACATAAATACAATGATACAAAGCATCCAGGACATGCAATTTATAAAACGGTTTGATTTTCTGAAGAACCCTGCGGCAATACCGCCAGCTCCAAACATCCCAATTATTTCAACTGTTCCAAAAGATGTCATGGTGATAATCATCCCTAATATAACACCGACTGCAGCACCTGAAGTAATACCTCCTTCAGCAGCTGCAATAAGAATAATTAAAATGGATAAAATATATTTTAAACTCAATCCCATTATTGCAATATCCCCTAAAGAAATAACGGCAATAATCAGGGCAGATGAAGCGGAAATGATTTCTTCGGCAGATAATTCATGTTCAAAAATATTTTTTTCTATAAGATCGGGTAATTTTGAAAACAAGTATATAAATGAAAACATTGTGGCACTTTCGGTTATGATCATAAATATATCATACAAGAGAATAACACTTGAAAAAAGCTGGTATACGGCAATGGTTCCCCCAAAGGTTGCCGTCGCATATGCAGCAACCCTCAGGGGAACTTTAGTAAGTTTATCGGCAAGAACCAGTGAGAATATTAGTAGAACACTCATGACAATAAGATATTTAACCAAGATATATGGAGGAACTTTACAGGATATCATACCTATAAATATAGGCAGGCAAAAAATAAAATTACTTTTTCTTTCCATAATGAGTACAACAAAAAAAGCCATTGCAAAGGGAAACATATATCCAAAGAGAGCACCTCTGCCCATAACAAAAGACAGCATTGAATAAATAAGAAATACAATGAGCCTTAATTCTTTTAAACTCGCATATATTCTTCGAATAAACCCGACAGGTTTCAGCTCTGCAAGAATCATAAAACTTGTCCCCTTTGGCGGATCGTTAATAACTTTTTGCAAAATATCATTCATTTTTTTATGATATCAGTTGTTGAATAAATTATTTGTCGGTATTTAAGATCCTTTTACAAGAGATTTTTGACATTTTCTTTGAATAACATTAAACTTTATCTAATTAAACTTATTTTTTTAAAAAATGTTACAGCAAAGAACAAAAGAAGAGTAAACAAGGATAGGGGCAAGCTCTGTCCCTACAACTAATTTACTCTATACTCTATAACCCATAAACTGATTTTATAAGGTGAAAAAGTGAAATATGAGAATATTGTAAAAGGAAAATTCATAGAACGGCCTAACCGGTTTGTGGCTTTTGTAGAAATCGGAGGCAAAAGAACCATGGTGCATGTGAAAAATACAGGGCGCTGTAAAGAATTACTGGTCCCCGGTGCAGAAGTTTATCTACAGCACGCGCCATCTTCAAAAAGAAAAACAGACTACTCAATGATATCTGTAAAAAAAGGAGAATTATTTATTAATATAGATTCACAAGCGCCAAACCATGTGGTTTATGAAGCCATCCTTTCAGAAAAAATCCATATGTTTAAAAAACCTGATCTTCTTAAAAAAGAAGTGGCTTATGGCACTTCAAGGTTTGATTTGTATTTTGAATCATATCCACATAAAGGATTTATAGAAGTAAAGGGTGTAACCCTTGAAGAAAACGGAACAGCTATGTTTCCGGATGCTCCTACAAACAGAGGGACCCGTCATGTGTTGGAAATAATGGATGCCGTAAAAGCCGGTTATCAGGGCTTCATTATTTTTTTGATTCAGATGAAAGGCGTCCATTCCTTTATCCCTAACAATATAACTGATCCTGCATTTTCCGAAGCATTGAAACAAGCTTCTGAAAATAATGTCAAAATACTATCCTATGATTGTAATGTTTCTGAAGATTCCATCGAAATATCAGAAAGTGTAAGTATATCATTCTAATGTTATAATAATCTATGATTACTCAAATAAAAATAGATTTTTCTGAGGGAACAATCCGAAAATCCCACCGGTATGAATAAATAGTATATTTTTATGATGATTCAGAGTTCCTTTCCGTATTTCATTCATCATGCCGTAAAAAGCTTTTCCCGTATATACCGGATCCAGAATCATCCCTTCACACTGTGCAATTTCCCGGATAAATTCAAGCTCACAGGGCTGGCTTATGGCATACCCTTTGCCCACATAACCATCCAGTATATTTATCTCTTCTTTATCAAAGGCCAGATCATAACCTATATAATCACAAGCTTCATATAGAATAGATCCTATTTGGCTTTTAAAATATGCTGCATCATCACATACGTTAATGCCGTAAATGCTGACAGGATGGTTCAAAATTTTGGAAGCGAGAAAAAGGCCCGCATATGTCCCCCCGGAGCCTACTGCAATACAGATTGCATCAAACTTCACTTTTATTTCTTCTTCCTGAGATAAGATTTCTTTCATGGCTTTGAAATATCCAAAAGCACCTATCCCATTGGACGCACCCTCCGGAATGATATATGCTTTCCTGTTTTCTTTTGAAAGCTGTTCTTTGAGGTTTTCCATGATTTCCATTCTATTATCTTTATATTGTTCAGGTGTGATCAATTGTATCTTTGCACCTAAAAGACGATCGATAAAGTAGTTGCCGTCTAAAACTTCCTCGCCCTGGTTTCTTAATACCAACCAGGAAGACATCCCCAGTTTTGCAGCAACTGCAGCAGTAGCTCTTGCATGATTGGATTGCAGACCACCGCAGGTAATCAAGGTATCGCAATTCTGATCCAATGCTTCTTTAACCGAAAATTCAAGTTTTCTGACTTTGTTTCCCGATACTTCACTGCCTGTCTGATCGTCCCTTTTGATGTAGATTGTCGGACCGTTCAGTTGAGCGGAAACTTTATCCAAACGTTCAATAGAAGTAGGTGTATTGGCAAGACAAATATGCTCCGGTAAAATCATAAAAGCCCTTCTTTCTTAATAATATATTCAGAGTATGGAGTATAGAGTATTGTGCATGGAGTATAAAGTATTGAGTATAGATTTAATTAGGGGTTAGAGGTGGACAGAAATTTTTGCTTAAGCAAAAATTCTTCCTTTTATACTTACACTTATACCTCCAGCTTTCCTTAATTGTTAATTCTCAACTCTCCATTATCAATTTCCCTAACCCTCTGACCTTCTATCGCTGCTCACGATGACAGGATCTGAGTATGAAGTTTTTTAATACAGTGTTCCTGTGCAAATCCTGACGGCTTTGCCCTCCATCGTGACATAATCTTCATAAAGTTTTATTTTAAGCTGCCCTCCGGCTACATCCACCACAGCTTCATCACTTACTTTTTCCAATCGATGCCCTATGATAACCGATGCACATGAGCCTGTGCCGCAAGCCAAAGTCTTGCCTGCACCTCTTTCCCACGTATCGACAACAATATGCTCTTTATTGATTATTTTAACAAAATTAACATTGATCCCTTGTGGAAAAAACGGATCTTTTTCAATTTTTCTCCCATATCGGCATGTAAAATCTTCATTAATTTCATCTACAAATACGATACCATGAGGAACACCCATATGAACACAGGATATTTCCAATTTCTCCTGATCCACCATGATTTTTTTATTCATGACTTCTTCGGATAAATGATTAACCGTGGGGGATCTGAATAGCCATTTTCCCATATCTACCCTTATAACAGACTCGTTTTTATCACTTTCTATTATCGAAACGGATTTAATGCCATCTCCGGTTTCTACATCAAATACATCTTTCCTGACGATACCTTCATCATAAACAAATTTCGAGAAGCATCTTAACCCATTCCCGCACATGGTGGAATGGCTGCCGTCTGCATTATAAAAATCCATTTTTATATTGCTGTTTTCAGAATGCTCCACAAGCATAAAACCGTCTGCGCCCACCCCAAAATGCCTGTCACAGGCTTTTACAACCCACTGATGCTTATTGTCAATTTTATTGCTCCTATTATCCACAACAATAAAATCATTTCCCGCACCATGTAATTTAGTAAACTCTATCAATCTATCAGCTCCTTAAAAGATAATCTCCTCCTGTTATCTCATTATATTCTATTACAAAACTATTGATATATAAATAATTTTTACAGTTTCACCGCTGCCTTTTTAAGAACAGCGGTGAATTTTATAATGATATTTATCCTTATCCATATATCCCTGATTAAAATGGCCTTATTATACCGTCACTTTATTTTTAAGCCACTCTTTGCCTTCTACAAGTCTTGAAACCATCATGGCAGCAACCGTATCTCCGGTAGCATTTACCATGGTGGCAGGCGGGTCTACTAAAAATCCGATGGTAGCGATAATCGGAAAAGCTTCAAGCGGGAATCCGTATAAGTTTACAATAAGCATTTCACCAATCAGTCCGCCTCCGGGAACTCCTGACATAACAACACCGCTCATAATCGATATTAAAATAGCAATGGCAAAAGTATCGATTCCGGCAAATTCTTTTCCGTAAATTCCAAAGAGAAAAGATATTTTCAGTATCGCCGACAAACATGAACCATCCATATGCATGGTAGCACCAATAGGTAAAACAATTTCACGAATATCTTTGGAAACACCTATACGCCTTGCTGCTTCCAGATTAACCGGGAGCGTTGCAATACTGCTTTGTGTCGCTATTGAAGTAACAGCAGGTGAAATAATGTTTTTAAAATAAGTCCGTACGCCTGTGCCGCCGCCTGCAAAATAGGAATAAACCGCAAAAGCAATGAAAAAATACAAAATGGTAATAGGATAATAGACTGCCATGGCCTTTGCATAGGACCCAAGAAGTTTAGGCCCGAATTCACCGATAAGTGCCGCAAAATATGCCGCAAGCCCTATTGGAGCATAGTACATGATCAGTTGTATCATTTTCATGAAGACCTGTGATAATGCATCCAGCCCCTCGGCTATTTTTTTTCCTTTTTCGCCCAGCAAGGTAACACATAATCCAAAGAAAATCGAAAAAAGAATAAGGGGAAGCATATTCCTTCTTGAAATAAGCTCTGTAAAATCCGTTACTGTAAGTGCTTTTACGATCTGTTCTCCTGCATTCAATTTTTCAATTTCATTTACAGCTTCTACCTGAATATTGACGCCTACTCCCGGCTGAGTGATGGTGACAGTAGTAATCATAATAACTGCTGCAATCAGGCCTGTAATGATAAAAACAAGCAAGAGATATCCCAGTATACTTCCCAGCCGCTTCATATTTGCCATGTTGGATACGGCACTGCTGATGGTTATGAATACCAGCGGAACAACAACTGTAAACATCAAGTTAAGAAAAATATCCCCAAAAGGTTTAAATATCAATGCTTGTTCTCCTAATGCCATTCCAACCAAGCTTCCGATAATAATGGATACGATCAGGATAATAGGAAATTTATAAGCTTCCCATATTTTGTTTGTCGTTGTCATATTCAACCTCCTCATATTATAGGATAGGATAAGGATAAAAATTTAAATACTATTTTATAGTTCTCTTGAAACCAATTGTTCATATGTCTGCCTTTCTACAATCAACCGGTCTTTCCCTTTCTTGAGCATAACAATAGGGGGAAACGGAAGTTTATTATAATTATTGGCCATTGAATAGTTGTATGCACCTGTCGCTTTTACCGCCAATATATCTCCCGGCTCCGGTTCAGGAATTTCGATATCCCATATCAGCACATCTCCGCTTTCACAACACCTACCGGCAATGGTGACCTTTTCTGTTAACGGATCACCATATTTATTGGCGATTACTGCCTCATACCGAGCTTGATAAAGTGATGGCCGGGGATTATCCGGCATTCCGCCGTCAACAGAAACATAGGTCCGGATATCCGGAATTCTTTTAATATACCCTATGGTGTACAAGGTTATACCGGCTTCTCCCACGATCCACCTTCCCGGTTCAATTATTACGGCAGGCCTCTTTTTACCGCTTTTTTCTGAGAATTCAGTTATCTTATGCATAATGGGAGATATAAAAGCATTTAGCTGTTCAGGCTGATCTTCGTGGGTATATTTGATGCCATACCCTCCTCCTATATTTATTTCGTGCGGCCAATAATCAAACCATTGATTCAATTTGTCAAATAGGGTACATAACACATCCACCGACTTTAAATGAGATGCATTATCCAAAAGCTGAGAACCAACATGAAAATGGAACCCTTTTAATTCAATGTTATTAAAAGATAATGCTTTCTGCACAGTATGTCTGAGAACAGCATCTTTATTGGGAATTCCAAATTTTGAATCTGCCTGCCCTGTTACCATGTATCGATGGGTATGGGGATCTACTCCCGGAGCGATCCTTAAAAGAACAGACGCGTCAATCTTTGCTTCTTCAGCTATTTTCTGAATTATGTCAAGTTCCATATCATGATCCACAACAATTCTTCCCACACCACTTTCTACAGCCATATTCAACTCGCTTAAAGTTTTATTGTTTCCGTGAAAAATAATTTTATCTGCCGGAAACCCCACAGAAAGTGCTGTATACAGCTCTCCGCCGGATACAACATCCAAACCTAACCCTTCTCTTTTAAGTATTCGGCACATCTCTTTGGTGCAAAAGGCTTTTCCTGCAAACACTGCATAAGTATTTTCATACTTTTTCAGAAAACTCTCATGGATTTCCCGACATCTTTCAACAATGAAATCCTCAGACATGACATATAAAGGTGTTCCATATTTTTTTGCTAATTCTACAGTATCTGCACCATAAAAACGATAATTCATATATCCATTTTTCCTCCTTCAAAATGATCCGTATAGTGATAAATAGAGCAAGAATAATGCCAAGTCAAAAGAAAGGAAATCTCTCAATGAAATTCCGTAATTCCGGAATAGTAATTGAATAAAAACCTTGTCCTTAATTTTTACAAATAGAATTGCTTTTCCATTTTACCGGACAAATTCCATTATTATGGACTGATATTGTACTCATGGATTTTTTCATAAAATGAAGATTTTTTTATGTTCAGAATCTTCATAGCTTTCTTACTGTCACCTGCACACATTTTAATCGTGCTTTCTATTATTTTCTTTTCATACATTTTTAATTGGGTTTTTAGGTCCGTATCGTCAAGAAACCATTCATCTTTGTTTTTCGTATCAGGATAATAATTGATGTCTTCAGCCTGAATAATGATGCCTTCACATAAGTTCATTGCCCGTTCCAGGATATTTTCCAACTCTCTTATATTTCCCGGATAGTCATAATTTTTTAGTTTTAAAAAAGCCTCTTCACTGAGATACCGCATATCAATATTCATTTTAGTACAAATGCGGGGAAGGAGAAACCAGATCAATTCGGTTATATCTTCACGTCTTTCTCTTAACGGTGCAATATAGATTGGTACAATAAATAGTCTGTAGTATAAATCTTCCCGGAAAAGATTGCTTTTTACCAATTCAATCAAATCTCTGTTCGTTGCCGCAATTATCCGTACATTTACCTTTATTTCATTTTCTCCTCCGACACGGTAGAAGCTCTGTTCTTGTAAGACTTTCAATAATTTGGTCTGCAAGTGTGTACTTAATTCACCGATTTCATCAAGAAATATCGTCCCAGTATCAGCCAATTCAAACAAGCCTTTTTTCCCATATTTATGTGCTCCTGTGAAAGCACCCGGCTCATATCCGAATAACTCACTTTCTATAATAGAAGCAGGTAATGATGCACAATTTACATGGATAAAAGGCCGGTTTTTCCTGCTGCTTTTATAGTGAATCAATTGTGCCAGCTGGGATTTACCTGTACCGCTTTCTCCCATTATCAAAACGGTAGAAGTAGTATTTGCTGCTTTCATTGCTTGTTCTTTAACCTTCTCAATAGCTGTACTCATCCCTACAAATCCCGGTAAAGGATTGGCATCCGTCTGTTTCGAATGACATAGACGGTGAAACGTCTTTAATGCATTGCTCTGCTCCTGAATGGTTTTATAAAAAGTGGATAAATCTACGAGACGAAGAAGTTTAAAGTGCTTTCCTCTTTCCTGAATAGTGTAATGGGAAACCAGGACCGGTACACTGTGAATCATATCAAAGTGATTTTCCCCATGTTTTAAATTTACACCATCGATGAGATAAGATTTTATGCTTTGGCATTTTATTATTTTATTTAAATTATAACCTATGATATTAATTGATTCACTTCCGGGTTTTTTAGCATAAAATGACTTTCCCTGTAAAACATCTTCAACATTCTCTTCTCTTATCGTATATCCTCTTGATTGAAAAAACTTCACTTTCTTTGTATCTCCGTCCAGTATAACCACGTTCCCAATGGCATAAATATAATCAAGAGGAAAAATATAATCCTCTACCTTGATAAGAGTTGTATGTTTATTAAAATTCATGATGATTTCTACTGATGTCTCCAAATAAGTAATTTTTTCTTGAAAACACTCGGTATCATCTTCTATAGAGAAAACATAGGGCTCTGTTTCTCCTCCCATTACGCCAACGATTGCATAGGGTTTATTCATATTAATCTGTTCTTTCAGTCCTATCCTATTGAAAGTACTTTCCATTACACCATCGTCTTCTCCCAACCGATTGGTACAAAAAATAACTATATCTCCTTTTTCGATACGTCCTTCGGAGTGAGATTGTGTATATTCGCCTGTCAAACCCAAAATTTTTTTTGCCGTGTAGTTGATAGATTCGATATTACCTTCCGAGTTGAGTAAGATCAATCCATCTGTTGTAAAATCAAGAATATCCTTTTCCATTACCAATGTTCCTTTCCCGGCATATGGCCGAAGTACGTACCTTCCCTGTAGTCAATATATCATACTGATATTTGAATTGCAGCATAAATTATACATAGGTCTTTTATAGCACACGCTTTCGCCTAATATTTAAACCGATCCGGAATTATCAGAAGTTAATTTTTCTTATAATTCCAAATCGGTTTTAATATGCGGTTTAAAAAGAAGTTTTGTTGTATTTATTTCTATATTACTATTTGCATGTTTTCAATAAATTGCCCGAATTTTAAAAATTATTTTTATTTGATTTTGAAAAATGATTTGGCATTTGCGCATGTAATCCGGGCAGTTTCTTCAAAGGGGATTTTCTTTATTTCTGCAACTTTCTCCGCCGTATATCTAACGTATGCAGATTCATTTCTTTTTCCTCTGAAAGGCTCCGGTGTCAGATAAGGCGCATCTGTCTCAACTAAAAGATGTTCTATTGGAACGGTTTCAACCACTTCTATTATCTTTTTTGCATTTTTGAAAGTAACCGGACCTGCAATGGATATCTTTGCACCAAGATGGATATATTGTCTTGCAAGTTCCGCACTTCCGGAAAAACAATGCATCAGGACGCCCAGCTCAAAAGCCTTTTCTTCCTTTAATATTTTTAAAGTGTCATCATTGGCATCCCGGTCATGTATTATGATTGGCATTGAAACCTCATGAGCAAGCTGAATCTGCCTTCTGAACCAATGCTGCTGAAGATCTCTGGGCGAATGGTCATAATAGTAATCCAGCCCTATCTCTCCTATGGCACAGACTTTTGGTTTTTTTGCAAGCCCTTTGAAAAGCAGAAGTGTTTCTTCATCCAAATCTTTAACATCGTGAGGATGGCATCCTACGGAAGCATAGAACATATCATACTTATGTGCACATTCTATTGCTCTCATTGAAGTTTCAAGATCCGCACCGGCATTTAATACATACTCCACACCGGCTTCTTTTATTCTTTTAAAAACTTCCTCTCTGTCATTATCGAACTTAACTGAATACATATGTGAATGAGAATCGAATAACATAGCAACCTCCTTTCATTCGCAGAGATTAGTGGTTAAGGGTCTTAGCCCTCCAACCTTCTAACCTCTGATTTAATCCATACTCTATACTCTATAATCCATACTCCATACTCTATACTCCAATTGTGTCTATTTTACAATTGATCCGCTTTCCGCTTCTGTTGTGACAAAATATAAATTATCACCTTTTTCGGCAAATAAAATCATACCGTTAGATTCTTTTCCTCTGAGATTAATGGGTTTCAAATTAGCTACCACCACCACTCTTTTACCCTTCATCTCTTCAGGTGTGTAATACATGGAAACACCTGAAACGATCTGCCTTGTTTCATCTCCTATTCTGATCTGAGATACCAAGAGTTTATCTGCCTTCGGATGCTTTTCACAACTGACGATTTCACCGACCTTCAATTCAACTTTAGCAAAGTCATCAATTGTGATGTAATCGGTTTTCGATTTTACTTCTTTAGAAGTTTTAGATTCTTCCTTATGATTTTTTTTCTGATCATAATAGCTGATTATCTCTTCCATTTTTTTTGACTGGTCTATTCTGGCAAAAAGAATTTCCGCTTTTCCTACAGAATCTCCAGGCTGCATCCCGCCAAATGTCTTCAAAGAATCCCAGTTTTTTATAGCGGTATTAAGCTGAATAAAAATACTTTCCGCTGTATCCGGCATAAACGGTGATAAAAGCACAGCTGAAAACCTGATAGCCTCGGATAAATTGTATAGTACAGTGGATAATCTGTCTTTTTTGGATTCATCCTTCCCTAATACCCAGGGCATGGTTTCGTCTATATATTTGTTACTTCTTCTGAGCAATGTAATAATATCATCAATGGCCTCGGTGACTTTCAATTTGTTCATTTTTTCTTCAACTTTACCTGGGGTTGAAAGAGCCAGCTTAATCAACTCTTCGTCAATATTCTCTCTTTCTTTCTGAGGTTGTATGACGCCATCAAAATATTTGTTGATCATGGTAACCGTTCGATTTACTAAATTACCCAGTATATTTGCCAGATCAGAATTAATGCGTTCAATCAGAAGTTCATAGGTAAGTGTACCGTCCTGCGCAAAAGGCATTTCATGAAGCAAATAGTACCGTACGGCATCTACGCCAAATAAATCAACCAGATCGTCTGCATAAACAACATTTCCTTTTGATTTGCTCATCTTTCCCTCTCCAATGAGAAGCCAAGGATGACCAAACACCTGTTTCGGAAGTTCGACTCCCAAAGCCATCAACATAATAGGCCAGTAAAGAGTATGAAATCTCAAAATGTCTTTGCCGATAAGATGCACATCCGCCGGCCAATATTTTTTATAAAGCTCACCATGATTTCCCTGAGGGTCGTAGCCGATACCGGTTATATAATTACTCAGCGCATCGATCCATACGTAAATAACATGTTTCTCATCAAATGTAACGGGAATCCCCCAGTTAAAGGAGGTCCTTGACACGCACAAATCCTGTAACCCTGGTTTCAGAAAATTGTTTATCATTTCATTTTTCCTTGATTCGGGCTGAATAAATTCCGGATTTTCTTCTATATGTTTCATCAGTTTGTACTGATACTTGCTGAGCTTAAAAAAGTAAGCTTCTTCTTTTGCTTTTTTTACTTCCCTCCCACAGTCCGGACATTTTCCATCCTCAAGCTGGGACTCCGTAAAAAATGATTCGCAAGGGGTACAATACCAGCCCTCATAATAGCCTTTGTAAATATCCCCTTGTTCATATAATTTTTTAAATATGCCTTGGACAATCCGGATATGGTCTTCATCTGTAGTACGAATAAATTTATTA
The DNA here is from genome assembly GCA_016841185.1 of Anaerovorax odorimutans. GTDB lineage: Bacteria > Bacillota > Clostridia > Peptostreptococcales > JAAYPU01 > JAENZQ01. The sequence goes on from JAENZQ010000003.1 coordinate 49,577, forward strand.
TAACTTGTATTCATTAAGTCCCAGATCCGTTTTATCTCACCAGCCACCTCATCTACAAATTCTTTTGGTTTTTTCCCCGCTTCCTGGGACTTAATCTGAATCTTTTGACCATGCTCATCCGTCCCGGTCATGAAGTACACATCATATCCCGTCAATCTTTTAAACCGTGCAATGCTGTCAGCCAGAACAATTTCATAAGTATTGCCAATATGCGGCTTCCCTGAGGTGTAAGCAATTGCCGTCGTAATATAGTATTTTCCTTTGTTCATTTTATCTCCTCCATTCAATTACTTGTCAGTGTAAGTCGCTCCTTCGGAGCAATGTGTGTAAGTGTAAGCATGAGGTAAATATAAGTAAAAAAAAGCTCTTCGTATCATAGAGACGAAAAGCTTCGTGTTACCACTCTTTTTTGCATAAATCTCACGATTTATGCCTCATTAGGTTAATTGAACCATATAATACTAACGGATATTACCCGCCATATCCTAAATTCTTCGGATACAGAGCTCCAGGGCCATCTTCAACATATTCAACGTATCGGCTTTCATCCGTTTACCGACTCTCTGTAACGTCTTTTATGCCTACTCTTCCCTTCATCGCCAGACTTTTTTATTTTATAATGATTTTATACTAACATCTTTTCCCATGTCAATCCTATTCTCTTTTTTCTTTAAAGAAAACTTCATCCTGATCTATTGCTGTCTTTGAAGCAAGTATAATGGATATATCGCTTTCACCATTTACCAGTTTAAAGTCTTTATGGTATCGTTTTGCAAGTCTCATGCATTTTCCTCTCAGCGAGCTGCTGAGGCTTGAATTAACAATAATTTTATGAACCAGTTGATTATTAAGAGCCGCTTCTATCTTTTCAAAGATATCCTCATTATTCAAATACGCTTCTTCAATTGCTAAAACCACTCTTTCTCTGAATTCACCGAGAAATTTTTTCTTTTCTTCTTTTTTTATCTGCGGGATTCCTGATAACCCATACTTAATATATTCTTCTATTTGATCTTTATTATTCATGTCTTTCCTCTATTTCTGGACATATTCCTGCTTTTTATGTGTTTTCTCTGGATTTTAAAGTTGCTTTAAAGACAGGCGCATTTCCTTTTTCATATTTTTCCAGTTCGGCTTTGAACAATGTGTTATCCGGATGCTGCTCAATGATGTCGAAGACTTCCATTACTTTCATGATATACTTTCTTAAATTAATTTTTTCCATCTCAGGCTCGACTTCTTTATACATGTACAAAGCCCAATTGCTTATGGATTCAACTGAAATTTTCGGATTTATATCGTACACCTCTTTGTACAATTCTAAAATATTTTTTGTGATTTGAATAAAGTCTTCTTCCGACATGTCCGGTAAATATAAAATAGGCTGCCTTATATCCGACAAAGAAGCATTCTTCTTATCCACAGGATTGCCCAATCTCTGGAAAAGTGCCTGGTAGGAAGGAATGCCTTTTTCCGTATCCGACAGCAATTCATTGGTTGCTGCAAAAATGAACATTGTATTCTTTAATTCTCCAATGGAGCATTCATCAATGATGTACCGGATATTTTCAAAAGCTTTTGATCGTATGTCTATTCTTTCATTCATAATCAGTTCAACTTCGTCTACCAGTATTACAATCCCATCGTAACCTACATATTTGATTAGGTGAATGAATGCTTTCAAAAAATCCAAGGCATTGGTTTTGTCAATACTCCCGATAACGTCAAATTTTGCTTTCAAATGATAAGGAATGTTGCTCTCACATGATACCCATGAAGCAATGGTCGCCGCCAATTCCTTATCTTCATTTATTCTGGCACGAATGTAAAATGTGATTGCTCTTGCAAAGGAGGCATTGTATTTTTCAAGATTGTATAAAATTTTTCTGATTTCAGATGAAGCCTGACCGTAAGACATGTCCTGTATTTTTGTGATCCATTTGTTAAAAATGTCTTCTATATTGGTAGCCGTTTCTCCTTTTCCAAGAATCGACAAGTTATGCATGATATTGTAATATAAATGCTGAAGATTATTCAGGCGGAAACCCTGATTTATTTTTATAGAAGATACTATGAAATTATTTCTTAATGCTTCAAGCTTTATTCTCTGCATCAAGAAGGTTTTTCCCGTTCCATAAGCTCCGGTTATCACTTTAACGGTTCCGCTTCCATTTTTTATTAACTGCATGTTTCTTGAAATCTCTTGTAATTGTTTCTCTCTTCCAACGCACAAATATTCTATTCCATACTGAGGCACGACTCCACTCTTCAATGCACTGACAATATGCTGCATAGACTGTTCCATTAGACTCATGCTTTCCTCCAAATACAAAAAATCAATATTATTATATCATATTACTCAAAAGGTTAAAATAATCGTGACAGAAAATCCTGGCAGAAATCAAGGTTTCCTGCAGGCGATAACAAAGTTCCTTTGGAAATTAAATCCAGGCTGTTGAAAATCTCCGAATTTCTGCGTTGCTGCTTTCAAGCGAACATGCTCACTTACCTGAAGTAAGCTCCGCTGCTCGCTCTCAGCGCGCCTTGAACTTCGAATTTTTCAAAAGCCTGGAGATTGTAGACTTTTTCAACAATCTCGATATAATAAATAGAATAAGGCATAGCCTTATTCTATTTATTATATAGTTTCTATTTACCCATGTATTCTTCTTTTACCTTTATCCTGCTTAATGCTCTGAGTATGGCTGCCTTCGCTCTATCCGTATCTATATCCTGATCAGAAGAATCCAATCTTTTCTCTGCCCGCTCCTTTGCTTCAACAGCCCGGTCAAGATCTATTTCTTCAGGCCATTCCGCAGCGTCAGAAACGATAGTAGCCTTTCCTTCTTTAACATGAATAAATCCTCCTGAACATGCAGCTTTTTTTATTTCATTTTTCTCCCTGATTTTTAATAAACCAGGTGAAAGGGGTGTTACGGTCCACATATGATCCGCCATAAAAGCTGCATCTCCTTGTATGGTTCGTGCAACAACCATCTCTACTTCACCTTTATAAAAGGATCTTTCCGGAGTTACAATTTCAAGATTAAAAGTTTGGGCCAAAATATCACCTCCCGGTGTAAAATCTCTTCACTAAGCTTTCTTTGCCCTGTCTACCACTTCATCAATGCCTCCGGCAAAAAGGAATGCTGATTCCGGAAGATCGTCATGCTTGCCTTCAAGAATTTCTCTAAAGCCTCTGATGGTTTCTTTCAGTGGTACATATACGCCCGGTGTATCTGTAAATTGTTCTGCAACATGGAATGGCTGAGACAAAAATCTTTGAATCCTTCGTGCTCTGTTTACAGTAAGTTTATCTTCATCGCTTAATTCATCCATCCCCAAGATGGCGATAATATCCTGAAGATCCTTATATCTCTGCAGAACTTCCTGTACGCCTCTGGCGACATCATAATGCTCCTGCCCCAAGATGACCGGGTCCATGATCCTTGATGTTGAATCAAGAGGATCCACTGCAGGATATATCCCTAATTCTGAAATAGAACGTGAAAGTACCGTTGTAGCATCCAGATGAGCAAATGTTGTAGCAGGAGCAGGGTCCGTCAAATCATCTGCCGGTACATAAATCGCCTGAACCGATGTAATGGACCCTTTCTTCGTCGATGTGATCCTTTCCTGTAAAACTCCCATTTCAGTTGCCAATGTAGGTTGATAGCCTACCGCACTGGGTACACGTCCGAGAAGAGCCGATACCTCTGAGCCCGCTTGAGTAAATCTGAAAATGTTATCTATAAAGAGGAGTACATCCTGGCCCTCTCTGTCCCTGAAATATTCTGCCATAGTAAGGCCGGTTAGTCCGATACGCATTCTTGCGCCAGGCGGTTCATTCATCTGGCCGAATACCAATGCGGTTTTATCAAGAACGCCTGATTCCATCATTTCATAATATAAATCATTACCTTCTCTTGTTCGTTCTCCTACTCCGGCAAATACTGATAAACCGCCATGCTCTTTGGCAATATTGTTGATCAGCTCCTGGATAAATACGGTCTTTCCTACACCTGCACCTCCAAAAAGTCCTACTTTCCCGCCTTTTGTATAGGGGGCAATCAGATCCACTACTTTAATGCCGGTTTCAAATATCTGGGCAGATGTTTCCTGTTCTTCAAAGCTTGGAGCAGGCCGGTGAATCGGCATTGTTTCTGCATCTTCACAAGGCCCTTTTTGGTCTATGGTTTCACCTATTACATTGAAAAGCCTTCCCAAAGTCTCTGGACCAACAGGAACAGAAATAGGCTTTCCGGTATCCACAGCTTCCATTCCTCTGACCAGTCCGTCTGTTGAAGACATGGCAATACATCTTACGGTGTCATCTCCGAGATGCTGAGCAACTTCTGCCACTATTTTTTTATCTCCATGCTGAATCTCAATGGCGCTTAACAGTTCCGGTATGTTCTGGGGATTAAATCTAATATCTAATACAGCACCGATGATTTGAGATATCACACCTTTGTTTTCAGACAATTCTATTCACATCCTTTCTATGAAGCTACTTTAAAGCTTCAGCTCCACCGACAATTTCAGCTATCTCCTGAGTAATTGCCGCCTGGCGAGCTCTATTGTAATTCAATGTCAATTGATCGATCATTTCAATTGCATTATCTGTTGCACTTTCCATCGCCATCCGCCGCGCTCCCTGTTCACTGGCAGCTGATTCCACAAGCCCTCCGAAAATCAATGATTCTACGTATTGAGGTACCAGATAGTCAAACACTGCCTTTGGAGAAGGTTCATAAGAAATATATTCAAAAAAACTCTCTTTCTTTTCCCCGGTTTCCTCTTTCATTTTTGTCTGAGATAAAGGAAGCAAGCGAATACATTCTGTTTTATGGGAAATCGTGCTTACAAAACTTGTATAAACCAGATAAACTTCATCTACCATTTCCTGCTCATAAAGCTGCATGACCAAAGAGCTTATTTTCTTTGCTTCTTTAAAGGATATTGTTTCAAGAATATTGATATACTCTCCATCCAAATCGTAGCCGTGTTTTCTGAAAAAATCCCTGCCCCTCTGCCCTATGGCAATGACAGATATATCTTTTTTCTCTTTCATGCTTGATAAGGATTCCTTAATAACATTGGAATTATAGCCCCCGCATAGTCCCCGGTCGGCTGTAACCACAATATAGCAGCTTTTCTTTATTTCTCTTGCACCTTCAAAATAGATGCTGTCGATGCTCTCTGAATCTGCCAGGATCTCATTAATTGTTTTTCTGACGGTATCAAAGTATGGTTTTGTTTTATCTAATCGTTCCCTCGCCCTTCTTAATTTGGAAGAAGAAACAAGTTCCATTGCTTTTGTTATCTGTTTTGTGCTGTTTACACTTTTGATTCTACGCTTTATCTCGCGTCCTTTTCCTGCCATCTACTCACCTCCGATCGTTGAGCAAACAGCTATTTGTCTGACTCAAATATTTTTTTAAATTCTTCTATAGCGGCTTTCAGTTTTTCCTCTGTTGCTTCTTCTAATTTGCCCTTGCTCTTTATGTCTTTTCCAACTTCCGGATTTTGAGTATCCATATAATCCAGAAATTCTTTTTCAAAACGGTTGATTTCGTCAACCGGTATATCGGTCAGGTATTTATTGATGGCGGCAAAAATAATCATAACCTGATGCTCTACTTTAACAGGTGAATATTGAGGCTGCTTCAGGATTTCCATAAGCCGTTCTCCCTGGGCAAGCCTGTCTCTTGTATCCTTATCAAGTTCCGAACCAAATTGTGCAAAGGAGGCAAGCTCTCTATACTGGGCAAGTTCCAGCCTTATCTTCCCGGATACTTTTTTCATGGCTTTAATCTGAGCATCTCCACCGACCCTTGATACAGAAATACCTGAATTTACAGCAGGTCTTTGCCCGGAGAAGAATAACTCCGACTCAAGGAATATCTGACCATCTGTAATGGAAATAACATTGGTCGGTATATAAGCCGATATATCTCCTGCCTGTGTTTCAATTATGGGCAATGCCGTAATAGAGCCTCCTCCAAGGTCGTCACTTAATTTTGCAGCTCTTTCCAGCAATCTGCTGTGCAGATAGAATACGTCTCCCGGGTAAGCTTCACGTCCCGGAGGTCTTCTTAAAAGAAGTGATAATGTACGATAAGCCACCGCATGTTTGGATAAGTCATCATAGATTATTAATACATCCTTACCCTGATACATAAATTCTTCTCCTATGGCACAACCGGCATAAGGTGCTATATACTGCAATGGTGCCAATTCACTGGCCGTAGCGGAAACAATTATGGAATAATCCATTGCACCATAATTTTCTAATGTCTGAACGATTTGGGCAACTGTTGACTTTTTCTGACCTATTGCCACATAAATACATATTACATCTTCCTGTTTCTGGTTAATAATAGTATCTATTGCCAGAGCAGTTTTACCTGTCTGACGGTCTCCGATGATAAGCTCCCTTTGCCCTCTTCCGATGGGAATCATAGAGTCGATGGCTTTAATCCCTGTCTGAAGCGGCTGGTTTACAGATTTTCTCTGAATAACGCTCGGGGCTCCGTACTCTACCGGTCTGAACTTATCTGTTTTAATGGGTCCTTTCCCGTCTATGGGCTGACCCAAGGCATTAACAACTCTTCCCATCAATTGGTCTCCAACAGGTACTTCAACAACTCTTCCTGTTGGCTTTACAATATCGCCTTCTTTAATATGCTCGTCTGATCCCATCAGTACTGCCCCGATATTGTCCTCTTCCAAGTTAAGAGCCATTCCGTATACTTCATTTGGAAATTCCAAAAGCTCGCCGGCCATACACTTTTCAAGGCCATGTATTCGAGCGATTCCATCTCCTACTTGAATAACAGTACCTACGTCCGATACTTTAAGTTTATCTTCATATCTTTTTATCTGTTCTCTTATAACAGAACTTATTTCTTCGGGTCTCAGATTCATTACTATCACCCCTTACTATGCTAAACTATTATGGTATCAATAGTTTCTTTAAGGTTTTTAAGCTGATTCTGTATCGAAGCATCTATAACCTTATCACCTATTTTTACTTTTATTCCTCCTATTAATGAAGGATCCTGAATTGTATCTAATTTGATTGTTTTGCCTGTAATTTCAGTGAATCTCTTTTCCAGCATACCTATATGCGCATCAGAAAGTTTCACTGCCGAATAAACAATTCCTTCTTCAATGTTATTATATTGATTTGCAAGCTTTGTAAATTCTTTCGAAATATCAAAAAACCAATGGGTTCTTTTTTTATCCAACAGTATGAATAAGAAATTGATGACTTCATTGCTTATTTTATCTCCGAGGACATCATTTAATAATTTCTTTTTTTCCTGCTTATTGACCCTCGGAGAATCATATAATTCAAAAAAATCCGGTTCGTTTTTAAAAAGGCTCTTGATGAAATCAATTTGCTCAAGAAAAAGGTCAACGGACTCTGACTGTTGTGCAACCTCAAACAAAGCTTTCCCATATGTTAGAGCAACTAACTCTGCCATTCGGTTTCCCCTACCTCTTCAACAAATTTTCTCATCAGTTCGTCATGTTCTTTTTCATCAAGCTTCTTTCTCAATATCTTTTCAGCAGTCATGAAAGCAAGTGAAGTGATTTCATCTTTCAACTCATTCATCGCTTTAATATTTTCTCTTTCTATTTCATTTTCCGCATGCTTAATCATAGAAGATGCTTTATCCTGTGCTTCCTTAACAATTTCTCTGCCTTGTTCATCTGCCTTAAGCCGGGCATCTTTTATAATTTCCCGTCCTTCTTCTTTGATTTGCTCAAGTTTGCCTTCATATTCCGCTTTTAATGCCATAGCATCATTGTGGATGGTATCTGCTTCATCAATGGTATCTTCTATTCCTTTTTGGCGAGAAATCATAAATTCTCTAACAGGCTTAAATAGAATTTTCTTTAATACAAGAAAAATGATAATTGTATTTATAATCTGGAAAATAAATGTCCATCCAAATTCAACCAGCCCTGTATATACTGCCATAGAACACTGCCTCCTTTCCCCGTTTTAAATAATGATTATAACAGGTTAATCAACGGATTTGCAAAGAGTAGTATCAGTGCAACAATAAGACCGTAAATCCCTGTTGTTTCTGCAACGGCGGCTCCAAGAAGCATGGTTCTGATAATATCTCCCTGAGCTTCCGGCTGTCTTCCAACACCTTCCGCACCTTTGCCGGCTGCAAATCCCTGGCCGATTCCAGGTCCGATACCGGCTATCATTGCAAGCCCTGCTCCGATAGCAGAACAAGCTAAAATCAATGCTCTTCCAGTAATAGGTTCCATTTAAAATTCCTCCTTCAACGGTATATTTAAGTTAAATTTATAATAATTGTAGTAATGGATTTGCAAATAAAAGGACAAGGGCAATAATCAGCCCGTATATTCCCGTTGTCTGTGCAACTGCTTGTCCAAGTATCATAGTCTTAACAACTTCTGCCTGAAGTCTTGGCCTAAGTCCAACAGCTTCTGTTCCTTTACCTGCGGCATAGCCCTGTCCCAATCCGGGCCCAATTCCGCTAATCATTGCAAAACCTGCCCCAAGAGCGGATGCAGCTAGAATGATGGTTGCACCTTCTAAAGTTACCAACGGATTTGCATACATGAGCAGTAAAGCAATAACCAGTGAAAATACTCCTGAAGTTTGTGCGATGGCAGAACCCAAAAGCATTACCAGCGTGGCACCTCTGGAACTTTCCGGATTTATGCCTACTGCTTCAGCCGCTTTTCCCGCAGCGTATCCCTGTCCTACTCCGGGCCCTACGCCTGCGATCATTGCAAGGCCGGCAGCAATTGCAGAAGCAGCTAATATCAGTTGATGTCCCTCGATGGTTGCCAATGGATTTGCATACATGAGTAACAGCGCAATGACAAGGGAAAAAATTCCTGATGTCTGGGCAACAGCAGATCCAAGAAGCATTACCAGCATAGAGGATTTAGAAGCTTCAGGATTTTTACTGGATGCTTCACAGCCTTTTCCTGCAGCATAGCCTTGTCCAATACCCGGCCCGATGCCTGCTATCATCGAAAGTCCTGCACCTATTGCAGATGCTGCAAGCACCAACTTATCTCCATCGAGATTAATCAACGGGTTTCCAAACAAAAGAATCAATGCAATTACAAGTGATAAAATACCTGATGTTTCTGCTATCCCTGCCCCAAGAAGCATGACCATTATAGATTGCTTTGATTCCTTTGGATTATCACCTGTTACTTCAGCTCCTATTCCGGCAGCATAGCCCTGTCCTACACCGGGTCCGATACCGGCAATCATGGCTAATCCCGCGCCTATGGCTGAAAAAGCTAAAATAAGAGCTTTTTTATCAAAAGATAGAAGCCAGTTGATAAAAGCGGTAAAAAAATCTGTATATTCCATTTTTCCACCTCCTATCTGTTATTATTAATTATTTAATCCATTGCCATGGAAACAAATACCATCGTCAGCATAACAAATATAAATGATTGAAGAACACCTGCAAAAATGTCGAAATACATATGGAATATAGATGGAATCGCTACCTCAAAAATAGGAACAGGTAGTCCCAGTTTTACACTTAAACCTGCAAGCGCACCATATAAGAGACTCATAATGATGAGTCCTCCCACAATATTCCCAAACAAACGAAAAGCCAAGGATATTGGCGTTGCCAATTCACTGATGATATTAAGAGGCAGCATAAAAGGAATCGGCTCTGTAAAGCCTTTTAAATATCCTAATATACCTTTTTTCCTCACTCCAAAGAAATGAATCATGAAGAATGTAATAATGGCTAAAGCAAATGTTGTATTTGTATCAGCCGTCGGAGCTCTGAATCCTGTTAATCCCCAGAGATTTGCAAAAACAAGATAAAAAAACAGTGTCCCAACATAAGGGGCAAAACCTAATTTATCTTTTCCCATCCCTTGTTCTGTAAGCTTGTAAATCATATCTACGATCATTTCTACGGCATTTTGGACTCCTTTGGGTTTCTTCTCAAAGTTTCTTACCAGAATAAGCGCTCCGATAATAAGAACACCCATAATGATCCATGTGTTTACAACAGTTTCTGTAATAATAACGCCTCCCGGCAGTTCAAAAATTACTTTAGGTCCAAAATTTGTTTCCATTTTAACCCTCCTTTCCAGCTTACATTTATTATCGTTAAGGTTATTACCATAACATACAAAATTAAAATTATAGAAGTCCGTATACTTAAAATTATATAGCTTTAATCTTAAATATATATTATTTTTTTCTAAAAATTTTTTTATAATACGTTTTGTCATTAAAAGCGTATCTTATTAGTATAACTACTTTAATTAGCAATAATCCAATAATCGTTCCTATGACATTTATGTAATCCGCCTTTATGGAAATATACAAAACAACCCCATAAATGGTATATCTTATAAAGTATCTGGATGTTGCATAAGCTTTTGCTTTTTCCGGAGCCATCCGGGCTGCCCGCTCAATAGTATTGGCCAGCAAAGTAAAATTTAAAGTTGCAATAAGTGTGCCAAAAATCAATCCGTATATTAACGGAACATAATCCTCTATAAAAAATACCAAAAACCCTGCTGCCACACATGCCAATATAATTGTATATTTATACACATTTATTTTCAAATCAGTAGTTTCACTCATTTTTTACTCCTGTTATGATTCAAGATTTGTCTTTCTTGATATCCTTCATTACCGTTTTATATATATTCATAAATCCTGTCATAACACCGATTATTGTAAGGACAATCAGAAATAAATTTCCCGTATTAAACTTTGTATCTAATAAACCGCCCAGATAAACTCCGGCAATAATGGGTATTACCATGAGCAAGCCCATATGGGTTATAAGAGCAAGACCTTTGAAAATTGAAAATCGGTTATCCGACATGGTTCAATCCTTTCAGACAAAAAGTCTATAATATTATAATTATATCTCTAATCAGGCAATTGTAAAGGTGTCTCATGACTATTTCTTCACAATATTTTTTTTATTTGATAAAAAACGGGCTCGAATTGTACAAAATTGCATACACCTTGTTCTAAAAATGATACAAAATAAAAAAGCCTGTAAAGATAGTCTGATTATTCAATCTTCATAAACAGGCCAAAATATCCAACTAAACTTTCGCAACTGAAAAATTACATTTATTCTATATGCCGAAGGATTCTTTAATAATTTTAACAATCCTGTCTGAAGCTTTCCCGTCGCCATACGGATTAACGGCTTTAGCCATTCTGTCATATTCCTTCCGGTGGAAAAGCAGATCTCTTGCCATCTCAAAGATTGCTTTTCTTTGGACCCCTGCCAGTTTCACAGTGCCTGCTTCTATGGCTTCGGGTCTTTCTGTTTCTTTTCTTACCACCAAAACAGGTTTTCCAAGAGCCGGAGCTTCCTCCTGCAATCCTCCTGAATCTGTGATGATCAGATAAGACATGGACATGAGTTTAACAAAAGGTTGATATTCTAACGGATTAATCAAATGAATTCGTTCAATATCCCCTAATATTTCTGCTGCTATGCTTCTCACCTTCGGGTTTAAATGTACGGGAAAAACGATTTCTATGTCAGAAAACATTTCTGTAAGGTCCCTTAATGCATAAAAAATATTCTGCATGTATTCACCGAGGTTTTCCCTTCTATGACAAGTCACCGTAATAATTCTTTTATTAAAGTCAACTTTTAGTAACTCAGGATCACTAAAAGAATATTCTTTTTTTGAGGTTTCTATCAGTGCATCGATGACCGTATTGCCTGTTAGATATATTCTGTTTTCAGGTATCCCTTCCTTTAAAAGGTTCTGCTTGTTTCTGAAGGTAGGTGCAAAGTGAAAATCAGAAATATGGCCTGTAAGTGTTCTGTTCATTTCTTCCGGAAAGGGTGAATATTTATTGCAGGTTCTCAGCCCGGCCTCTACATGCCCTATCTTGACCTGATGATAAAAAGCAGCCAAAGCGCCTGCAAAAGTTGTGGTGGTATCTCCATGGATCAGTATGATTTTAGGGTCGGCTTCTCTGATTACAGCTTCCAGTCCTTCTAATACTCTGGAAGTTATCTGCGTTAAAGTCTGGTTTTTTTTCATGATATCCAAATCAAAATCAGGTGTTATCTTAAAAAGATCAAGAACCTGATCCAACATTTCCCGGTGCTGTGCCGTTACACAGACACGGGCCTCTATTAATTCTTCCTGCTTGAGTCTGTTGATCAGGGGCGCCATTTTTATGGCTTCGGGTCTTGTTCCGAATATTGTAAGTACTTTTATTTTATCCTTATTATTTTTCATATAGCGGCTCCTTTAACGGCGGTCTCTTTGGTTATCATCAATCTGTTCTTCTCTTTTTGTATAGGAAAATACATAAACAAGAGCAAAGGTAAGAATAATCAGAAGAAAGCCATAGACAAACATATTATTATTCACAAGCACAGCTGCTATTCCCAAAATACCGCTTAAAGTATAAAATACGATAACAGTCCTTTTCTGGTCCATTCCTTTTGAAAGTATCCGGTGATGGAGATGTTCCTTATCGGCTTCCATAATAGGTTTTCTTTTTATAATACGCCGGAAAATAGCAAAAGCCGTATCAAAAATCGGCAGCCCCAAGACCAATACCGGTATGATGGTTGCAATGGCAGCTGCCCCTTTCATAGGGCCTACGATAGAAACTGCCGCCAGCATAAAGCCTAAGAACAATGAACCTCCATCCCCCATAAAAATTTTAGCAGGATTAAAATTGAACGGTAAAAAACCCATAGAGCTTCCTGCTACAGCCAGCGTAATCAATGATACTTCAGGTCTTTGGTTTATGTAGGCGATATAGGCAAGGGACAAAGATGCAATAGCCGCAACTCCTGCAGCCAAACCGTCCAAACCATCAATAAGATTGATGGTATTCGTTATGCCGGCAATCCAGATAACCGTAACAATCAGACTGATAATCCACGGAAAATATAAATAGCCGCTACCAAAAGGCACTCCAATAAAATGAATCCTGACACCGAAAGTAAACAGGACGATGGCACTGGCTGCTTGACATGCCAGTTTGGCCCATGGAGAAAGCTTATAAATATCGTCCGCTATTCCGGTTATGAGAATAACCGTCCCGCCTAAAAGAATACCGGTCACTTCAGGAGAATAAGGGAGTACCAATACGATGCTTGCAACCGTCCCAAGGTATATGGCAATCCCTCCCAACCTTGGAATAGGGCTGGTATGCATCCTCCGGTCGTCACTCGGTACATCCATTGCACCTATTCGAATTGCAAGTTTAAGCGCAACAGGAGTAAAAATGTAGGCAATACCTGCCGCAATCAGAAATATCAGTATATATTTAAACATTTAATTATCCTCCGCTTTTTAAATACGGTACGATTTCATTGTATCAAAACCGATATAGTGAAATCAATACATGCGTTCATCCGCACAAAAAAATATTATCCCTTCAATGCTAAATTATTCAAATTTTCTAATCAATATCCCGTCTGCTCTGTCAGGGATTCGTCGTTTCTGACCCAGTCTTCTACTTTTATAAAACGATAGTTCTGATTGGTGTCACGGACAAATACGTTTTTTATTCCTGCGTTGATAATAAGCCTCTTACACATGGAGCAGGAATCTGCACCTTTAACAAGTTCGCCCGTGGTTTTTTCTCTTCCCACCAAAAATAAATCTGCTCCGAGCATATCCCTGCGGGCCGCCGAAAGACAGGCATTGGCCTCTGCATGGACCGATCTGCATTTTTCATACATTTGCCCTCTTGGAATACACATTTTTTCCCTTATACAGACATTTATATCTATGCAGTTCTTTCTTCCCCTGGGAGCTCCGGTATATCCGGTAGATATGATCTCATCATTCTTCACGATAATGGCCCCAAAGTTTCGTCTCAGACAAGTACCTCTCTCCGATACGGTATCAGCAATATCCAAATAATAATTTATTTTATCTCTCCGAAGCACAAAATTACCCCCTTGTGGAGTTAAGATAGAGATTAAAGGTTAGGGGTTAGGGAAGTTGCTTTTGGTAATAATTCTACCTTAACTGTTATCTCTTATTTATTATCTCTTATCTTCCCTATTCCTCCAAGTTCCTATCCTTCCAACCCTCCGCCCTTCTGACCTTCTATCCTTCTTCACTTAGACCTTCCGCCTTATTTTGTCTCCTGTCCTCGAAACAGTTCATTGGCGACTCTTACTGCGGCCATTCCGTCTTTGCAATAGAAATCTGCTCCTATTTGTGTTGAGTATTCAGGGTTAAGCACAGCACCTCCTACCATCACTTTACATTTTAACCCTTCGCCCTTAAGCGCCTGAATGGTTTTCTCCATACTTGTAACCGTTGTGGTCATCAAAGCGCTGAGACCAACTAAATGAACATCATTTTCTTTGACTGCCTTTACAACATCTTCTATCGGTACATCTTTTCCTAAATCCAGCACCTCATAGCCATAATTTTCGAGAAGAACCTTCACGATATTTTTCCCAATATCATGAATATCTCCCCGCACTGTAGCAAGGATTATCTTTCCGTGATACAGGGAATCTTCATCATTTGCAAGGTTTTCTTTAATAACTTCAAAGGCCTTTTTAACAGTCTCTGCCGATTTTATCAATTGAGGCAGAAAAATCTCACCGGTTTCGAATTTTTGACCGACTATTTCCAATGCGGGTATCAGATAACGGTTTACAATCTCAAGAGGTTCTGAAGTCTTTAACATCTCAAGGGTTTCCCAACGGGATTTATCTGTTAATCCTTTTATAATAATCTCATCCAACGACTCTCTTTTATTTTTTTGCTTGCTAAACTCCTCTTTTTCTTCAGAAAAAAATGATATATAGTCCTGGGCTTCTTTGTCTTTTACGCTTAATACTTCAAACGCCCTGATGATATCCATCACTTCTTTGTCTGCTGGATCTGTGATCGGTGCATCTAACCCATAGGTCAGCGCTGCTGCAAGAAAAGTTTTGTTGAGTATTTTCCTCCGGGGAAGGCCAAAGGATATATTGCTTGTTCCAAGAGTCGTCCTCACCCCATAGTGCTCCTTAATGATTTTCATCGCCTTCAATGTTTCCAGAGCAGCTTCCTGCTGTGCAGATACCGTAAGAGTCAGGCAATCTACGATGATCCTTTCTTTATTTATTCCATAATTCTGTGCATATTGAATAATTTTACCTGCTATATCCACACGTTCTTCACAGGATTCCGGCAAGCCCTTTTCATCCAATGTCAATGCAACCACACAGGTTCCATACTTTTTAACAATGGGGAATATGGAATCCATTACACTTTTTTTACCATTGACGGAATTGATGATTGGTTTTCCGTTGTAATACCGAACTGCCTGTTCAAGAACTTCGGGATCCGAGCTGTCTATCTGTAACGGAAGATCAACTGTCTGCTCAACATGTCTGATAACCTTGTGCATCATCTCTTTTTCATTAATTTCGGGCAACCCCACATTAATATCAAGAATATGAGCACCTTGCTCAGACTGGAGCAATGCTTCGTCAGCAATGTATCCCATATTTCCTTCTCTTAAAGCCTCTTTCAACAATTTTTTACCTGTAGGGTTGATCCTTTCTCCAATAATGCGAATCCTCTCATCCAACATAATGGTACGGCTAAAAGAGCTGACTGCCGTAAATGGCAAAACTTTTATTCTTTTAGGTTTTTTGTTTGATACGGTTTCCTTTAATCGATGGATATATTCAGGTGTTGTGCCGCAGCATCCTCCCGCAATCTGAACTCCTTCATCTATCATCTTTGCCATCGCATTGATATATGTCTCGATATTGACCTGAAATCTGGTTTCTCCATTTACCACTTCAGGAAGACCTGCATTCGGCTGAACCAATACAGGAAGCCGGGAATATTTCAGGACCTGAAATACAATATCGGTAATCTGGTCCGGTCCAAGAGAACAGTTAACGCCCAAAGCATCGATCCCCATATCCTGCAGAACATTTACCATGGTAAGGGGGTCCGTCCCCATTAAAGTCCGTCCGTCTTCCTGAAAGGTAACAGAGCAGAATACCGGTAAATGACTATTTTCTTTTGCTGCAAGTATACCTGCTCTTATTTCATAAATGTCGGAGAAAGTTTCAAAGAGGATCAAATCAGCTCCTGCTTGTGTCCCTGCAATAATTTGCTCTTTAAACAACTGATAAGCTTCTTCAAAGGATAAATCTCCTGCAGGTGCCATCATCTTACCTGTAGGTCCTATGCCCAATGCCACGCACTTATTGCAGCCCGCTGCTTTTCTTGCTATTTTAACAGCTTCTTTTACAATAGTTTCCGCCGGGTAACCGCTTTTTTCAAGTTTTAATGAATTTGCCCCAAATGTATTGGTTGTGACCACATCACTACCGGCTTCTATGTATTCTTTATGGATCTTTTGTATTACTTCAGGACTGGTTATGTTCAAAAGATCCGGAAGTTCTCCAAGTTCCAGTCCATACTTTTGAATCATGGTTCCCATGGCCCCGTCAAAAATAATGATTTTTTTCCCCAGTACATTTTTTATATTCATTTCTAATCACCACTTATTCTTTGCCTATATTCCTTATCATTTTTATGTTTTTTGCAATTTTTCTTGCTGTTTCCGATTTATTCATTGTATATAAATGGATGCCGTCTACGCCCCATGCCATCAGGTCAATAATCTGCTCTAAGGCATATGCTTCCCCAGCCTCTTTCAAAGCCTCAGGGTTATTCTCATATTTTTCCAAAATTCTCCTGAACTTGGAAGGAAGACTGCATCCGGCAAGCTTCTGCATCCTTAATATTTGTTTTGCATTCAATACCGGCATGATCCCTGCCGAAACAGGCACTTGTATCCCAGCCAGATCTATTTCTTCCATAAACCGATAAAACAGTTCATTATCAAAAAATAACTGAGATATGAGGAAATCAACACCGGCATCTACTTTTTCCTTAAGGTGTTTTATATCTCGGACCTTATTTTCACATTTGGGATGCCCTTCCGGATAACAGGCTGCGCCTATTGAAACCTTCCGGGAATGATTGATCTGTTGTATCAAATCTTTTGCATAAGTATATTGAAGAGGAGAAGGAAACTCAAAATCAGGGTTTTCCGGTATGTCACCTCTTAATGCCAGAATATTTTCTATGTGATTCATATGCAAGGCATGTAAGATATCATCTATTTCATCGGTAGTAGAAGAAATACAGGTCAAATGAGCCAATGCCTCTATATGGTACTCATTTTTTATTTTTGAAGCGATTTCTACCGTTCTGTCTTTAGACGTGCCACCCGCTCCATAAGTAACGCTTATGAAATCCGGTTTCAAGTCTTTTAGTTCCTCTATGGTCTGAAATACGGTTTTTAGAGGGTAATTTTTCTTTGGAGGAAAAATTTCAAAAGACAGTAGTGTCCTTTTTTTATCGTAAAGATCCTTTATTTTCATAATGTCCCCCTTCTTTTACAAAAATTGTTTATATATTATACCATAAAAACAAAGAGGCATTCCACCTTTTAGGATATTGTTTATAGAGTAAGGATTATAGATTATAACCTATAAAAGGTTATGGAAGATTGGAGGATGAGAAGCATTTAAAATTTGATTAATATAGTAGGGACAGCCCTTGCGGCTGCCCAAGAATCGAAGGACAGGGTCAAGCCCTGTCCCTGCGAACACTAATCATTACCACTAATCACTAACCTCTAACCCCTAACAACTGCTATTTTGTTCCGAATAACCTGTCGCCGGCATCTCCAAGACCGGGAACAATATATGCATGATCATCCAGATGACTGTCTACGGCAGCAACATAAATGTCCACATCCGGATGCTCTTTTTTAACGGCCTCTATTCCTTCCGGTGCTGCAATAAGACACATTAAGCGAATACTTTGTGCTCCTCTGTCTTTTATAAATTGAATGGCTGCATTGGAGGATCCCCCGGTAGCAAGCATAGGATCTACAACGATTAATTCTCTGTCCTGAACATCCGGCGGAAGCTTACAATAGTATTCAACCGGCTTAAGGGTTTCCGGATCTCTGTACAATCCAACATGTCCGACTCTTGCCGTAGGAATCAGATCCAGCATACCTTCTACCATGCCAAGCCCTGCTCTGAGAATGGGAACAATTCCTATTTTTTCTCCGGAAAGCACATTGGCCTTCGTCTTACACAAAGGCGTTTCAATTTCAATTTCTTCCAGCGGAAGATTTCTGGTCACTTCATATGCCATGAGTGTTGCAACTTCTTTGACAAGTTCTCTGAAATCTTTCGATCCGGTGTTCTTGTTCCTCATAAGTGTAAGCTTATGCTGAATCAAAGGATGATTCATTACAAAAACGTTACTCATAAATTTTGCCCCTTTCCTTTTTTATTATTTTTATTCTTTCCAACTCTAATTGGACAAAAAGCATTTGACTAATATCCCTATGAATAGGGATAGCCAAGAACTCTGTTTATAAAAAAAGTGAAAAACAGAGTTTCTCACTTTTTGTTCAAATACTTATTCTCAACTTCATGAATTTTTTGGACTCTTCTTTCATGCCTGCCGCCAATGAATTCTGTATCCAGCCATGCATCAACAATTTCAGATGCAAGGCCTTTTCCTATCACTCTTCCCCCAAGAGCTAAAATATTTACATTATTATGTGCCTTGGACATTTTAGCTGAAAATACATCTGAAACAACTGCGCAGCGTATACCGGGCACTTTATTGGCCGCTATGGAAATTCCAATGCCTGTCCCGCAAAAAACAATTGCATAGTCACACTTTCCGGACAGAATCGCTTCAGCAGCTTTTTCTCCGAATTCCGGATAATCTACCGATTCTTCCGAATAAGTTCCTAAATCTATATATTGTATCTTTCTTTCTTCAAGGTGGTTTTTTATATCTTCTTTTAAAAGGTATCCGCCATGATCACTTGCAAGCCCAACTACCACTTTTCAGCCTCCTGTTTATCAATTAAATTCCCATTTAATTTTATTGGTTACATGATAAGATGTCAAGGCAAAATAAAAGCTTTGACAATTATAAAAGAAAATTTGTCAAAGCCGAGTATGAGTGTGAGTAGCTCCTTCCGAGCAGCGAAAGTATAAGCGCGAGATCGCCACGTCTCAAGCTCATCGCGATGACACAAAAACAGATTATAGTATAATAGTATATAGGATTATAGATTATGAGTAGCTCTTAAAAATTGTAGAGTTTAGTAAAAAAGTGAAAATATGATTTACAGGATGAAAAATTTGCAAGCAAATTTTTTTTCTCAACTGTTATCTATTATCTCATTACTACCACTAATCACTAATCACTAACCACTAATCTAATCGCTAATTTTTATCAAATTCCTCAATACTTATATACAGCTTATCTATCTCTTCTTCCAATTCCTTGACACATTTCCTGTATGCGGCCATCCCTTTTCCGAAAGGATCTTCAATATCCCCCGCACTAAAATCACAATTAAATTCTTTTAGTGTAAATATTTTATTTTTGTATTCCGGTACTTTTTCAATGAGTAATTGTTTATGTCCCTTTGTCATGGTAAGAATAATATCCGCATCGCATAAAATTTCATGGGTAATACTTTTTGAAACATGTTTCGAAATATTGATACCCTTTTCCGCAGCAGCAAGAACCGCTTCTTTTGATGCATTCATTCCTTCACGGACAAATATTCCAGCAGATAAAATCTCTACTTTTATGTCTTTTTCCCCTGCAATTTTTCTAAAAATACCTTCTGCTAAAGCGCTTCGACATGTATTGCCTGTACATACAAACAATACCTTTTTCATAATAATTCGCCTCCTGCATCAACAATATGATAACCGGCCGCTTTGACGATCCTGTTCATCACCGCCAGTCCCATTCCTTCTGAGGTAAAGCTTTCGGATAATATGATGTCGATATCTTCCTTGTCAAAGGATCTTAAAACATGAAAAAGCTCTCCTGCTACCGAATCCAATTTCTCGCGGCTGCCTACCGACAATACACATCCTGAATATTGATCAATGGTCTCATCGGTTGCCAGTACACCAACTTTTAAACCTTCTTTTTCCTTTTGATTCTTTATTTTTCTTATTTCTGCCACCATATTGAAAATACTTCCCTTAAATACGATAACCGGCGCTTTGGGCGCATAATGTGTATACTTCATGCCGGGAGACTTGGGGATATCACCATCTTGCCCTCTATCTGAAACAATCGGGCCGATGGCCTTTTCTATCTGCCCCTTTGATATTCCTCCGGGCCTTAACAAAATGGGAGGCTCAGAAAGCGTATCAATAACTGTGGATTCAAGCCCTACTTCACAATCTTCTCCAATTATGATTGCATCTGCTCTTCCTTTCAGATCTTCTATAACATGAGCCGCTCTGGTGGGGCTTGGTTTGCCGGAAAGGTTTGCACTGGGTGCTGCTACAGGCACCCTGGCTTTCCGGATCAGTTCCAGGGCCACATCATTTGCCGGTATTCGGACAGCTACCGTACTTAACCCTCCTGTAACAATATCCGGTACATGCGGGCTTTTCTGAAACAGAAGTGTTAATGGTCCCGGCCAGAAGGTATCCATAAGTTTTTGACATTTCTCCGGTATATTATTGGTAATGGCTCTTAAATCCCTTTTGTCTGAAATATGAATAATCAAAGGATTGTCAGACGGTCTTCCCTTTGCATGATAAATTTTTTTAACCGCTTCCTGATTTAAAGCATTTGCTCCAAGGCCATATACCGTTTCGGTGGGAAAAGCTACAATTCCTCCGTTACGTATTATCTCTGCTGCTATTTTGATGGTTCTTTCTCTGTTTTTATGATCTATGGTTAATAATAAGGTGTTCATTTAATTAACCTTCCTGAAGTGGATTTTTATTTTTTGGATTCTATCTCCTTTTTAAAAGACCATTTGAGCAGCGGCGGCGTAACCAAAGTCGTTCCGATGACCACTACAATGGCAGAAGAAAATTCTGCTTCATTGATAATGTGCAAAGCAAGCGCAAGATTTGCAATGATTAAAGATACTTCAGCTCTTGGCACCATACCGATACCGATTTGAAGAGATTCTCTGTGCCCAAAGCCTGTTGCACCTGCACCTAATCCGCATCCGGCAACTTTTCCAATGATACCCAAACCCAACATGGTTAAACTGAAGACGACATCCTGACCAAGCACCTGCAAATCAACACCAAGACCAATGGCAACAAAGAAAATCGGGGCAAAGAATATTTGAGTCATAGTCTGTATATCGTGGGATATTTTGTGGGCATAAGGTGTCCTTGAAAAAATGACTCCGGCAAAATATGCCCCCGTAATGCCTGCTACTCCTAATTCCTCCGAAACATATGCCATAATCAGGCATAATACTAATGCAAATCCTACAATAATATCTTTGGTTCTTAAAAACAATGACATCTTGGATAAAATCTTAGTGATAATAAATCCAACAATAGAAATAATTATAAAAACAAGTATGATTTTAATGAGAACAATTTTAATGTCTGTTGCTTCACCCGGTAACGCCATACCGATAATAATCGTCAAAAGGATAACCCCTATGATGTCATCTATTATTGCTGCTCCTAAAATTCCAACCCCCTGTTTTGTCTTAAGAAACCCTATTTCCTGGAGCGTTTGAACAGATACGCTTACACTTGTTGCGATGGAAATAAGTCCGACAACAAGACTGCTTATCAGATTATTTGTGAATAAATATGCTGCACCACTTACCAATAAGATAGGAACCAAAACACCCATTACTGCAATGGCGGTAGAAGACTTCCCGCTGGCCTTCAATTCATCGATATCGGTTTCAAGCCCTGCAATAAAAAGCAAGAATATTACACCTATTTCCGATATATCCGTAATGATTTCAGTTTTTTCCATTACTAACCCAATCACCATTCCGGCAATAATTTGTCCTAAAACAGCAGGCTGCTTTATTTTCTTGCTGACAACACCTCCGATATTTGCTGCAAGCAGCAAAATACCGACCTGGAAAATAACCCCCACGCCTTCATTCATAATATCATCTTCTTTCCACTGGTTTTCTTTTTCCTTTATCTCTCTATATTAAGGAAATTTGATCAATTTTTTTAGTCAGTATACTTACTTAATACTTTTCTTCCATATGATATATTTTATACTTCTTATACTTCCTAAAAAGCTAATAATAAGTAATATAACATGCTGAGATATTTTCTGCAAGCATAGAGAATATTATTATACAACCAATTTTAAACTATATCGCCATCCCTATTTCAAAAAATCTCTTTACCGGACCTACCTTGAAATCAAATTTCGGTTGTGATAAACTAAGTTGTTAACAAATTATATCGAGGTGAAAAATTAATGTTTGATAAACTTGATTTTATACAGGAAAAATATGATACATTGAGTATGAAAGTATCCGATCCGGAAATCATTGCAAATCAAAGCATCTGGCAAAAATATGTCAAGGAACTATCCGATATTGAAGATATCGTCCTTAAATATAAAGAATACCGGAAATTAAAAAATGAAATTGACGAAACAAAGCTATTATTGGAGGACAGTAATGATTCAGAACTCAGGGAAATGGCTAAATCCGAACTTAATGACTTGGAAGAAAAGATTTCCCATGTTCAGGAAGAACTTAAAATGCTCCTTATCCCCAAAGATCCTAATGATGATAAGAATGTCATTATAGAAATACGTGCGGGAGCAGGAGGAGATGAGGCAGGCCTTTTCGGAAGCGATCTTTTGAGAATGTATATGCGATATGCCGAAAGACGAAGGTGGAAAACAGAAATGCTTGAGATGAATGAAACCGGTGTAGGCGGCATCAAAGAAGCCATTGTCCTGATAAAAGGAAAAGGCGCCTATTCCAGACTTAAATACGAAAGCGGCGTGCATAGGGTCCAAAGGATACCAACAACGGAATCCGGCGGCAGGATTCACACCTCAACAGCAACAGTAGCCGTACTGCCGGAAGTAGATGATGTTGAAATCGACATCAACCCCAATGAAGTAAGGGTCGATGTTTATCGGTCATCGGGAAATGGCGGCCAGAGTGTTAATACCACAGATTCAGCCGTACGATTAACGCACATACCAACAGGAATTGTCGTCACCTGTCAGGATGAAAAATCTCAATTAAAAAACAAAGAACGAGCTTTTAAGGTTCTGAGAGCCAGGCTTTATGATATCAAACTGCAGGAACAGAATAAGGAAATTGCGGCTGAAAGAAAAAATCAGGTGGGCACAGGAGATCGGAGTGAAAGAATCCGAACCTATAATTTCCCACAGGGAAGAGTGTCCGACCATCGAATTAATCTGACCATTTACAAGTTGGATTACTTCCTTGATGGGGATATCGACGAAATAGTAGATGCGCTCATCACATCCTCTCAGACAGAAAAATTACAGGAAGCACAATAATATAAGCTCGGGTGTCAGGGCAAGAGGAATTAGAAAAAAATAAGAGATAGATAACAGATAATAATGAAGGAAAGAAATTATGACAAGTCATAATTTCTAACCATAACCTTTATCTCTTATTTGTTATCTTTTATCTAAACCAGTAATGTTAATAAGTTTGAGGTGGATATGGTGAATAGAGATGTCTTAATCGGTATACAGAAAAAATTGATCAACACTTTCAGGGATAAAGCTTTTTTAGAAAGAATTCTCCTAAAAGAAGAAGATTTGCTTCCGTTTATTGAAAGTACTGCATTTATTGTAGAACTTTCAATTTTATATGAAAAAGAAAAGCGTACCTGCCAGGATATTTTAAACCTATGCAAGCTTGTTTTTATAAAAGTTTTTGAGAATGAACCCAAACAAGGCTGGCTGAATTGCGCTTATCAGTACACTTTAAAAAAATCCTTTCCCCATCTTAATATTACGACTGAGAAGCAATACGAAGCACCTGTCATTGTTTTTCTGCAATTCTTAAAAACATTTCTGGAAGCCGACAGAACAAGTCAGAAAGAAGATCCGGAAAAATCTTTTTTGATATTGGATCTGTTATCCAAGGAAGAAATAAAAAAGCTGTATAATCCAATGGAATATCGAAGCTTTTTGAAAGCTTTTAATAACCTTTATATTTGTGAAATGATGCGTTTGCATCAGGAAATTACAAATCATAATATTTTTGACCATATTTGTGCCGTACACTTTGTTGCAGTTAATATTGGACGGCAGCTGAACAAAGCCGGCATACCTGTCGACCTTGGCCGGGTTTCCGGTGCTGCAGCGGGGCATGATATCGGAAAATTTGCATGTACCGGCGAAGAAATTAAACGGATTCCTTATTTACATTATTACTATACGGATTTATGGTTCAAAAATAACAATATTCCGCATATCGGCCATGTTGCCATTAATCATTCTACTTGGGATTTGGAACTGGAAAACCTTCCTTTGGAATCATTGATTCTGATTTATGCTGATTTTCGAGCAAAAAACGAACACAGCAAAGGTCAGAAGAACATGAAAATTTATTCCCTTGCACAGGCTTTTGACATTATTTTAGAAAAATTGGATGATGTCAATGAAGCAAAAGCAAACCGTTATAAAAAAGTATATAATAAGCTCTATGACTTCGAAAGCTATCTGAAGTACCTTGGAATCAATGTGGATATGCTGTCTGAAGAAAAACTCACGCCCTCATATAAAAACTGCACTTTGATGAACGGCAAAGAAATTGTTGAAAATTTAAAATACAAAGCGATCGAACACAATATCTATCTGATGTTTAAGCTAAGAAGTGAAACAGCGCTGACTTCCATGATAGAAGTAGCTAAAAGCAGAAACAGTTCCAATATTTTAAGAAGCAATTTAAATATCCTGAGTGAATATTCCACATACTTTACTCAGAAGCAAAAACTCATTACTCTAAATTATCTGTTTGATCTTCTGGTTCACCATGAAGAAGATATAAGAAAAAAAGCATCCGAACTTATAGGTATTATTATTGGTATTTTTGATGAGGAATATAGAAAAGAAGTCCCTGAAAATTCATCCTTAGAGGTGCCTGTAGTCACCAGTCTGCAGCTCTTTGAAAAATATATCGAAGCAATGGTTCATCCGGACCATAAAATCATGGATACCCATAAAGAAAGACTTGGATACGGTCTTAGGACTTATATTGAATCCTTTTTTAAAAAGTGCAAAAAATCTTTAATTCCTGATTACAGGAATATTATGGTTCAATATTTGATTAATACGCCGAAAGAAGATCCGGATACTCAAATCAATCTTCTGCAGGCAGTTAAATTCATTCCCTGGGAAGGTTCTAATCTTAGAACTGTTAATATTCTTGCAGATATTCTCTTAGATGCATTAAAGAATGAAAACAGTGATATACGCCTGATTTCTATGGACAGGATTAATCTGCTTTTAGACATTTTTCCCTATAGTTCTTTTAAAGCTAAGATTACTGAGGCTTTAAATACTTTTTATCGTTCCTCACCCAACCTGACTGAAAAATATATAAGGTGCAGGATATTACGAAAGCTGGACTTATGTGAGAAAGAAGAAGACTGGTTTCAGGAATGCTTTATCAACAGAAATGAACGGTTATCCGATATATATTTAAGAAATCTGAAAAGCGGAACAAGCTGGATCTCCAAAAAATATCATATTGAATTGATGCTGGACCATTCAAATTATGCATCCCAAAGTGATGCATTATACACAGCCATGCATTTTTGCAACCTTATAAAAGTCAGTTCCAAGGAAAACGTAAGAATCAATGCCGGTAAGGCACTTTTAAAAATTATCGAGCATCTTTCTTTAGAACAGCGGAATGACATTTCTGTTGAATTACTCAGAGCTTTGGAAATCGAAAGTTTTGAGCACGGGGCTTATATTCCCGAATATCTCGGTCAGGTGTTTTTATACTTAGGTCCGGGTGAATTGGATGAGCAGATTACCGAATTATATACAAAGATGAAACGTATGAGCAATCAGACCGTATTTCTTGTTTTACATACCATTGAAATTGCCATCGAGCATTATTTCGGATATCAGAAAAAAACGGATGAACCGGATGAAAACTTTTTATTCAGGTTGGAACGCATGCTTGGAATTTTATTGATTGGCTGTTCCAATTATGACGATGAAATCAAACAGGAAGCCTTTACCGTTATCGGAAATATTTTTGCATCCGATAAGCTAAGCCTTGAAGAGAAACAAACCATTTTTAATATTATAGCCAAAAAAACCCTGGTACTCCTGACAGAAAAAGAAGTAAACGAATTCCTGTTTATTAATAACGCTGCTTCCTTAAACCATATTTACCGTTTTGTTTCAGATTATTCCCACAAGTACGGAAATATTTATGTGTCCGTACCGGAAAAAATCGCTTTTTTCCCGGGTACTTTTGACCCCTTTTCATTAAGCCATAAAAAAATAGCTGTAGAAATAAGAAATCTGGGATATGAGGTTTATTTAGCGGTAGACGAATTCTCTTGGTCCAAATCAACTCAACCACATCTAAAAAGACAAAAAGTTATCAGTATGTCTATTGCTGATGAACGAAATATATTTTTGTTTCCTGAAGAGATTCCTGTAAACATCGCCAACCCCTCCGACATGAAAAAGCTTAAAAGCACTTTTGATTATAAAGAAGTTTACGTTGCAGTAGGAAACGATGTGGTTGTTAATGCTTCTGCCTACAAAAAAAAGCCTTGTGAAGATTCTATCCATCATTTTCCTCATATCATCTTTAAAAGAGAGTACGGAGAGCATGAAAAATACAATCAGAGTGAGTATAGAAAAGCCCTGCAGCAATTGACAGGAGATATTATAGAGCTGCAGCTGGGTAAACAATTTGATATGATTCGTTCTTCGCTAATCCGGCAGTGCATCGACGAGAACCGCGACATCAGCAACCTTATTGATCCTTTGTCTCAGCAATATATATATGAATATGGCCTTTATTTAAAAGAACCTCAATATAAAATTCTGGTTGAAAATCATTCCATATCTTTAAAACATTTTAAAAAAGCTAATAAACAGCTGATCGAATCACTTACGGACAAGTTGTTTTTTGGAAATAAAAATCAGCAACATACCATCAATCAATTGATCAAAAGTAAAAATGCAGAATTAATCGTGTTATATGATACAAGTTACGGGCTCAATATTTCAGGGTGTGCTATATTCCACAGAGTCAACTCCAGTACCCTTTACAGTGAATTTAAAAATAATTATGTTTCTGAACATATAAGGCATCATTCCATAGGCAGAATGATCGTAATCGACGGTATCTTTACTCACAATGATGCTCCGGACAATTCCGAGCAGATGATTCTGAGTGAAACACTCTCTTATTGTTTGTCAGAAGACTATACTTATGCAATTTTTAAACCTGCATTTGTAACTGAAAATCTGAACAAGGTTTGTTCCGTTTTTAAGCTGCAGGGTTTTGAAGAAATATTACAAGACGCCTCTATCCCCGTTCTGGATGTGGATATGTCAAAGCCTTGCATTCTGAATCTTGATTTGCTTACATTTATAAAAGAACCTTTCAGAAGCAATGAGAAGATCATTCATGCCGTTAAAAAATCAAGAGCAAAGCTTCAAAAAGCACTTGCGGATCTGTTCCCGGGAAATCTTGTTATTTCCTTTGAGAGAGAAGCTTTATATCAAACTCTTATAGAAAAAGTCTGCTCCACCAATAACGTACCCATGAAATCCGTATCGCCGCAACATCTGGGACCATATATGTGTGTCCCCTTCGGTCAGATTTTAAAAGGCCATATGGTGCCAAATACGGTGACGAAATCTCTTCATACGGAAAAAATATATAATTCCAAGGTGTCAGATTTTTATATCGGTCCGTATCCCCAATATCTGAATCTGGAAACACAAATAAAAACCATTCACTCTTTTAATCGGCCGGTTATTTTACTGGATGATATTTTAAATAAGGGATATCGTATTAAAGCTTTGAATCCTCTTCTTAAACAAGAAAATATCGAAGTGAAAAAAATTATTGTCGGTATACTATCTTCCAGAGGAAAAGAGCTCATGGATATTCAGGGACGGGAAATAGATTCTGCTTATTATATACCAAATCTCAAGAACTGGTTTACGGAAGCCACCATGTATCCCTTTATAGGAGGAGATTCCGTTTCAAGAGGCTCTGCACCTGTAAAATATCTTATTCCGTCTATTAACCTGATTTTCCCATATGCTTCTCCGTCCTTTATACGAGGAGCTTCCCTGGAATCTTTGTTCCGGTTATCACAAGTATGCATCGAAAATACAATGAATATATTTAAAGTATTAGAAAAGGAATATCAGTTTACACAAGAAAAAAGCCTTACATTAGGCCATCTGGGTGAGGTTATTGTTTTTCCAAGATATCCGGATAAAGGAGATGGCATCCTATATGACTATAACCAGAAAGCATCTTCCTATCTGGCAGATGACCTGGAACATTTATTCCGGCTTCAGCCTTTATCCTCAAATTTGTTGAAGTAATTTGATCTCAAGATATACAAACATGAAAGGAAATGCAATGTTTTACTACTATAAATATAAAGATAAGGTTTTGTTTTCCCTCAAAGAATATCGCGGTTTTGTGAGCATCAATGAAGAAATGGCAAAAGAGCATGGCGATACTATGTATTTCCTTGGAAAACTGCCACCGATGAAATCCCGTATGTCTTTTACCCTGTCAGATTCCGATATGTTTTACCTTGAAAAAGAATCCTTGGATTTACTAAATTCCCCTGATGTAAAGAAGCCTGTCATGTCTTGGCTTTCAGAAAGAATAAATAACCGTCAGATAGTCTATATTAATACGGAATATGAACATTGGAAATGCGCATTGGAAAAAGCACCGCCAAAAAAATGGAAGATTCACATTATTGCTTTGGGAGATATCGGAAGTACCCTATTAACAGGTTTAAGAGTACTTGGAAGTGAGCACATCGACGAAATAGGTATTTATGACAGGAAAATGAACAATGTAAAAAGATGGGAATTTGAAATGAATCAGACAATGCCTCCTTTTAAGTATCAATTCCTGCCGGAGGTGAAACTGATTAACGAAAACCGGCTCATGACCTGTGATATCCTGATATTCTGCGCTGCAAAGGGATATGTTTTGGATAATACGATTTCTGATGTACGAATGGCACAATTTCAGCAGAATTCCAACATTATCTCAACCTATGCAAAGAAAGCACGTTCCGCCGGATTTAAAGGAATTTTTGCCATTTTATCCGACCCTGTTGATTTATTATGTAAAAAAGTGCTTCTGGAAAGTAATTATACCTCCGATGGTTGCCTTGACTGCAAAGGATTGGCTCCCGAGCAAATCCGGGGTTTTGGTTTGGGTGTCATGAATTCAAGAGCAGTCTATTATGCAAAAAAATTTACAAAATTCCGGCACTATATAGAAGAAGGCAGAGCCTTTGGCCCTCACGGTTCAGGACTGGTCATTGCCGATAGTATAGAGCATTATAACGATGATTTGTCCATTGAGCTTACCGACCTTGCTGTAAAAGCAAACCTTAAAATGCGTGAATTGGGATTTAAGCCTTATGTGGCGCCGGCCTTATCCTCCGGCACCTATTCTATATTAGCCATGATCTCCGGACAATGGCATTATTCTTCTACTTTCTTAGGCGGTGTCTACATGGGTTCCAATAATCGTCTTGTTAACGGGTATACGGAATTAGAGCGATTAATGCTGCCTGATAAGCTCATGAAGCGCCTAAGGACTTCTTATGACGGATTAAGCATTTTATAAGTTTTCTTGTAAATGTATATACAAAAATAGACTTGCTGCCTTATAAATGAAAAGGTGCTGATTTCAACAGGCAGGATTTAAAAGGGTGGTGCAAATGTCTGAATCATTATATGTAATATCAGGAGGAAAACCTTCTTCGTTGCTTAAAGAAATGACAGTTTCGGTTTCCAAGTATTTTGAAGAGGTTGTTGAAGCCGGTCGTGAGTCACTTCCTGATTTGAGCAATAAAAAAATCCTTTTTTCCGTTCAATTGAATCAGGCAGGCTTCTGCCCGGAGATGGATGCTGTTTTATTTTCATTATGGGACAAGGGGCATAAATCTCTTGCAGGATCATCAGCTATCGTACTGATCCATTGTGATTCTGAACTCTTTACTAAAACATACTGTCAAAATCTTATATATCATGCCAATATGATGGGCTGCTCTTTTATGGGCCGCCCCTTTGTAGAAGCAGCAGGAAATTTGTATAACCTGGCAGTAGCTCAAAAAACAATAAAAAAACCTTTAATGGATGTCTGCTTTGCTTTATGCGAAAACTTAGCCAAAAGATTTAAAAGCTACTCTCCCCGGCTTATTGAAAATCCAAGGATTTGTGTACTCCATTCAAGCAATTTCGAGACTTCTAATACCTTGATGCTTTGGAATATGGTTGCTGAGTATTTAATGCCTTGTATTCCTAAGGTGCTGCACATTGAAAACGGCACGGTAAAAGATTGTATCGGATGTTCCTATATAACATGCAAGCATTACGGGGAGAGTCAATCCTGTTTTTATGGCGGTGTCATGGTTGAAGAAGTATATCCTTCGATTCTCGAAGCCGATGCCCTTATTTTTTTATGCCCCAATTATAACGATGCCTTGTCAGCTAATATTTCTGCTGTCATCAATCGGTTAACCGCTTTGTTCCGGAAAACTAAATTTTACAACAAATCGGTTTTTGGTATAATAGTATCAGGCAATTCAGGCTCGGATGCCTTAGGAAAACAGCTTATCAGCGCTTTGAACATGAATAAAACCTTCCGGCTACCGCCTTATTTTTCTTTGTGTGCCAATGCAAACGATCCCGGTGCAATACTCAAAGTACCCGGAATAGAAGAATGCGCAAAGGCTTTCGCCGAAAATATAAAGAAAGAAATCAAAAAATAAAAATAGAAAATCGATATAAAAATGTGTGTATTGATTATTATATTATTATACCGGTTCATATTCATGCTATAATTGATAAAACCCAAGCGATTCGGGCACGGAGACCCAACCCTACAAAATTTAAATGGAGGATATCAATTTGGACTTTGA
This sequence comes from Anaerovorax odorimutans, assembly GCA_016841185.1. Classification (GTDB taxonomy): domain Bacteria; phylum Bacillota; class Clostridia; order Peptostreptococcales; family JAAYPU01; genus JAENZQ01. Next base: position 80,581 of record JAENZQ010000003.1, read on the forward strand.
TAAAATATTCAGAAAGGATGCAAATCCTACGAAAATAGGAGGACAGGCCGTAATAGAAGGCGTTATGATGAAAGGCTCCTCCTGTATGGCGACATCCGTAAGAAAACCGAATGGAGAAATAACCCTTAAAGTGGATAAAATAAAACCATTGGGAAAAATTGCAAAACTACCTGTCATCAGAGGTATCTATGCCTTTGGAAGCGCTTTAGTCACCGGAACCAAGACATTGATGTATTCTGCGGAAGTTCTGGAGGAAGCCGGCGTATATATGGAAAAAAGTAAATTTGATCTGTGGATTGAAAAAAAATTAGGGGATCATGCTACCACCTTTTTATTATATTTTTCCGTAGTGATCGCATTGATTTTCACCATTGGAATATTTGTCATTCTCCCTACCATTGCCGTTAATTTTTTTTCGCGCTTTACCGAAAATACGATTCTTCTTAATCTTTATGAAGGAGTTTTGAGGATTGTTATGTTCGTCGTCTATGTTGCTGTGATTTCCAGACTGGAAGATATCCGGCGAGTTTTCCAATATCATGGCGCCGAACATAAATCCATTCACTGCTATGAAAGCGGTCTGGATCTCACTGTGGAAAACTGCAAACCTTTTCCGGTACTTCATCCCAGATGCGGAACCAGCTTTATGATGTTTGTTCTGGTCATTAGTCTGCTGCTTTTTTCTCTTTTAGGATGGCCGAATCTTTTGGTACGGATCACATCACGGCTTTTATTCATCCCCCTGATCGCCGGTTTATCCTATGAATTACTGCGGTGGGCAGGAAAGAGCAGTTCTTCTCTGGTAAAGATCATCAGTTTACCGGGTCTGTGGCTTCAAATGCTTACCACGAAGGAACCGGATGCTTCTCAGATCGAAACGGCATTGTCCTCGCTTAAAGCCGTTTTAGATTATTCGGAAGGCAATGAAGATCTATGGAATTAAAAATCAAATCGGTCTTGAAATATGCCGCTTCTCTGCTTAGAGAAAGCGGCTGTTTGTCTCCTCAGCTTGATGCAGAACTCCTTTTGGCCTTTCTTCTGCATAAGGAAAGAAGCTATCTGTTTATGTACCCTGAAAAAGAAATACCTCTTTCAGTCTATCATCATTATCTTGCTCTAATAGAAAAACGAAAAAAAGGAAAGCCTGTTGCGTATATAACAGGAAATCAGGAATTTATGAAGCTTGATTTTTTTGTAAATGAAAGTGTGCTGATTCCCAGGCCGGATACTGAAATACTGATTGAAAAGATAATAGAAACCGTGAAAGGAAACCCCCAAAGTATTCGTATTTTAGATCTTGGATGCGGAAGCGGTGCCATATCGGTAAGCTTGGCCTGTTATCTACCTGATGCTTTTGTTTGTAGTACGGATATAAGCCCTGAGGCCATACGAATTGCACAGATAAACGCCTCAAATCATAATGTCAATAATCAAGTTACCTTTTTATGCGGAGATTTATTCGCTCCCGTAAAGAACAAATTCGATATCATTGTATCCAACCCCCCTTATATCCCAACCAAGGACATTGACACACTACAGGCCGAAGTCTCAAATCATGAACCTCGAAAAGCATTGGACGGCGGTGAGGATGGCCTTGAATTTTACAGACGGATTATTTCTGAAGCGCCTGAATATATAAAAAACACCGGCTACCTCTTCCTTGAAATCGGATATGACCAGGCCCGGGATATCTCGTCTTTGCTTGCTGAAAGGAAAAAATATTCAAATATTGAGATTTTTAAAGATTTAGCGGGAAGAAACAGGGTTGTAAAGGCAGAGATTAAATCTAAAGTGTAGGCTTATGATTTAAGGTTTAAGATTTATGATTGGAGATTGGTGGTAGAAATTTTGATGATCATCAAAATTTCTGCCCATAATTATTCATTGTTCCATTATTAATTGTAAACAAGTGTCGGAGGTAAGAGTATTTAAGATTTAAGTTGAGCTTTGTCCCAAAGCCTTCAACTTGTCATCGCGAGGAGCGATAGCGACGCACCTTTTTGACCCAAGCTTGTCTTGGCAAGGCAAAACAGTAAAGGTAAAAAATCGGAGAGTAACTCTCCGATTTTTGGTTTTTTTAATTTTCTTTTTCTTCATCCATATTGTATTTTTTCTTGAATTTCTCAATACGTCCACCACGGCTTAAGAATTTTTGTGTTCCGGTAAAGAAAGGATGGCATTCTGAACAAACTTCAAGTCTGATTTCTTCCTTAGTGGATTTTGTTTTAAAAGTATTGCCGCATGCGCATTTAACTTCACATTCTTTATATTCTGGATGTATTCCGTTTTTCATACCGACTCACCTCTTTCCATCCTGTATTATATATCTAAAAACACTTTTTAGCGATAGCTATTCAATTATAGCACAATCTCTTTTCCGATTCAATGGTTTTTTTAGCGGTTGTCTTATCTTTATAGCTATCTTTAATAGGATTAATTTTTTCAATCCACCAGTACTTTCTTCATCATATGGACAAAATCCTGATTGCATTTTGTTTTCATTAAATGCGTAATAATGGTTTCCGTCACTTCCTGAGTAGGGTTATTTGCCATTGCCCGCCGAATATTCCAGATAGTCTCCAGTTCTTCCTGGTTCAACAGCAATTCTTCCCTTCTTGTACCTGATTTATTCAGATTTATAGCCGGGAATATACGCTTCTCTGAAAGTTTTCTGTCCAAATGCAGTTCCATATTGCCGGTTCCTTTGAATTCCTCAAAAATCACATCATCCATCCTGCTTCCCGTATCCACCAGTGCCGTTGCAAGTATGGTAATACTTCCGCCTTCTTCCATATTTCTTGCAGCGCCGAAAAACCGCTTGGGCTTATGTAACGCACCGGGGTCGAGACCTCCCGATAAGGTCCTTCCTGTTGGAGGAATAGTAAGGTTATAGGCTCTTGCAAGTCTGGTAATGCTGTCAAGAAGGATCACGACATCCTTTCCGTGTTCCACTAATCTCTGGGCTCTCGACAACACCATTTCAGCAACCTTTATATGATTGGAAGGCAGTTCATCAAAAGTAGAATATATGACTTCCCCATCTATGGAGCGCTGCATATCTGTTACTTCTTCAGGACGTTCATCAATCAATAAAACGATGACTTCAATAGCTTTATATAGTTTCGTAATACTATTGGCTACCTTTTTTAACAGAATCGTTTTTCCAGCTTTAGGAGGTGCCACGATCAATCCTCTTTGCCCTTTTCCGATGGGAGCAATCAGATCGATCAAGCGTGTTGACAAGTCTCTTGTACTGTATTCCAGGGATAGCCTCTCATCGGGATAGACAGGTGTCAGATCATCAAAATTAGGTCTTCTGACAGAAACCTCCGGGTCATCTCCGTTTACCCCTTTAACGTACAATAAAGCCCTGAATTTCTCGCCATCGTTGGGAGGTCTGGTAAGCCCGGATATCTTATCTCCTGTTTTTAAATTAAACCTTCTGATCTGTGACGGAGAGATATAGACATCCTCATCACTTGTCAGAAAATTATAGAAGCGAAGAAAACCAAAACCCCCCTCAGCAATTTCTAAAATGCCTTCAACCTTGTCACTGTTTCCTGAATTCTCAATATCATGAATATGTTTTCTGCGTTCTTCTCTTTTGTTTTGTGTTTCATTATTGGATTTCTCTTTTTGTCCATCTGGATATTTTTCACTTGGCTCATGAACAGAAGGGCTTTTTTGATCGGATGCCTTTTCTTTAGTGTCTTTTGGCGTTTTTTCTTTCAATGATAAAATCGCTTCAATAAGTTCATTCTTTTTCAGCCTGCTTATATTAGGGATTTCAAAAGCTTTGGCGATTTCCCGAAGCTCTGCAAGCTTTTTTCCCTTTAAAATACTTTCTTCCAAACTATTACCTCCCTGGGAATTATATATTTAACAAGATTATGGTTTATGGATTATCGATCATGGATAATGGTTCATAGAAATATAAGGTGAAATTTTACTCAAAGAAAATAATTTTATTTCCCTTTCTCTCTTCCTATTCTTTTTTCTCTCATTGTTACGGGTATAGTTTCGGGTTATGTAAAAAGAACAGCTGTCCGTGGCAGGAACACAGAAATAATCAATGTAAAGGAATGTAAAAAGCTTGTCAGTTTTTGCTTTGTTCATACACATTCCTGAAAATCTATCACATTTTTCTCCTTGGAATATCTATATGGCTATTAGAACCGCCGATGTAAAATCTAATCATAATTAAGAAATGATAAACATTAATCCTGAATCTGCATTTCAATAATTTTGATACCATCACAAGTATACTCAACTTCCATATTCAAAGTCAAGTAAATCATGCTTTTTTTATTGTTGTTTTCATCATATATCTCTGAATTGTCATCCAATATATATGAAACCTCGTCTCCCCTTCTTCTTTCAATGGTGATTTTGTAAATATTATCTGTTATCTGACGCATTTCGGAGATTGTCCCGTCATATACATCTTCTTCTGTCCAAATAAGTAACTGTTCATCATCCACCTCATTGTTATAAGCAATCATTGCTTTCGTACCGTCTTTGAGCTCCCTGATAGAGCTGTCTTTTCCATTGATGATTATTCCCGCTTCTTCAGAAATTATAAGTGTGTACTGAATCCCTGAGGTATCTTCAAAGAAAAGAGTATTGCCTCTGACTTCTTTAATAGTCCCATTGAAGGTGTTCCCTTCTTTTTCTATATCCGGTTCCCGGCTGTTCCCAAGATAATACAATCTTGAACATACTGCAGCAAACTCAGCACGGGTGATGGTATTATACGGCCGGAATTCATTATGATCATCCCCGATCATAATCTGATGCCGGTACATAAGATCGATATAGGGAGTTGCTTCTTCATCGATAGCTTCCCTGTCGTTATAAGGCAGAGCATATAAGGGGGATATTTCTTTATCCACAGCCTTTGCAGCCCAAACCGCAACTTCCTGTCTGTTTGCAGGAGTCCCTATCTCATTGCTGACAAACCCGATCAGGTCTTCTTCCTCGATAATATCATATTCCAAAGCATAAGCCACGTAAGGGCGGGCCCATTGGGCTATGCCGTAAGCATTCATAGGCTCAATATATGCATCCGTAAAGTTATCACTGTTTTCTAAAACTCCTGCCGCATTTAGAGACCTGTAGATCATGGCCAGGGACTGCTCTTTTGTAACCGGACTGGAAGGTAGAAAAGTTCCGTCCGGGAAACCATTTATAATGCCCTTATCTGCCGTAAATTCTATATAGCTATATGCCCAGTGCCCAGCTGTGTCTGTGAATTTGACACCGGCATAGGATAAGGTTGATAGTGCCAGAAAAGCTATGATTATAAACACTAATACTTTATTGCTTTTTCTCATTGTATTCCTCCGACTGTTCCTTTTTTGTAAATATATTTTTACTTCTCCAAATTCCCATAATCCATACTCTATAATCTATTATCTGTCAATGCGAGCGAACTGAAAAATTTTATAAAATCAAAGATTTTAGAATTGCTGAATGAGACCTGCGACGTAATCAAAGATTACTGATAGGGCTTCAAGCGCGGCAATCCTTGTAATTTATTATATCATTTAAAGCAATCCTTTTCCATTACAGCAATGTTCAATCCGACACTTAAGGACTATCGCAAATTAATGAAACAAAAAGAGACTTTGATATATAAAAGCCTCTTTTTCGGTTATTTTTCAGTTGTATGGGTGAATCGCTTTTTTTTGAAACTATGACAATGGTACGGTAAAACGTCCAGCGCCCATGGATTCTTCAAATGCATCGACTGCAAGGTTATAATCGAGGATCGCATTGGAAAGACCCACTTTTGCCTGAAATACTTTTGTCTGAATTTCCTGTACATCCGTGAGAATTGCCATACCGGAATCATAAGTCAGCTGTGTCAGCCTCAAGGCTTCCTCCAGTGATTCTACAGACTTTTTACTTGTTTCAACAGCTGATTTCTTTTGCATCATATCCATATACTTTCCCCTGACATCTATCTCTACATCATCTAATGCTACGACATATTTTTCTGTTGATTCTTCCAAAGCAACTCTTTGCTTCTTTACTTCAGAAGCCGAAGTTGATTTTTTCTTTAAACTTTCCATAGTCATTTCGGAAAGATCCAGCTGAAATTTCGCAGCATAGATTTCGTTTCTTTCTAAAAGTGCTTTTGATACGGCATCTGCTATACCGATGTCCTTTTCTTCCGCATTTTCTGAAATAGTATCTGTTAAAACAACCTCCTGCATTGGATCATATCCTAACAGTAAATTAAACTTCATTTTTACGTTTTTCAAATTAACAACAGATTCTTCATAATCGGTTTGAGCGCTCATAAGCTCATATTCTGCAGACAGGACATCCTGCTTTGCAACCATGCCCAACTCAAATTTTGTCTGTGTATCATCATAAAGCTTTTGTCTCACCTCAACATTTTCTTTATTGACTGTAACCAATTCATTTAAGTTGTTGACTGTAAAATAAAGCTCCTTTACTTGTGCGTTCAGCATGTTTTCCTCAGCCGTTTTATTTCTGAGTCTTTGATCCTTATAAAACTCTCCTGTAAATTTCAATATCTCCGCATCGGAACGGGTAGAACTAATACTGCTTTGTATTAATTCAGCATTAGCATAAGCTTCCGCTTTCTTCTTTTCATTAGGATATGTGCCTCTAAATAATGTATTTGCAGTATCCCATCCCGCGTTAATAGCTTTAGCATTTTCCGTATACTCCCAATAGGCAGCTACTGCTTTTTCCTCATTCCAGTCAATGCTCTTTCCCGAAACGCTTTCGTTACGTGCCCTGTCGATAGCCTCTTCCAGCGAAAGGGTTATTGCATCCCCTTGAAAGTCCATGCTATCTATAACATTGATATCGGCTGATGTGAATACAGCAAAGGAAAGGATCAAACCAAATACTAAAATTCCTGATACAATTTTTTTATTCATTCTTATTCCTCCAAACTGACCGGCAAGTCACATTTATATATTTATATTTTATCTTTATAGTTTGTACGAGTCAAGGAGTAGCTTGAAATGTAACATAAATGAAATCACTTGAATCTAAATAAAATATTACTAAAGTAAGAGGCGTGTGTAAAGGGTGTAATTGTTAGAGTTTTGTAAGAAATTTAAAAACAGATTATGGAGTATAGAGAAAAGCTCCCGCCGAATTTCGGCGGGAGCTTTTGTTTAACTGTTTTTCAGTTTTGTGTCAATGATTTAGATTGTTGGCATATAGGCATTATATTTGTCGATATCGTCTTCTTCTACTACGAATACCATATCAACTAAGCCATCGCCATCTAAGATATAGATTACGAAATCGCCAGCACGTAAGTCTCTGACTTTGCCTACTTCAACATCATCAGGAGCATCTCCGTCAAATGTCATGAAGTATACAACAACGTCGTCACTATAATCGTCAACCCATCCGCTTTCTAAGTCAAGTCCTTCGCTGTCTCGGCTTTCAACGATACCAAAGCCATCAACTACTGCTGCACCAGTTCTAACCATCTCTGCTTGTTTTACTGCATCGCCGCTGTATTTAACAACGTATACGAGTCCTGTCTCAGTATCTGCATCAATACCAGTTGGGTTCTTAGTTGTCAGAACATTATCTGGTTCGCCGTTTACAAAGCCTTCAAGTTCAAATACATCGTCGCCGCTTTCATTTTCTGTTTCATAGACTTTGTTTACTGCAAAGTAGTCTTCAGTTGTGGAAGTTGTTGCGGTAATAAGCATTACGGCAATTTTACTGCCATCCAGAGCATAATGTGCAGTATACGAATCATCATCTGTTAGAGAAGAAATTACTTCCCAGTTACTGTCATCGACAGTGTTTTGAGTAAAGCTATATTCAGCATCATCTACGAAGAAGAATACCGCATCACTGTCAAGTGTTCTGCCTGCCCATCTGTTGCTCTTTTCACTGTAGTCACTTTCAATTGCATCACCGGTACTGATAACAACATCCATTTCGTCAATCACATCTCTGGAGGTTAAGCTGTAAGATACAACCGCACCTGTTACTATGTCGGCTCCCCATACACTATCCTCAACAATGCTATTAGAAATATCATCGTCGTCTACATCAAATGTTACTGTATCGCCTTCATTTGTGAAGAGCTGGATTCGTGCATTGTCAAAACCGTCACCGTTATCAAGTCCGACTACAACACCATAGGTATCCGGTGTAGAATCTACTTCCTCGATGTCAAAGATAAATCCGAATTCATCAAGGTATACATCATATACATCGCTTACTGAGAATTCACTGATTCCTACGCCGTCGCCTGCTACTTCAAGCTCTACGGAAGCAAGTTTGAATTCGTTGTTATCTGTGTCATATACTTTATCGCCTGAAATTTTCTTAACTTTGATTTCTTGTACGTCTCTGGTAACAACAAATTTAACTTTGTCATATTCGTCATCACTGTTTTCTTTATTCGCTGAAGCATAGATTGTAACGATGTCATCTTCTTCGATATCTTCCAAGTCGTCAACATCGCCTTCAACGATGATATTGTCCATGTCAAGCTCGTCGCCGTCATTGTCTACGGTAGGAAGCTCGATACCGAATACGTCGCCATTACCGTCTTCAACGGCATCTTCGATATCATCCAAGTCTCCGTCTTCTGCCATTACTTCAAGAGTAGGTGCCCATGCAACGATACCGTCAATTTTGTCAAATTTTTCATCATCGTCATCGTCAAATTTACCGTAAACGGTGATTTCAAAACCGTCAAGAAGATCTTTAACATCCGCATAATCTGCTTCGCCGCCATTTAGATAAACACCTGCGTCTGAAGCTTTGCCAGTTAATATAGAAACATCATAGTCATCATCATCAGCATCTGTAATTTCAAGATCGTCTAAATCAAATTCGCCTGTTACGAAATCCGTATAATCGTCATCAATGCCTGTAGTAGCGATGATTACATCATCTTCGTCTCTATATGCTTCGATATAAGCATAAACATATTCTGAAAGATCGATTAAAGTTTCATCTTCGTCACCAATCATCTTTGGTGTAACTTTTACAATTTCTACTGTTGCATTGTGTTTTTCTTCAAGAAGCGTATCTTCACTCTTTGTTACTGCACCTTCATTGTCAACGGATACAGTTTCTACAGTCAATGCATTGTAAACCATCTGTGCAACCGCACCTCTGTCGGCAGCTCCTGAAAGAAGTACTTTTACATCATCTGTAATATCAAGATCTTTTGCCAAGGAAATATAGTTTACAGGCCATGCTCCGACTAATTTTTCACAACCGTCGATGTATCCAAGAGCTCTTACAACCATTGTAATAGCTTCAGGGAAGGATACTTGTGAACTTGGCTGGAAAGTACCGTCGGGATAGCCGTTGACGATTCCTTTTCCGGCAATAATAGCCACATATTTGTCGGCCCAATGTCCTGCCATGTCGCTGAAGCTGCTTGCTCCAACATAATCTGCAGCATCTTCAAGCCCTAATGCTCTAACGATAAATGCTGCCATTTCAGCTCTTGTAACAGCGCCTTCCGGTTTATAGCTGCCGTCAGGATAGCCTTCTACAATGCCGAGGTTCATTAATACTTGTACCGGTGTTTCGAAATCTGTGCCTTCAACATCGGCAGGTACAGCAAATGCAAAGCTAAAGCTGCCAAGTACTAATGAAAGTACGAGTACGAATGAAAGTACTTTACGCATATAATTTGTTCCTCCTTTTGTATTTTTGTTTTTGAAAGGGTTTATAATTTGATTAGGATGTCAAATCATCTCCCCCTTCCAAAGACAATTTGACTTTTTTATATAGAAGTGCCGGCATACCAAGACATGCCCCACATTCTATCTCGTTTAATTATACTATCGAGGATTCGGCCAGTCAATGCGTTGGCTGTTTTGTAATATAACTGTAACAAAATGCCATTCATTGTTAAGGAATAGGGGTTAGAGGTTAGAGGTTAGTGATGGACAGAAATTTAGCTGAAGCAAAATTTCTACCTTAACTATTATCTCTTATCTCCCAGCCTTTAATCTGTTTCCTATCGGACCTGAGACCCGAATACTCTCTCAAAAGTACAGTCCTAATTATAAAGGGTTTATTGATCAATGTCCATTACACACGTATTACAAAAAGGTTAAAATATAGAAAGGAAAGAAGGATAGAAGGTCAGTGGGTTGGAAAGATAGTAACTTGGAGAAATAGGGAAGATAAGAGATAACAAATAAGAGATAACAGTTAATGTAGAAATTATTACCAAAGGCAATAATTTCTGTCCTCCCTAACCTCTAACCTAATCCATAATCTATAATCTATTCATTGTTCATTTGTTCCACCGCTGCCCTGATGAAATCTCTGAATAAGGGATGGGGTCTGGTTGGGCGGGATTTGAATTCCGGATGGAACTGACCTGCCACATACCAGGGATGCTCTGTTATTTCAACGATTTCCACCAAACGGTCATCCGGAGATATGCCGCTTATCTTCATTCCTGCAGATGTAAACTGCTCTTTATAGGAATTATTGAATTCATATCTGTGCCGGTGCCTTTCATAAATCAAGTCCTGTGTATAAGCTTCCTCTACTTTCGTGTTCTTTATGATCTTACAGGGGTAAAGACCTAATCTCATGGTACCGCCCATATCCTCGATGTCCTTCTGGTCCGGCATCAGGTCTATGACCGGATAAGGGGTATGAGGGTCTATTTCGGATGAATTGGCACCTTCAAAACCTAAAACATTACGTGCAAATTCTATAACTGCCATATGCATCCCCAGGCAGATCCCGAAATATGGGATTTTATTTTCTCTGGCATATCTTGCGGCGCAGATTTTTCCTTCTATTCCGCGATGCCCAAAGCCTCCGGGGATCAGAATGCCGTGACAGTCTTTTAACATTTCGTGCATATTGCTTTCATTCAATTCCTCGGAATGGACCCATTGAATGTCTATTTTCGTATCGTTTGCTATTCCTGCATGTTTCAGAGCTTCTGCAACAGACAAATAGGCATCTTTCAATTCTATATATTTACCGACAAGGGCTATCTTTGTCATATGATGCATATCTTTTTCTTTTTTGACCATGGTCTCCCATTCCGAAAGGTCCGGCTTGCTGCAGATAACTTTCAGCTTTTCGCACACGATATCCGCCAGGCCGTTTTTTTCCAAAAGCAAAGGAACTTCATAAAGAGAATTCACGCTGCAATTTTCAATAACTTTATCTTTATCTACATTACAAAAGAGTGCAATTTTTTCTTTTATCTCGTCGGTCAGATTCTTTTCCGTACGGCAGACGATGGAATCCGGCTGTATCCCGATAGCTCTCAACTCCTTGACGCTGTGCTGCGTCGGTTTTGTTTTTATTTCCCCGGTGGTGCTGAGATAAGGAATCAATGTAAGATGTATGTACATCACATTGTCCTGTCCAACATCATATCGTATTTGTCGAATGGCTTCCAAAAACGGAAGACTTTCAATATCTCCAACCGTACCGCCGATCTCTGTTATGACGATATCCACCTCATCCTGAAGTCCGACCCGAACAATCCTTTCTTTGATGGCATTGGTAATATGCGGAATTACCTGTACCGTAGCGCCCAGAAAATCTCCTTTTCTTTCTTTGTTTAATACGGACCAGTAGATTTTCCCTGTCGTCACATTGCAGTATTTGTTCAGATTGATATCGATAAATCTTTCATAATGACCTAAATCCAAATCTGTTTCGGCACCGTCATCTGTAACGAAAACTTCTCCGTGCTGATAAGGACTCATAGTCCCGGGATCGATATTGATATATGGATCGAATTTCTGGATCATGACTTTAAGTCCTCTGCTTTTAAGAAGACGTCCCAGCGAAGCTGCCGTAATGCCTTTTCCTAAAGAAGAGACAACGCCACCGGTAATAAAAACATACTTTGCAGACATAATGCACCCCCGTAAATTATTTCTTAAAAAACACCTTAAATATTTTAATCTATGCTCTATATTTTTTCAACCGTTGTAACAATTTACCAGTACTTTAACAAATGGAAGGTAAAAGACGTATTTTTTTACCCCGCTCTCTCATTTGAAAAAAATGGATAAAAATCTTAAATCCTATTTTGTCAGTGTTTCAATGGCTTTTTCCAGCTGGGCATCTTCTTTAAGGTTCTCAAAGTATTCGGTAATCTCCCGGTTTAAACTTTCTTTTGTGGAATAGTCCAATATACCGTAGGGATATAACCCCTGGGCACTTTGGAAATGCTTTATGGCGCTATAGGTCATTTCATCCATAATGCCTGTTGTCTCTACATCATATCCCATAAGCTTCAGCCTCTGCTGTGCACCATAGACATTAAGGCCTGTGTCATTTAAATCAGGTTTTTCGTCTTCGATCATCGGTGCAAATAACTGGATTTTATCCAGTAAGCTCTCAAGTTCCTGACTGTTATTATTCTGCATCATGATATCCGGCGTGATCCCTGTTCCATGTATCCTGTTCTTATCCGGAGTCAGAAAATGTGCAACCGTCAGTTTCATACCGCTTCCGTTTGTAAGGTTTGTCGACTGCTGGGCCGAGCCTTTTCCAAAGGTCTTGGTTCCGATGATGATACCTGAATCCGTATCCTGAACAGCCCCTGCCAATATTTCCGAGGCACTTGCTGTGCCGCCGTTAACCAGAACCGCTACAGGCAGGTCGATCTGAGGTGTTTCGGAATAATAGGTATCCGTAATTTCTCCCTGTTTTTCGAAATGCATCATGGGGCCTTCAGGGACGATTTGTTCTGCTACTTCAAGAGCCGTATTAATGTATCCGCCTCCGTTATCCCTCAAGTCAATAATCAGTGCCTTGGCGTCTTCTTGTCTAAGCTCCTTCAATGCGGCTTTAAATTCGTCGCCTGTATTGCTGTCAAAGCTCAGGATTCGGATATATCCGATTTTGTTTTCTTTCATTTCATGGTTAACAGATGACATTTTAATGGTTTCTCTTATTATTTCAAATCGGAGGATATCCTTCTTCCCTTCTCTTTTAATCCCAACAGTCACCTTTGTTCCAGGCTTGCCTCTGAGCAAATTCACGATGCTTTCAGTTGTTAGAGCCGTTACATCTTGTCCATCCACTTCTACCACTACATCTTTCGATAGTATCCCCGCCTTATAAGCCGGGGAATCAAATATGGGAGATACGATGGTACACTGGTTGTTCTTTGCTTCAATTATAACCCCGATACCATTGTATTCTCCTGACACGGATTCAACAAAATTATCAAGGGATTTCTTTTCAGGAAAATAAGTGCTGTAGGGGTCTAATGCTTCAAACAATCCTTTAAATGCACCGTTTACCAGTTTTTCATAGTCAACTTCATCGGAATAATTCGCTTCAATGTATAGAATCAAACGCTTCATAAAATCCATCTGTTCATTCAGATATGTTTCTTTTTCATCTTCTGCCCCAAAAGCCGGAAATAAAACAGAAGAGAATACCATCATGACGGATATTAGTAATACAATTGTTTTTTTCGCTGCAGGTCTTTTTGCCTTCACAGTTTATCCTCCTTTGTGTACTTAATTATTTATAATAAATTCATAGTAAATTAGAGGTTAGGGGTTAATGAATGAAGGCTTTGGGACAAAGCCCACCCATGATTGTCAATTCTCAACTCTCTATTATCAATCTTCCTAACCCACTGACCTTCTATCCTTCTTCCCTTATCCCTAAGACCTTTTTGGAGATCGCCCCATAGCTATCGCTCCTTGCGATGGCAAACCTCCGAATTTTAATGCTTTACTTTGTCCATAATCTCAATGTTCAGTTTGTTTCTTCCCTCTGCAAGTCCTGAAAAGCTAATATCGTATTCAATATTAAGAAATCCTGCTGCACGGGAACTGTTTAACGCATTTTCAATTTTCTTGGTTACAACTTCCATTTCAACATTTCCATAAGGTGTATTGTAGTGCGTGTTGAATCTTTTTCCTTTCTGAAAATGGATTTCGGAAGATGCGGAGCCAAATCTTTTCATATGAATGATATCTCCTGTAACTTTTAATGTGGTGGTACACCCTTTGACCCCTGACAGGTCCGTTTCTTGATATATCAGATACGTCGAATCCCCTTTCTGATAATATTTTCCTTCCGTAATCAGTTCGACAACATCTTGTTCCCCATCTTTATTCAATTGTTTTCCAATAATTTTCAACATAATATTTTTCATGCCTTCACCTTCTGACGTTTAAGTTTTAGTGTTCGCTATTTTGAAACTTGAGATTGCAGCGTCGCTATAGCTCCTCGCGATGACAGAATCAGAGTATGGAGTATGGAAATTTGCTGAGCAAAATTATCCTTTAATCTTAAATCATAAACCTTAAACCTTAAATCTCAAATACTGCTTCTACCCCTGACATCCGAAATATCCCCTGTCTCCTGTAACCTGTCCTCTGAACCTGTATCCTGACTCCTTAGACCTTGCACCTCTGCTTTTCTTTATATCTTTCCAAACCATACATAATTAGTTTATCAATCAACTGAGGATAGTCAATACCCTGTTCCTTCCATAATAGGGGAAGCATGCTGTATCTTGTGAATCCGGGAATGGTATTGATTTCATTGATCAACACCTCTCCTGTATCCTTATTGATGAAGAAATCAACTCTTGCAAAACCGCAGCAGTCTAAAGCTCAGTAAGCATTAATTGCATAAGCTTTTACTTGTTCTTTCTGCAAATCGGTTATATCTGCAGGAATGCATAATTTGGACTTTCACCCGTCAAAATATTTTGCTTAATAATCATAAAATACTTTGGAGGAAATAGTCTCGCCTACTGCTGCAGCCAAAAGATCATCATTTCCAATAACACTTGATTCTATTTCCCTGCAATTCACAAACTCCTCTATTATGATTTTTCTGTCATGCCTGCAGGCTTCAAGGAGAGCGTCTTCAAATTCATCCCTGTGGTGTGCTTTTGTAATACCCACACTGGAACCCAGATTTGCAGGCTTTACAAACACTGGATATTGGAATTTTTCTTCTATTATTGAAACAGTTTTCTCCCTGTCCTTTTTAATATCACTTCTCAAGATCACTTTATATTTACATATTGGAAGATTTACCTGTTCAAAAATAATTTTGGAACAAGCTTTGTCCATTGCAGCCGAAGATCCCAGCACGCCTGCCCCTACATAAGGAATATCCGCCATTTCAAACAAGCCCTGTATGGTGCCGTCCTCACCATAAGGGCCGTGAAGAACAGGAAATACAATATCCGCCCTTGCCTTCAGACCAAAGGGGCCCATAATATCAAGTCCGAATTTTTGAGAATCTCCTTTAAGCATCTCCCTTGCCTGTTTTTCCCAACAGCCATTTTCTATATCTTCAGGTTCTCCTTCAAAGAGAAGCCATTCACCTTCTTTAGTAATTCCAATACAAATGACTTCATATTTCTTTTTATCCACAGCATTGATCACAGAGGCTGCCGACATAAGAGAAACTTCATGCTCTCCGGATCTGCCTCCAAACACAATGCCCAAACGAATTTTATCTGTCATTATAATACCCCCGATAGTTTTATTTCAATCATTACTATTATATCACTAAGGGATGGCAATGTAGAATTAAATTGCAAAGAAAAAAAGATTTTGTAACTTCTTTTACAAAATCTCCAATTCAGATAATCAATACGTCATCAAGGTACTTAATCTATAATTTAAAATTCTTCGTACACGAAGAGTCTTACTTTAATTATTCATTATTAAATCATTAGAGTTCCGTCCTGACTGATAACAGCTTTTAGTATTTTTTCCTCTATGCCTGTTTCGGCATTTATATAGATCAGAAAATGCTCATCCCCTCTGCTGGCTTTTACTTCATAGCAGTAAATTTCTCCGCCAAATTCCGTGGGGATATAGCATAATTTTGGCTCATCTTCTATTCTGGCTCTGACACTGACACTTTGCTTTGCCTCATCCGGCGTTAGCTTCGGAGGATAAAGCTGTCTTTGATAATTAAGCGTCAGATAGTGGGCTGAATCAAATCCTACTATATCTCCATTATCAAGCGCAACTTTGACTTTGATAAGATCGGGATACATGATCACCCCTTCCTGTGAAGCTGCATAGACAATAAATACCGTATTATCTGTTTTAAGAGAATAAGTGGGCACCATCTCTTTAAAACCTTTATCTTCTAAGAACTGGTTGGCTATTTCCACAGCCTGCTTTCGTGAATAATTCGCCTGATTAACCTGTTTATTGTCCAGTACATTTACAATATATCCTTCTATTTCAGATACGCAAATAAAAGTAGGTGTTGCATGGTTATTTTGCTGTACCTTGAAATTATAGGTTACAATCCTACCGTCTACTCCCGGTTGACTCTCCATCTGTTGTATTCTGTCTTTACCAATGAATTCACGTACTTTTTCCGCAGCTTCTTCCTCGGTGATCTTTTTTCCCTGAAGTCTTGGCTTTATACCTTGTATCATGTGCTCTGAAAAAGGACCGTCATAAATAAGCTCCGGATAAAGATTCATCCTTTCTTCAAACTGAGTAAATTGCATTTCGATGGGATTCTCTGCTTCTGCCTCTTCAGTTTCTTCCTTTATCATTTGGGTATCTTTGTTTTGTTTGAATTGACTGGTCCACATCTGCCCTCCGATGCTTTCATCCTTTACTTCACGAAGCCCCTCAGACAAGTTCACGGAATACTCATATAACTGCTGAAGATTATTTATATCTTCGGAGGAAAGCCTTTCCCCTTTTATGCTCTTTTGGGCCATTGCAAAAGTATAATCTCCAAGCTGATTAAAATATTTATTGGATTTGGTCAACTCTTCATGACGGATGGGTATCTGTGAAAGATATTCTTCTGCATTATAGGCACTTTGCCAGACTTTTGAAAATAAAACAATGTTTTCTTTCGTCTGAGATGAAACCATCAGTTTGGATAGTTCTGCGGTAATGGTTTCCACACTGCCCACCAGATCATAATATCTTTTTTGCACCTGATTATCAATATAGCGGTAATAACTTTCCTTATCCCTATATTGTAAATATCCCCAGACACCTGTTCCGATAAGGCCTACTATAAGAAAAACAATAATTGTAAAATTTATGTATTTATATTTCATTCGTACCATCCTTATAATTAGATTATGGAGTATGGATTATAGGGTATAGATTGAGTTAGTGATTAGTGGTTAGTGAATGAAGTCTTTGGGACAAAGCCCTCCATAATTGTCAAGTCTCAATTCTCCATTATCAATTTCCCTAACCCACTGACCTCTAACCTCTGACCTCTAACCTCTAACCTCTAACCTCTAACCTCTAACCTCTAACCTCTAACCTCTAAAAATTATAATCCAAAATAATGTTTTCCTATAACAGTTACGACCCGCCTTGACCAGATCCATTTACTGGTTGCTTTTGCAGGATTCCAGTAATAGAGGGAGCCTCCTGACGGATCCCAACCGTTTAATGCATCTTCTGCTGCTTTTAAACAGGAGGGATCAGGGGGTAAATTAATCTGTCCGTCTGCAACTGCAGTAAAAGCTAACGGCTGATAAATCACTCCTGGTATGGTGTTGGGAAACGACGGATTTCTGGTTCTGTTTAAAATTACGGCACCTACTGCAACCTGCCCCACATAAGGCTCTCCCCGGGCCTCTCCTGTAATAGCTTTTGCGAGGAGTACCTTCTCATCATTTCTGGTAACCGAACCTCCTGACGCCCTGTTTGGGGCACCTGCAGGCATACCTAATGCTTTATAGGTATTCGGGCCTACAACACCATCAGGTTTTAAACCGTGTTTTCTTTGAAATTTTACTACGCCATCATAGGTCAACTGCCCAAACACGCCATCTGCTGTCCCCTGCATATATCCCCAGTTAATCAACCGGGTCTGGACTTCCCGCACACTCTGCCCTCGGGATCCCCAATAAATGGTTTCTGCCGCATGTACATTGTGAAAAAAGTAAGAAATATTGAACATGAATAAAGTTATCATGATAACCGATAAACTCATGGATATGAATAAGAACCGCTTCATGTAGACCTCCTCTACTCAATAGATGCTTTTTCTTTATTGAATTTTTCTAACAGTTTTTCAATATCTGCTTTTAATTCCTCTGCCGTCTCAAGGGTCTTAAATTTGAGCCGCAGTACCGGTGCTTCTCCTTTTGTTTCATCCGCCAGCATTTGATATTCCTCTTCTGTTAATGTATGATTTAAAGCTTCTTCAAGAATTCCAACCTCATTATCCTGAATGTCTATAAGACATAGGGGAGGAAAAAGCACACACCACCAATTCTGCCCTTCCCCCTCACCAATAACCACATTAAGGGCTTCATATTCTCCTGCAGGAAGTGTCAGATTTCCATAAGTTTTTTCCGGTATCCATGTCTGCTCCAGCCGGGCACTGATTGGATAGACAGAGCCGCTTTTTAACAGAGTATCTTTGACCGTATCCATTATTTCATCCATATGGCCTCTGATGAAATCTCTTGATTCTTCGACATTTTCAAAGGCCTCCAGACGTTCATTCAAAGAACAGATGATAGCATCTCTGACTTTCAGCTTCAATTCTTGGTCTTCCTGAGAATCACTATTTGCAATCACATGTAATCGGATGATTTTATCCTTATATGTTGATTCCTGTTTTCCATTATCAAACACCAGAAAAGCAGTAAATAAAATCAAAGACATTACCACTAATCCTGTAATCCTTTTTTTTTGGTTCATTTTTCAACACCTCTTATAGCTTAAAATAATTTCTACTTTCATTTTTTCCACAATAAAGCCTTTTATACGTTTATTAGAAAAATGAACAGATATTGAAGAAAAAAGTAATGTATTTTGATTTAAAATTGATACTGTAAATAAAAAAAAATTTGCCCTTAGGCAAACTCTCTTTGTGAAAAGTAATATATAACCTTGAAGCCATACATGTATAAATTACCGAATTTGGGACAGCCACGAGGGCTGTCCCTACTATTTATGGCCCTTTATGGCCCTTTTTCTATTTTCTTTTAATCCTGACAAAAATCAGACTCTTATCTACTTTACGCTGCCCCCTGTTTCCTGTACCCAGTCACCTAACCTCTTTATTTTATTCCTTCGGTTCTTCATTCAATATGGTCTCTTTCAGCATATCGATATGGTATTGTCCGTTTTTCTGGGCCGCAATAGGATCTCCGTTGGCTATGGCTTTATAAATAAGCTGATGTTCCGCCGGCATGTCTGTTGCTCTTTTGTACTCCGTAAAATAGGTAATCCTGAACCTCAGCACCAGCTCCTGAAGGCCGTTGACAATCTGTATTAGCTTTTTATTTCTTGTACTCTTAAAAATCAGATTGTGAAACCTGGTATCCTGTTCAATCATTCTCTTCATATCGTCGTCTTTTACAGCTTGGTTAAATGATTCCAAAGTAACTTGCATTTCTTCCAGCTCTTCTTTTGTCACTCTCTTTGCAGCTAATGATGCTGCCAGGCCTTCGAGGACACTCCTGACTTCGAGAATGTCCAGCGTTTCTTTTACGGAAACATCGGCTACATAAGCTCCTTTTCTGACTTCCATAACCACCAGGCCTTCCAGTTCCAGCTTTCGGATGGCCTCTCTTATAGGTGTCCGGCTTACTCCCAACTTTTCTGCCAGATCAATCTCCATCAGCCTTTCTCCCGGCTTGAGGCTGCCATTTAATATGGAGGATCTTAGCTGCTCAAAAACCAGTTCTCTTAAAGGGCGATGATTGTGAATTCTGAATTTTTCAATCTCCATTATTATCCCTCCTGCTTTATCAAGAGCTCTTTTTGGGGAATAGATTTAACTAAATAGGTTTCTTTATACAATTTTTTCAAATTTTCCTGAGCTGATTTTGCCCGGTTATAATCTTTGAACAAACCGTAAACAGTAGGCCCGCTTCCGCTCATTAGTGAAGCTTCTGCCTGGCATTCCAACAGCTTTTTTTTAATATTATAAAGAATTGGATACTCTTTCATTGTAACAGTCTCAAGTACATTGATCATATCCTTTCGGAATATTTCTATGGGCGCATTTTGATTCAAATGATCAATCAATGCATCGATATTCGGGCGTTTTGTAATATTCTGAAACTGAAGTTTCTGATAAACCTCTCCTGTGGAAATTCGCATGTTAGGTTTACATAAAACAATGAAACAATCCACCTCTTTCACAGGATTAAGTTTCTCTCCAATACCCTCGGCTAATGCACAGCCTCCTAAGATGCAAAAAGGTACATCGGCACCTATCCTGCTTCCCAACGCCATAAGCTGCTTTTCATCTTTTATATCCCATAAACGGTTAAGCCCATTGAGTACGGCAGCCGCATCTGCGCTTCCTCCGGCCAATCCTGCAGATACCGGTATATTTTTTGAAATGTTAATCTGCACTCCTTTTTTTATTCCAAAAGCTTGTATAAAATTCTCTGCTGCTCTGAACGCAAGATTCTCCCGGTTCTCCGGGAGATAATCCAAATCGGTGCATATTTTTATCTCAGGTTCCGGTATTTCTTCAATCATTATTTCATCGTAAAGACCGATTTGCTGCATGATCATTCGCACTTCATGATAGCCATCTTCTCTCTTTCTCAAAACATCAATTGCCAAATTAATTTTTGCATAAGCTTTTACCCTTATTTTCTTCATTTGCTCACCTGTTTGTTTTTTGTATACTGTATTATATACTACTTTTAAAAAATTTACAAAAAAATTGATAAAAAGAAGGTTTTGTATATTTTTCTTACAAAACCTATCTCGCTTTATCTATTATTTATTATCTCTTATCTGATTTTTAATCTATCCCTTGCCCCTGTCCTCTATTGACAGTTTTTAAGCAGAATTAATTTTTCTCCAGGTTTGATATCACTGCCTTCAAGCATGTTATTAATGGTTTTAATCTCTTCAATGGTTGTTCGGTAATTCTTTGCTATTTTCCAAAGACTATCCCCTTTTTTTGTTACATAAAGTATAATGCTCGGATTTTCTTCAATGCTTACATCCGCATCTATTGTCAAAACATCCGTAAGTACCTCATAGGTATCTTTTTTATAAGAAGTACTTTTTACGTATAAACTTGCATTTATTTCTATTTGTTTTGAATTGATCATTTCAAAATCCAATCTCCGAACAGTAATATCATGCTCTATTGTCTTTTCTGAAGAAAGCCCGGCTATTTCAACGGCATGTCTGAATGGTATTTCTTCATTAAACCCATATGTCTTTCTGTTTCCCTCATTAGATACATACAAAATATTTGAAGAAAGGATCCCTTCTATAATATCTCTTCCATGTTCTACAACACTTCCTGTCTCAAAAGCCTTTCCGGTAATATAGATGATTCTTTCCATATCCGGTAAATTGTCCGGAATGTTTAATAATTCTTTTATCGATACGTCTGCTGCACTTTTATCTGACATGAGTTTACATTGGATTTTATCTTTTTGTGCTTCTATTTGTTTCTGCGGATTATAAGCATCTACTATAAATTCTTTAACTTTAGTCTTTGAAATTTCCACATTTGTCATAATATCAACGTAAACATCAAAAATCGTCATATTATCGTTGGCATCATTTTTTACTTTAATGTCGGAATATTTTAATATAAATTCTACTTTACTGTCTGCTGTACCGTCATCTTCTTTAACATCAATAAATTGCGTGAATTCCGACTTTTCTCTAAATAGAACAGGGACCGATTCAACTTCTTCGCTGAGGTATAAAATATTATACTGTATTTCAGCATTGACCACTACTCTGTCTTTTACCAACTGTCTTTGGTTTTCAATAATATTGATGTCCCAGTTAAGAATTTTTCCTATTTCAGGCATTCCCTCTTTAACAGACAGTTCTTCCCTGATATCTATAGGGGCTTTTTTCTTTTCAACAATATCTGTGTACATTGCCTCGCTTTTTAAAAGCTGCATTTCTTCATCCTCAGAATTTGAAAACAAGTCTACATTCAATGTATCATAAACCCTGGAAGTAATGTTTGTAACTGTTTTTACTCTTAATTTTCTTTCGTTTACGATTTCAAAGTCCATGTGCTCTACATTCCCTGCAACCTCTACTTCGGATTTATCTGAAACAGGATAGTCCAATTCATGCTTAAAGTTAATCACAGCATCCATGGGTATTAACGGGAAATCATCTGTTTCAGCCATTGGAATGTACATCAGTTTAACATCGATTTTTCCTGAAATCTGTGTGCCGCTGCTGTCGGTTTCTTTGTCGATCACATTCATTTTGCCTTCAATTGATACGATTTTAGATAAATCAGGCTTGGAATCCGGCACCAAAATATCTTCTTCAAGCAAAATTTGGACAGAATCTTTTTCAGACATTTGTGACATCTTGAAGGTATCCCTTATTGATTCTGCTGTCATAATTTTTCCTCCTTATTCCCTTTTATTTAATATAACTATATTTTGTTTGTACAAAAATATGATAGTTTTATTTCGGATAAACAGAGATCTTGGCTCACGTAGAGTTTTCGTTCTTTCGGGTCAGGCGAATTCGTAGCCATCGGATAAAAAAACAGACAGCTCTTTTTGAGCTGTCTGTTTTTATAAATTCTTAACAAGCTTGTATTTTTGGTTCTTCTTCATAAGGCATTATTTGAACATTCCGAATGAGAATATCTGTATATGCATAAGACACGGTTCTTTCTTTATCATATTTATCTTTGATTTTAACAGTAAATATACTCGGATATGTATGTTCAACAATTCCTGTTCTTATAGAGATTTTTTTTCTGCCTTTATTGGTTTTTAGACGTACTTTTACTCCTAACATGTCCTCAATTTTTTTCTTTATTTCGTCTATTTCTTTGCTTTGCGCCAAGTTCAACCACCTTCTTTCAAAACCGTGACGCAATTTATTTGACTTTAAAATAGCATTATACTACAAGTATTAACATTAAGTCAACATATATAATAGAATTTTTATCAATTCTTATTATAAAATTTTATTATACCTTCAGCAATTGCTTCCGATATACTTTCTTTTCCATTTTCGTCTTTAAATATATTATGATCATGCTCATTAGACAAATATCCCAATTCAATTAATAGTGCATTTACTTTTATTTCTTTAAAGAGAGATAACTCCGCAATTTTTACACCCTTTTGTACTAAAGTTGTATACGAATCAAGGCGGTCCATTATAAGCTCTGCCAAAATATGACTTTCTGTGTCTCCACGAAAATGAAAAATGTCTGTACCGGACAGATTTGAATTTTTTTCAAAATTACAATTAAGGCTGATATAAAATTCAGGATTTAATGAATCCGCCATCATAACTTTGTCTTTCATGGGGCAAAAATCATTTTTTTTTCGGGTTAAATATACTTTTGCACCGAGAAGCGACAATTTTTTCTTTATTCTGCAGCATATATCGAGAAGCATATCCCTTCCCATATATATCTCGCCGATCTTGGCGCCATTCCCGGGGTCTAAAAGAAATTTCCGGTCATCGAGAAGTTTTAAAGGTTCATACTTTCTTAGAGGAATAATATCAATACCTGTAAAATATACCTTTAAAATCTCTTCAGCCGTTTTTCCTTCTAAGGCCATACCCTTGGCCCCATATTGACACAGACCCAGTCCGTTGCCGAATCCCTTGGATTCAAATGTAATCACTTTTGGTTTCCATCCGAATCTTGTTGAACCAATCCCAATCTTCTCAATTATTTCCTGTCCTTTGTATATGGTATTTCCAATTTTAACGGTTTTTATTCGCCCATCTTCGTCTCTTTCAACATTTTCAATGATGCCTTTTATCTCCGAACCAATTTGCCAGTTTATCATTGAGGTTTTTGTATTTAAAATTTTTTCCATTTCTTCAATATCGATATCGATATTAATAATATCATCACAATTATCTTTACAATAATCGCAAAAAGTTTTCCTCAGGTAAGTAATGGGAATACCATTGATATTCTCACTGTTTTCAGTCGAACCCCCGCATGCTTTATGAAAAAACGGCAAAATAGGATTTCCATTCATTACGGCAATCTGAGCTTTGGTCTCAGTAACCAGTGAACAAACCCGGCTCCATCGGTTTGTACTTTCCTTGCCCCAGAGAGAAAACAACTCCTCTTTATTATGAAAAAAAATACAATGTGAACTTCTGCAGACATCTGCCTCTTTATGAAGGTTACACCCTTCCCCGCCCAAGTTTCTGGTTTTTTTTGCAAGGAAGGTCCTTGCCATAATAATCTGAGCTTTCAGTGCCTCATCGGGAAAAGAATATGGCATATTGGATATTGCTATCAAAGCAGATGCTTCATCTATATCAAGAGTATAGATATCATTATTTTCATTATCAAAAATTTTAACCGGCCACGTCAATACTTTCCCCTCCATTTTAAGGTGAATACATATAATTATAGTATGAGGGGAAATATAATTAGGTGACGAAAAAACAAAAATGCCCTTAACCAAATGGTTTCGGGCATTTTTTACAGTTACGTCAATTATCTTTCTACAATAAGTGATGTCCCTTGGCCGCCGCCTATGCAAAGCGTTGCCAAACCGGTTTTGGCATCTCTCTTCATCATTTCATATAACAATGTAACTAAAATTCTGGCTCCTGAAGCACCTATCGGGTGGCCTAAAGCGATGGCTCCCCCATTAACATTGGTCTTTTCGGAATCAAGCCCAAGATCTCTGACTACTGCTACAGACTGGGCTGCAAAAGCTTCGTTTGCTTCAACTAAATCCAAATCGTCTATTGTCATGCCTATTTTTTCCAAAGCAGCCTTTGTCGCAGGAACAGGTCCATATCCCATTATACTTGGATCAAGTCCTGCAGATCCGTAAGATTTAATGGTACACAGAATATTTAAACCTAATGCTTCGGCTTTTTCTTTAGACATTACAACAACTGCAGCTGCTCCGTCATTGATTCCTGAAGAATTAGCAGCTGTAACCGCACCATCTTTTTTAAATGCAGGTTTCAAACCGGCCATTTTTTCCAATGTAGCCCCAAATTTTGGATGCTCATCCGTATCAAATATCTTTGGATCTCCCTTTCTTTGTGGAATCGTAACCGGAACAATTTCATCTTTAAACTTCCCTGATTTTATGGCTGCTTCTGCTCTTTGTTGAGATCTCAAAGCAAATTCATCAAGCTCTTCTCTTGTTAAGCCCCATTGTTCAACGATGTTCTCTGCAGTAATGCCCATATGATACTTATTGAAAATATCGAAGAGTCCGTCATGAACCATATAGTCCACCATTGAGAAATCACCCATTCGAGCTCCCCATCTTACTTTCGGCGCAAGATATGGTGCCATGCTCATGTTTTCAGTTCCACCGGCAACGATACAGTCGGCATCTCCCAATTTAATAATTTGAGCAGCAAGACTAACAGCACGAAGCCCCGAACCGCATACCTTGTTAAGAGTAAAAGAAGGTACTTCTTTTGGTATTCCTGATGCCATTGCAACTTGCCTTGCCACATTCTGGCCTTGCCCGGCCTGCAATACGTTTCCGAATATCACCTCATTGACCATTTCAGGCTTTACACCGGCTCTTTCCATAGCAGCTATAACGGATATCTTTCCAAGTTCAACTGCCGATACGGATGCTAATGCACCGCCATATGTTCCTATAGGAGTCCTTACTGCACCAACAATTACAACTTCTTTCATATTAAATCCTCCTTAAGCATATTTTCTCTATTATTCATTTTTATATTGCAAGTTTATATTGCAAGTTTTATGCCAATAATAAATACTGTTATTCAGCCACCTGTTTTATCGCTTGCTAAAGTTTTTGTAACGATATATGTACACCTGTCTGTTTTTTGAGACATAATCAAAAAGCCGGTCGTTGTTTTAACCGGCATTTTGCAATAACGTGGTTTTAATAATTTGTTTTCCGCTATTTAAGGTGTTGTCCTTAAATTATTATTATCGTTGTTTGGATTCATATCCATATTGTTAGGATAGTTGGTAGTTCCGTTATTCGGTGTATTTGGGATGTTTTGATTAGGAGTTACCTGATCATACGTTCTATTGTCGGTGTAACCATCATCATCGATTAATCCATTATTATCATCGATATACCCATTGTTGTTATAACCACCGTTATTGTCTAATGGTTTCTCCGCAGCAGGTGCACATGCCGTAAACAGAGCTAAAGCAAAAATTAAAACAATTACTGTGATTTTTTTCATGCTCATACTCCTTTCTAAAAAATGTATTGACATTGTGTTAAGCTGTCAATAATATTATTTGTAAATAAATATAAGTTACTCTTTGAAAATTTTTCATGGCCATCACTATTTATGAAAACTTTATTTTTAAAATAATGAGGTTTTTGAACAATTTTTCATTACTATTACGAGGTGTCTTTTATGCTGAAAAATTCCATAACCATACAGGATAAAAAAATTTTTGATGAATATCTGCAAGCTTATGATTATAAAACCTCCGGCTTAACATTTACCAGTTTGTTTATGTGGAAAAATCTGAACCATTTCAAATATGAAATCATCAATGATTTTCTTTGTATTTCCGGAAACAGTCATTTGGAAGTTACTGAAGCAGAACCTTTTTTATTTCCTCCTCTGACAAAAACAGGCTGCTATGATTTGAATCTGCTATCTGCTACAATTGATCAGGTGCGAAAGATTTTTGAAGAAAAAGGCTATCTTTTTAGCATCCGGTTATTGCCTTTTCATATGGTAGATATTATAGAAGGTGCGAAACCGCACCGTATGGATTTTACTTCTGACAGGCCGAATTATGATTATGTATATCTTTCTAAAGATTTGATTGAATTAAAAGGGAAAAAATTTCACAGTAAAAAAAATCATCTGAATTTTTTTAAAAAAAATTATGACTATAAATATATCCCTTTGACCCCGGATATGGCAAATGAATGTCTGCAGTTAAATAAAAAAAACATCGGCAAAAAGCAAATAAATGCCAATGAAATGAGTCTTTTGAAAATGGAAGAAGAAGCTTTGAAAGAAGCGTTCACATATTATACGGCAGCCGGTTTTATAGGCGGTGCAATTTTAATCAACAATCAAATAGAAGCTTTTACTCTTGGCGGCCCTTTAGGAAAAAAAGCCGTCTCTGTCCATGTGGAAAAAGCCAACCCTGATTATAGAGGACTTTACCAGGCTATAAACAATGAGTTTTGCAGACATACAGCAAATACGGTAAAGTATGTGAACCGTGAAGAGGATATGGGTATACCGGGGCTGCGAAAAGCAAAACTCTCTTACCGCCCGGTAAAATATATCGAAAAGTACATTGCAATGTTTAAAGAGGACATATAGTATCATTTTAAGATTATAAGCTAAGATTTAAGATAAAGAATTTTGAGATTACTCTCAAAATTTCAGACTAAAAACAAAGTATCTTATGAATTGAATACTGTTGTATAAATATGAATGACTTTAGCTATTTGATTAAAAATTTTGGTAATAGATAAGATGGTAGATAACGGAAAAGAATATTTATCAACAGTATTCAATTGTCTATAATTTTGAAATTACTCTAAATCAAAATCTCACAATACTTATCTAACCAGCCTTGAGATTTCTTTGAAACCTTCTGTTTTAGCGTTTTTACAAAGTTCAAAGAGGACGGATTCATAGGTAGTTCCTATTGCACCACTTGCCGTCATTCGTCTTCCTGCATACTTTTTATCCTGATTATTTCTTGATCCTATGCAATCATAAACAATAAATACCCTATATCCCGATTCCAATAAATCCAATACTGTCTGCTGTACACAAATATGTGCTTCGATGCCGGCAATAATAACGGATGTCCTGCCGATCCTTTCAAGTTCCTGAATAAATTCAGGTTCTCCCATACAGCTGAAGGCCGTTTTTTCCACAGGTGATAATTCCCCGGCTGCTTCTCTTATAGGAGCAACCGTTTCCCCCAGCCCTTTTGTATATTGTTGTGTCATTATAACAGGAACATTAAATACACGGCACCCTTTTATAAGTTTTATCACTGTTTTCTCAAGTTCGTCATTGGCTTTTATTGCCGGCATCAATTTTTCCTGAAAATCAATGAGAATCAATACACTGTCTTCCTTTTCCAATTTCATAATATATCCTCCTACAAAATAGATTTCAGTAATCTCACACCACTGTTATAAAAGTTATTAGCTTTTTCATATGACCAACTGCAAGTGTGTAATCCTAAGTTTATCATATAATATTTTTTCCTTTCTTTAAAATCTCCCGGTCTGGCCATATATTTCTCATATCCCTCAAAAAAGGCTTTTTCCATATCATCGGTGTTCAGCATCTGGTACTGGTATAATGTATTGAAATCAATCGCCGGATCATCTATCTGACAATGTTCGAAATCAATTAAACCTTTGATTGTTCTGTTGTTATTCTCTTTAGTGACCAGAATATTTCTAAAAGAATAATCCCTATGACAGATAACTCCTTTAGTATCAGGGTCCAATTTAGTATAAAGATTTTTCAGTTCATCATAGGCTTCTTCAAATATTTTTTTATCCGGCAGATTCTGATTTCTGATTTTTTCCATGATTCTATTGTCATTCTTTATTCTGTACTTTATAAAATTATTTTCAGGAGGAATTGGACTTAGGTCTTCCCATAGACCAAAATAATCCTGTGTCTGTTGGTTATGCAGCCTTCCTAAAAGTTCTCCCATAGATCTCAATAAATGGTTCCTGTTCTCCCGGGAAACAGATTCCCATACTTCCTGAAGTAAAGCACCTTCAATTTTATTCATCAAAATCCATGGTACATTATCATCTCCAGATGATTTCAGCTTTGGAATTTCTTTAAAAGTTTTCAGACATGAAAGTGCTCTTTTTTCACAAAGATACTTTACTTTTTTTCCATAAAATTTAAAAATTAAGTCCTCTTTTCCTTTGACAAGAAAAACATAATTCCTGTTGAGGCTATGATGCCCAATTGGCTCCAAATCCATAAATGCAATCTTTTCTTTATTTAGTACTGCTACGGCTTCTTTTCTCATCTTATCACCTTTTTTTCCCATAAATATCTTTTTATCAGATAATCCGGCTGTATCTTTTTATGGTATAATAGGACTAATAAAGGAGTCAATATATTATGAGTATAGAACAAATAAAATATTTTTATAATATTGCAAAATACAAAAATATCACAAAAGTAGCTAAAGAGTTGCATATATCTCAACCGGCACTGAGCCAACAGATTCAAAAATTTGAAAACACTCTGGGGCACAAACTTTTGGAAAGAAGTAATAAGGGTGCGGAACTTACCGAAATGGGTGAAATCGCATTTAAGCATTCAAAGTCAATTATTGATATTTATTCAAAAATGTTGGACGAACTGGATCATAAAGCCACAAATGTTCAAACTATACGAATAGAAGCCTGCTGCTCTTTAGATGATTATTTTCTAACAAGAATCCTGTGTGATTCCGGGTTAAATACTTCGGACATTCGTTATAAACTTTATTCCGAGAAGCCGGAAATTATATTGGAACATTTGAAAACAGGCGTTTGTGATATCGGTTTTATGTGTGATGATTTTTTAGATAAAGACTATATATGCAAAGAGATAGGAAATATCGAATTTATCCTTTTTGCACATAAGGATTATCCTATTCCGGATGAAATAGAATTGCAGTCTTTATCCAGTTACCCTTTTATTACCATGAATGAAAATTATGAATTCCGCACAAAGCTTTTTCAAAAGCTTAACAACTTGGGATTTGATACGAGGAAATTAAAGGTCAAGCTGGAATTAGGTTCTTTTGAATCTGTAAAAAAAGCGGTGGTCTCTTCCATGGGAGTCGCTTATCTCCCGGATATTGCACTGGATGAGGAATCGGACTTTTCTTCCATCAAATTAATTAAAGTCAAATCCACAAAAATCGTCCAGAATTTCAAAATGATTTATAAAAAACTCCCGGTTTATTCTGCTATCCCAAAATTTGTGAAATTTTTTGATGATAAAATGCTAAGTGATTAATCACTTAGCATTTTTACTCGTACCGGATTCCCCAATCTTTTACATCATTTATAATCCGATAATTTGTCAAATCAAAATGTATGGGCGTAATGGATATATATTCTTTTTCCACAGCCATAACATCAGTGTCTTCTTCACTGAACACATTTTTAGGTGTCCCGGAATACCAATAATATACTCTGCCTCTGGGATCTTTCCTCTCCTGAAAGGATTCGGTATATTCCCTTATCCCTAACTTCGTAATCTGAACACCTTTTATGCGATCTTTTGAAACATAAGGAACATTAATGTTCAGAAGTGTCTCTCTTTCAAGTTCCTTTGTCATCATTTTCTTGCAGACCGTCCGGGATATTTTTTGTGATGCTTCAAAATCATCTCCAGTATGGGAATCAAGAGAAACAGCCACCGACGGAATGCCTAGAAGAATACCTTCTATTGCACCGGATACCGTCCCGGAATAAAGAATATCCGTTCCCATATTTCCTCCTTGATTGATTCCTGAAAAAAGTATATCTATTTTATCCGGTATCAGCATCGAACTTCCTAATTTTACACAATCTGCAGGTGTACCGGAAACAGACCAGGCCTTTTCTGCTCCTTCAAAGGATGCCTCTCTGACCATTACAGGGTCATGAATGGTAATACCATGCCCGCATGCACTTTTCTGACTGTCCGGTGCTACCACAAATACTTTTCCCAGTCCGGACAAAGCTTCTACCAGTGCTCTTATCCCTTTTGCATAAATACCGTCATCATTAGTTACTAATATATTCACATGAATGCCTCCAAGTCTTTATTGATCTCATTAGACAGCTCTAAGACTCCCCCTTTATAGGCGGCCAAGAGCAGCTTAACTTTTTTTCTAATATTTATTATACCAAATATAATCTTTAATATATATTATGAAATAATTACTTGCATGAAAATGGTCCCCTTTTAAAAGAGTAAAAACCAGACATGCCAAAGTTCATCTTCAAATACTGCAACCAGAAAAGCCGCCATAGAAATAAACGGTCCAAAAGGAATGAAATCTTTCCTGCCTTTCTTTCCCGTTATCAATAAGATAATCGAAAAAATTGCAGCAATAAAAAAAGATAAAAAAACTATCGTAAAAATCGACCTGATCCCCACCCAAAATCCTAATAATGCCATGAGTTTGATATCACCGCCTCCCATTGCCTTTGTTATCAAGGCAATCAACAGAAAAATACCACCACCTGCTAAAAAACCTGAAAAATGAAGAATCAAACTATCCTTAAAAAGAATATAACGAATAACTATAAAGATACCTGCCGAAATAAATCCAATAAGGATTATTTTATCCGGTATTTCCATGGTTTTTAAATCAATTGCTGCAATAGCAATTAAAAAAAAAGCCATGGCCCCGTACTCAAAAAAATGTATTGAAAAGCCATATCGATGAAAAATCAAAGCAAGAAGAATGGCATATAATAATTGAAATACAAGTTGCCGTCGTGATAATTTTGTTTTATAATCTTCACAACCTTTGGATATTTTGCTGGAAAACAGATAACATAAAAATGGCATGATATTTTGTATCATCAAATAGAATCTGCAATCTTTGCAATGAATGATCTGTCCGTCAGAAAGTCTACTTTGAGAAATATGATCTATGCATGAATTTAATACCGAGCCCAGGAAAAAACCTGCTAAAATGACAAGAATATAGGATGCCGGCATATCAAAAATACCCCTTTTAAAACAATTATTTATTTCTTTTATCCGATGACTATGAATTTGCCTGTACCCGAAAGAGTGGCGTCAAACACGAAATTCGTTTTTTTCATCAGTGGGAGTCTTGAAGCCCATTTCTCATTTCATTATGACACAATGTTTCAGTTAAAGTCAATGTTATGCCTAAAGCAGAAATATTGAAAAATACGATTTAACTTGTATTTTTCTTAACAGGATAATAAGATATATTATATCATCAAGTTCAGGGAGGAATATTCATGATTTTTGCATTGTTTTCGTATCAGGGAAGTATAGAAACGGGCATTGTTTCTATAGACAAAACCGCTGTAACGCCTTTTAGAGTTTTATTTGCAGATCAGGGCTTTGCTGCGCCAAAAGATATAAATACACTTATTGAAAACTATGACACTTTCTGTCCTGTTATAGAACGTCTGCTTAAAGAAAAAAATTATTCTTCAATCCCTTTAAAGGATATAAAACTAAAATCACCTATACCTTATCCAAAGAGAAATGTCATTTGTCTGGGGAAAAACTATGCCGACCACGTAAAAGAAATTAAAGGTTTTACAGGAGGACCCTCTGATATTCCCGATCATCCCATTTACTTCACCAAAGCTGCTTACCCCTGTATTGGACCGGAAGATACTATTTTAAGGCATAAAAATGCCACTCGAAAAATTGATTATGAAGTAGAACTCGGGGTTATAATCGGTAAAAAGGGCATCAATATTCCTGCTCATGAAGCAGAATCTTATATATTCGGATATACGGTGGGAAACGATATCTCAGCAAGAGACCTTCAAAAACAGCATGTCAACTGGTTCAAAGGAAAAAGTTTGAAAACTCATTGTTCAATAGGTCCTTGGATAGTACATAAAACCCTTATTCCGTTCCCGATATGTCTGAATATTCAAAGCCGAATAAACGGAGAACTCCGGCAGGATTCTAATACAAAGAATCTCATTTTTGATATCCCTAATATTATAAGCGATTTGTCCAAAGGAATGGAATTAATCCCCGGCGATATTATTCTGACCGGAACACCATCAGGTGTTGGTTTGGGTTTTGATCCTCCAAAATACCTGCAGCCGGGAGATAAAATAGAATGCTCCGTAGAAAAAATCGGCACCTTAACCAATTATTTAGAAGAATAACGGAGGCTGTTATGAATACCCTGCTTTCTGAACATGAAATAAACTGTATCAAGGCGTTCCAAAAAAATGAAATAACCGAATACCATATCTACACCAAATTGGCTGATTCCATAAAGGATGCTCATAATAAAGAACAATTGAGAAAAATCGCCGGTGAGGAATTGAAACATTATGAAATATGGAAGAAATATACTTATTCTGACGTAAAACCTGATACAAAACTTATCAAAAAATTTTACTGGATTTCAAAGATCCTGGGATTGACCTTTGGGGTAAAGCTTCTGGAAAAAGGCGAAAAAAACGCTCAAAAGACATATTCTGAAATAGCGGTGAAGATACCGGAAGCCAAAAAAATTATTGAAGAAGAAACTCAACATGAGCATATGATCATCGACATGCTGGATGAAGAAAAACTTGAATATGTAGGCTCTATGGTCCTCGGACTCAATGATGCTTTGGTAGAGCTTACCGGCGCTCTGGCCGGTTTTACTTTTGCTCTTCAAAATTCGGGACTCATTGCTCTTACAGGCCTGATAACCGGTATATCCGCTTCTTTTTCTATGGCAGCATCCGAATATCTTTCAACCAAAGCAGAAATTGAAAATCAGGAAAATGGCCATGCATTTAAATCCGCATTATATACCGGCATTGCTTATATTTTCACAGTAGTATTCCTGGTACTGCCTTTTTTTATATTGTCCAATTATTTTTTATCCTTAGGATTGACTCTGATAATTGCCGTTTTGATTATTTTCTTATTTAATTTTTATATTTCTATAGCAAAGGGTTATCCTTTTAAGAAGCGTTTTATAGAAATGACCGCCATCAGTTTAGGCGTAGCAGCTATTTCTTTTGTAATCGGCATCCTTATCCGAAATACGATAGGAATAGAAATTTAATGTTTTATGAATGGTTTGTATTCAAGAGATTGAATATAATATGCCATTAAATAAGCCCTTATAAATAATCATCCATATGATTTTTTTATAGGGCTTCTTCATTTAGAATTGTACTGGTAATTTTTAACTTGAGGTTTAATATTCACAAACCCTCAAAAAAATGATTTAGAAGATTTTCCTCAGGAAAATCTCTTCCATAATTGTTCATTGTGAATTATTCATTATTCATTAATTCTAACTATTTCCCCCATCACTTTACCAATAGGGGCGTTTATGACCAAATCCGCACTGTTGTCGTATTCTGTTTTTGATTTATTAATCAATACCAGATACTTTCCAGTAAAATAATTTACAAGACCTGCCGCCGGATAAACCACCAAAGAAGTCCCTCCGATAATCAATGTATCGGCATTCCGTACCGCTTTTATCGACTTATTGATGGTTTCTTCGTCTAAAGGCTCTTCATAGAGAACCACATCCGGCTTAATGATGCCCCCGCATTCAGTACACTTTGGTACTCCTTCAATGCTCATTATATGGTTCAAGTCATAGAACTTCCCGCATTTCATACAATAGTTTTTGTGTATGGTGCCATGTAATTCATAGACTTTTTTACTTCCTGCCGCCTGATGCAGTCCATCAATATTCTGAGTAATAACGGCCTCCATCTTTCCTTCTTTCTCAAGCAATGAAAGGGCAATATGGGCTTTATTGGGTTTCGCTTCTTTATGAATCAGATTGTTTTTATAGTAATCATAAAACATTCCCGTATGATTCATAAAAAATGTCCTGCTCAGCATTTCTTCAGGGGAATGACTATAAGTTTGAACCGCATTGTACAATCCCTTCTCAGATCTGAAATCTGGAATGTTGCTCTCCGTGGAAACACCGGCTCCGCCAAAAAACACAATTCTTTTGCTTTCTTCAACTATTTTTTTAAGCTCTTCATACATTCCTCTGTCCTCCAAATAATGTATATATTATAACACTTTTAACCTCAACTTGTAAAATTTTTGAATTTTTTATGAACGTATGTTTACAATCTTGTTTTTATGTTATAATAAGAACACATGTTCTAATTATGTGAGGTGTTCCGAAATGAATCATTCTCTTGAAAAATTACGAATTTTGGCTGATGCTGCCAAATACGATGTATCCTGTGCCTCCAGCGGCCTCGAAAGAAAAAATATCAAAGGCCTTGGTAATTCAAGAAGCTTCGGCATTTGCCACTCGTGGGCATCTGACGGTCGATGCATCTCATTGCTTAAGATTCTTTTGTCAAATAAATGTGCCTACAATTGTATCTACTGTGTCAACCGATGCAGTGCAGATACTCAAAGAGCCAGCTTTGAGCCGGAAGAAATAGCTGAAATCACCACTGAATTTTACAGAAGAAATTATATCGAAGGTCTTTTTTTAAGCTCTGCAGTAGAAAAAAGCCCGGACAACACCATGGAAAAAATGGTTAAGACACTGGAAATACTCAGAAATTCCTATGGTTTTAACGGTTATATCCATGCAAAGATTATCCCGGGTACAAATGCGTCCCTTATTGATAAAATTGGGTTTCTCGCAGATAGGATCAGTGTTAATATTGAACTCCCCAGTGAAAACAGTCTACAACTTCTGGCACCTCAGAAAAAGCTGAAAGCTATTTTGACGCCTATGTTACATATTAATGAGAAAATACAGGAAAACCGGGATATGAGAAAACATTTCAGAAATGTTGAAAAGTTTTCAGGTGCCGGTCAATCTACCCAGATGATAATTGGTGCTTCAAATGAAAATGATTATCTTATACTCAAATCTGCTCAGTACATGTATCAAAAGTTTCACCTGAAACGGGTTTATTATTCGGCTTATATGCCTGTAGTATCATCTTCTCTTTTGCCCGTACCCTCTGCTCCCCCGCCTCTTAAGCGGGAGAACCGTCTGTATCAGGCAGACTGGCTGTTGAGGTATTACTTTTTTAAAGCAGATGAATTGATTGACGCCTCTTCTCCTTTTCTGGATCTGGATTTTGACCCCAAGATGTCCTGGGCTTTGAGAAACATGCACTTGTTTCCTATGGAAATTAACAGAGCTTCCTATGAAGAACTCCTGCGAATCCCCGGTATTGGCGTCCGTTCTGCCTATAAGATTGTAACTCAAAGAAAAAATGCTGCAATTAAATTTGAACACCTGCATAAGATCGGCATTGTCGTTAAGCGGGCAAAATTTTTTATCACCTGCTGCGGAAAATACTACAACAATATACCCTTTAAACCTGAAGCCATAAGAAAATCACTCCTCCCTGAAAGAAACGACGGGGAACAGCTTAGTATGTGGACATAATGGAAATCTCAATTGTTTAAACATAGTTTCTACCTTCAATATTCATTATAGAAAGGATGTTCTTATGATAGATTATATTTATGACGGTTCCTTTGAAGGGCTTCTGACCTGTATCTATTTGCATTATTATGTAGAAAAGGCTTCAGGCATTTACGCAAAAAATGAATATCAGGCCGATTTGATTAGAGCCTGTAAAGAAATCTCCACAAATCATACATATTTTGATAAAGTATACATGGCAATAAATAAAAAAATATCCTCTTTGGCTTTACAGAATGTTTATTATTTATATTTATCCAATGCCTCAGATAAAGAGAATATCATTTTGTCATATTTACGGATGGGATTTAAACGTGGTAAATCGGTAGATACGTATCATTCGGACCCTTTGATCCATGACGTCCACCGCATTTCCAGAAAAGTTACGGCTGAAAGCCACCGATTCCTGGGGCTGATTCGATTTATGGATACGGGAGTTTTTTTATATGCTGTCATAGAGCCTGATCACAATATTTTGGTTCTTTTGGGTGATCATTTTTCCAACCGCTTAAAAAATGAAAATTTCATTATTCATGATAAAAAAAGGAAGAAAGCTTTAGTTTCCTCCAAGGGAACATGGCATATAACAGATTTTAAAAGAGAAGAAGAATTCCCTTTGCAGGAAAAAGAAGTTTTTTACCGGTCTTTGTGGAAAAATTACTTTAAACATATCGGCATAGCAGATAGAAAAAATCCGAGACTCCAGGCACAATATATGCCTCGAAGGTATTGGAAACACTTGCCCGAAATCAATGATTGAGTTTTGAAAGTGCAAAAAGACACGCGCCTACTGCTCCTGTGATCTGTGGTTCTTCAGGAATAATGATATCTTCCGCCAACGCTTCTTCAAGGGCTTCTATGACGCCTCTATTCTTTGCAACACCGCCAGTCATCATGTATCCGGTCTTGCGCCCAAGTCTTTCAACCATGCCTGTTACTCTGGTTACAACAGAATGGTTCAAAGCTTTAACGATATCCGCCTTTTCTTTATTATCTGCAATGAGGGAAATGACTTCCGATTCTGCAAACACACTGCACATACTGGTGATCTCAAGGGATTCGACGGATTTTTTATGTGCTTCTCCCATTTCTTCCATAGACATTTCAAGCGTGTTTGACATCATCTCAAGAAACCGGCCGGTTCCAGCCGCACATTTGTCGTTCATGGTAAAATCCAATACCTCTCCATTCTCATCAATCCGGATCACTTTGCTGTCCTGCCCTCCGATATCTATTATGGTTCTGACGGAAGGATCAAAATAATATGCCCCTTTTCCATGGCAGGAAATTTCCGTAACACATTCATCCGCAAAAGGAATCTTTGCCCGTCCATAACCTGTTGCTACAATATATGACACTTGATCAGGCGAGATATTTGATTGTAGCAGAAGCTCTTTATATGCTTTTTCAGCACTTTGAATACTTTTTGCCCCTGTGGATACGATATGATAAGCAAGAATCTCCCGTCCTTCATTCATTAAAACAATGTTTGTTGACGTAGAGCCACTGTCTATTCCGGCTACAATATTATTTTGAAATTTCTTTATGGATGGTTTCTTACTGCTTTCTTTTATAGCTTCCATAAAAGCCTCTATACGTGTCCGAAGCTGTCCTGAGCTCTGCTTCAGATAATCTGTTTCAAACTTCAATATTTTCAGATTTTCCATTCCCTTTAATAAAGCATACCCGTAGGAATAATAATCACAGAACTTTATGGTTGGGTATAAAATTCCCCTTAAATGATTCTGCTTTACAACTTTAGATATCTGATGCCAATACATTT
Organism: Anaerovorax odorimutans; assembly: GCA_016841185.1. GTDB lineage: Bacteria > Bacillota > Clostridia > Peptostreptococcales > JAAYPU01 > JAENZQ01. The sequence continues at coordinate 118,418 of JAENZQ010000003.1, forward strand.
CCATTCTCATGCATGGCAACTGATTTAATAAACTCTCTTCATAACTGCCGTCTTTCAAAATCCTGTTTTCTTGGGAAGAGCAAGTCAGATCCGTAAAACAAACAACTTGCTCCTTCAGTATTTCTGTTATAAATTCTGGAGTTCTGGCACCAATCAATAGTATTTCTTCATAGTTTTCAACTGCTTTTTTCCGGTAAAAATTTTTCGAGTATCCCTTAAACTGAGCCGCATCAAAAACTTTCCCGGAAAAGGCTTCATAGGCTTCAATCAATTTATCTATTTCTTCTTTATAAAAACCAATCGCTTTTTCATTGCACTTTCGGGGAAGCTCCATCATATATACAAATTGTTCCGAAAATCGGGCTTTCAGTATATCATATACTCTTCTGATACTGTCGCAGCAATTGGTGAAAATGATTTTTTCATATTTTTTTGATAAGCATACTTCCAATACGGATTTGGAATAAGCACACATATTCGGATGAAATACCGAATCAGCAGCAGGAGTCGCATTCAATTCCGGCTCGATCTTCTCACACTTTTCCCCCATAAATTCAAAAATCTCAATGGGTGTATATTTACAGACATATCCTATCATGTGATTTCTCCTCACTTGTAAAACAAAAGGTATTAATACAGTTTATAAATTATGGAGTATAGAGCATGGATTTCTCTGTCTTTTTTCATAAATAGAGATTTTGTATAGCAAAATCCACCTTCAATCTTAAATTCTTAAATTTTAACTATTATATCATACGTTCTTCTTTATTTACGATTATTTCCAGAAAAGCTTCTACCCTTGTAATTAGCTGTCCTTGTTGATTTTTCCTCATATCAAGTCCGTCACCGTCAACAGGCAGAAAAGGAATATTCTTTGATTTTAGAGCTTCTCTGAGCAAATCCATACCCCCTGAATTCTGCCTGCATCCCAAATGACAAAATTGAATGACACCATATACTTTAAGTATATCCGCAAGATTCAGTATCTTTTCTATTTTTCTTTCATAGGATCCATTATAGATGTTATCAATTATTTTTTCCGAAAGTGCCATTAAAGGATCTTCCGCTTCATCAAGATGAATCGTATCAGGATGGTTTAACTCCATAGTGATAATTTCAAACTGCCCTTTTTCGCCGAACAAACCCCTGAAAGGCCGGAAAGGGAAAGGCATGGTATGGACCCAGAGAATTCTTCTCTTTTTTCTTTCATAGCTGTTTTTTACTTCATTATACACATTTTTGTAAAAATGAAAGGATTCCGGTGTTCCCATATAAACATGCGCTGTATTCAGCATATACATTTCCTGGGTCATGGTCTTTGAATAGCTCTTCCAACTTAACAAAGGAAGAGTCCGATGGATATAATCCAATGTTTTGTTTTCAGTGTGAATAATTTTTTTCAATTTATGAATATCAAACTTCTGTCCCTTTACTTCCTCTATGGCTTTGATCATATCCAAAAGCTGATGATAAACATATCTTACAGATGCTTCATTCTTTTCATGAGGAATATCCAATAAAAAATATGGGATGTCCCATTTGTGACTGAGATAAGCAAATGTGCTGTTATTGGCATCGCAAATAGTAGAAGTTGCTGTCGAAAAAACAGGGCGTGGAACAATTCCTCCTTCTACGGCACCGATAAAAGCTTTATGGTAGCTGCATAATGTATCTGAAAGCCCACTGTTATCAGCTTTATCCAAATAAATATTTTGAAGCTGAAATCCCGCCAGAAAAGAGGCATAGTATTCTATGCAGATTGGATTGAGATCAAAGGCATGAATCACTTCACAGGGTACGAACAAATTGACCCATACAGATGATTCAGGCCTTTCGATAGTTCTTTTAATAATATTTAAAGAAATCTCGTTCAGATACTTCAACGCATATTTATCTCGAGAAAAATGCTTTACCCTGAATATTTCATAGTTCAACCCCATCTGCATCAGCCTGAGTATTCTGTCCGGGTTATGAATATTCTGTTTCAGCATTTTATAATATACATTCTTTACACTCATTTTTCTCCTCTATTTTCCAAATATCTAATACATTTTACCACTTTTCATTCATCTTTTACTACCCTTTGTCATAGTGTTTCTGTATAGGTGTTTTTTTCAATGCTGCCCACACAATAACCGCAATTACAAAGCCCATGATATACTGGATCATATTCCATGGAACGCTGAATGCTGCAATGGCAAAATTACCATACATAACACCTTCTACGATAAAATAACCGAAAATCATCCACAGCCCTGCTATTGTCATTCCAAGAAGCTGTGGGATATGGATCGAAATATTTTCTTTCTTTTTGATCACTAAAGATAAAATGATTAAAAACAAAGGAATAATCAAAGCAAAAACAAGTATCTGGCTTTCAGCTTTTTCGATCAAAGCTGTGAGATCCGTTATACTCGATACATCCTCAAACGAGTTAATTAGCATATCCGGATCTCCCAACGCCTTTACGGTGATAATTCTGTGAATGATAAAATTAAAAATTAACCAAACGCCTACGGTAATGGCACTTAAAGCAAAGATACTTTTTTTATTATTGTGGCTCTTTTCCAATGCTAATCCCATGAATACGGCCATTAATCCCTTTATTACCAAAGTCGGCAGGATATACTGCGAATAACCCGCCAATAAATCTGAAAGAGCAGACCCCATTCCTGCAGCAATGGCACCGTTTTTCCACCCAAGAATTAATACGGCGATAAAAATCATGCTGTCACCTGCATGAATGTATCCTTGAGTAAAGGGAACAGGAATTCTGATGGAGAAAGTTGCTGCAAAAATCAAAGCTGCCATTAAAGCTGTATATACGATTTGCTTTGTTTTATTGTCTGTCATAATAATCACTCCTATAGTATTGATAAAAAAGTATTTTGCATATATAATGATAATCGTAATGTGTACTGATTAAAAGAGTCAGTTTAAGATATTTTTTAGAGTACAGTAGGTGAAGATATGAATACCATTACGCCAAATCTAAATAGTATGTCGAATACGCCTTTATATGTTCAATTGTACGAATACATCAAACATGAAATATTAGACAGCAGAATTGCTCCCAATGAAAAGCTCCCGTCCATCAGGGGTCTTTCCAAAGAGCTTAATTTAAGTAAGACAACTGTTGAATCTTCTTATGATCAGTTATTGGTAGAAGGTTATATTTATAGTAAGCCGCAATCAGGGTATTATGCTAATACAATTTCAAAAGGAATGGCTGCTTCTTCAAAGAATCAGGTCTCTTGTCCCGATATTTCTTTTATGGCAGATAATGATCAGAATAAATTTACTGATGTTTCATCCTTTGACTTTGTAAAATGGAAAAAATGTCTGAATCAAGTGTTAACCAATCATACGGATTCTCTTTTGGTAGAAGCTGCTCCTCAAGGTGAAAAAGCACTCCGGAATGAAATAGCAAAATATGTCTATCAATCAAGGGGTGCTGTATGTACCCCTGAGCAAATAGTCATTGGCGCAGGAACACAGCAGATCATGAATCTTCTATGTACCATACTGGAAAATATAGGTATCCGAAATATTGCTTTTGAAGATCCCGGCTACTATCCTGCCAGAAAAACCTTTTCAGACAGAGATTTTAATATTTCTCCTGTTCCTGTTGAAAAAGACGGTATCCACATGGAAGAATTAAAAAATTCTGCATGCTCAATTGTTTATGTCAGTCCTTCTCATCAATTTCCATTAGGGTCTGTCATGCCGATTGCCAAAAGATACGAATTATTGGAATGGGCTTATGCCGCCAATGGTATTATTATAGAAGATGATTACGACAGTGAGCTAAGGTATTATGGGCGGCCAATCCCTTCACTGCAGGGGCTGGACCAAAAAGACAGAGTCATTTATTTAGGCTCCTTTTCCACCACACTCTTACCTTCAATTAAAATCAGTTATATCATGCTTCCTGATACCCTGCTCAAATATTATAGGCATATGATGTATCACTACAATCAGACTTGTTCTAAAATCGAACAACTCACTTTGGCTCTTTATATGAAAGAAGGCTTTTACCAAAAACAAATTAAAAAGCTTCGAAAGTTATATACCAATAAAATTCAGCTTTTAGTAGAATGTATACAAAAAGAAATGAAAGGATTGGTTAAAGTATTAAGCCATACTTCAGGTCTTCATATTCTGCTTGAAATCCATTCAGGAAAATCTGTAGAAAAATTATGTGAGGAAGCCGCAACCCTAAAGCTTGATGCTGTCCCTATAGAAAAATACATCATTAGAAAAAGAGAAAAGGGTAACCCTGTAATTCTGCTGTACTACACTCAGATTCCACTTTCCGATATCCCCATGGCTGTCCATCAACTGAAAAATATATGGGATAAATAAATCATGCTGTGCCTAAAAAAGAAAAAATGGGACATCCTCATCTTTTAAGGAATATCCCTATCACCGTTCGAATAGCAACAAAATCTGGGTTCACTTCATTCATACTTATCTATAAATTTCTACCAGAGCTTTTGTATATTTTTTCTTTTTGCATTCTTCACAGATACGTTCCTGCTTTTCTCCCATTTTATTGTTGATGAAATCATATTGCTCTTTGGTAATATAAGGTTTTTGACAATTCTCACACTCTAACATTTCAAAAGTTTTGCCCCATATTTCACGCTTGCCGCCATTTTCATGCATGGCAATATTATTCGTCGGGCAAACAAAAGCACATGAACCACACCCTATACATGTTGCAGAAGGTTCTTCGTATGGAGTAGTGACTTTTTTGTGTATTCCTCTATTAACCGTTGATATAGATGCATTTCCCATTTCTTCACATGCTTTAACACAAAGGCCGCACATAATACAATTATCTTCTCTGTTTATTTTAAACCTTGATATGTTTTCAGCAAGGTATTCTTTTGCCAATTCGTTTATTACCGGGCTGTCAGGCGCTTCTGAGAGGAGTAATCTTAATAGGTTTTTTCTGATTTCTCTTATTTCTTCTGTATTTGTTTTAACTTCAATATCTGCAAGTACAGGATAAATACATGACGTTACAATTTTCTTTTTTCCTTTTTCCCAAACTTCTACCACACAAATCCTGCATGACGCCTGTCCTCTTAAAACATCATTATGACATAGAGTAGGTATTTTTATCCCATTTCTGCTTGCAATATCTAAAAGAATTTCTCCTTTTTCAGCTCCACATGATCTCCCATTGATTATGACTCTTAATTTTTTCATAGGCCTCACCTCATTTCACTTTTACAGCATTAAATTTGCAGTTATCTATGCAGCTTCCACATTTAATACATTTTTGCCGGTTGATTTTATGAGGTTTCTTTATATCTCCTGTTATGGCAGCTGATGGACATGCTTTTTTACAGAGACCGCAGCCAATGCATTTATCCTGATCTATATAATAAGTTGACAGAGCTTTACAAACGCCGGCCGGACATCGTTTATTATAAATATGCTCCCTGTACTCGTTTTCAAAATATTTTATTGTGCTGACTACCGGATTTGGAGCGCTTTTCCCAAGACCGCACAGAGAGGACTCTCTGACAGTATTACAAATATCCAAAAGCAGTTCAATATCTCCGTCTTGTCCTTTTCCTTCACAGATATCCGTTAATATCTTTAACATCTGCTTGATGCCTTCCCTGCATGAAACGCATTTTCCACAGGATTCCTCTGCTAAAAAATTAATATAATATTTTGCTACATCCACCATACAGGTTCTTTCATCCATAACAATAATGCCGCCTGAACCCATCATGGAACCTGCATCCCTCAATGTATCAAAGTCAACTTGAAGATCCAGGCTTTCTTCCGGCAGGCATCCTCCGGAAGGTCCGCCGGTCTGGACAGCCTTGAATGCTTTATTGTTTGAAATACCTCCTCCGATTCCAAAAATAAGTTCTTTGAGTGTAACACCCATCGGAATTTCTACAAGCCCGGTGTTTTTTACTTTGCCAACAAGGGAGAATACTTTTGTGCCTTTACTGGATGCATTTCCAATCTTATTGAACCATTTGCTCCCTTTGACAATAATTTCAGGGATATTTGCCCATGTTTCCACATTATTTAATACGGTAGGCTGCCCCCAAAGGCCATATTCTGCGGACCTGATATATTTTGCCCTTGGTTCTCCTGCTTTGCCTTCTATTGAAGCCATTAAAGCAGACGATTCTCCACAAACAAATGCACCCCCGCCTCTAACTATTTCTAAGTCAAAACTTAATGAACTGCCTAATATATTATTTCCAAGAAAATTGTTTGATTTAGCATCATTAATAGCCTTTTGCATATTTTTTAATGCCAGTCCGTATTCATCCCTAATATAAATGAAGCCTTTATTTATATTCAATGCTTTTGCACAAATAATCATTCCCTCAATAACCGTATGTGGGTCTCCTTCCATAATGCTTCTATCCATAAATGCACCAGGATCTCCTTCATCTCCATTGCATATCACGTACTTGGGATTTCTGTCAATTCTTTTACAAGCTTCCCATTTTACACCTGTCGGAAATCCTGCACCGCCTCTGCCTTTTAATCCGGATTCTTTTAATTCAGAAATAACATCCTCTTCTGTCATTTCAAATAATGCTTTTTTCAATGCTTCGTACCCTCTATTTTCTAAGTAATCATTGATATCTGAAGGATCGATTTCTCCAATATTTCTAAGTGCAATTTTTACCTGCTTGGAATAAAAAACTGTATCTCTATGAGATTTAATTCTTCTATTCGTATCAGGGTCCAAATATAACAGTCTTTCTATCACTTCATGATTTAAAACTGTTTTATCTATAATTTCGTTAACATCTTCCAGTTTGACATGATAATAGGAAATTTCATCCGGGATGATTTTAACAACAGGCCCTCTCTCACACAAACCATTACATCCGGTTGCCTTTATATGCGGCATCACCGGTACATTGTATTCTTTCTCCTTGAGAAGTGCTTTGAATGCCTGATAGATTTTTTCACTGCCATTTGCCAGGCATCCGGTGCCGCAGCAAATCAAGATTTTTCTGTCTTCATCCTTCTTCAAACGCATCCCTGCCACCACCTTTATACTTTTCCAATATCTTTTTAATCTCTTGAGGCGTTACTTTGCCGTAATATTCATCGTTTACAACAACTACCGGGGCAAGTGCGCAAGATCCGACACAATTGACAGTTTCCAGTGAAAACAAACCGTCACTGGTCGTTTCGCCTGCCTTGATATTCAATTGTTTTTCGATTTCTGAGAGAATGACCATTGAAGATCTGATATGACATGCCGTACCATCACATACTTTAATTATATTTTTACCCTTTGGCTGTAAACTGAAAGCTTTAAAAAAAGTCGCAATACCATAAAGCTTGCTGGTTGGTGTGTCTACGTAGTTCGAGATACATTTTAATGCCTCTTTGGGAATGTAATTATATATTTTTTGAATATCCTGCATCATTGAAAGGGTATATCTTTTTTCAGGAGGATACTTTTTGATTATTTTTTCCAACTCTTTAGTTTCTGTTCTATTCTCCATATATTTCGCCTCTTTTTTTAAATTTTCAACCTCCAGCAATGCGAGGAAATAATGAAATAACATCTGTGGAACATAGCTTCGTTTCGCCCCATTGCAAGTGATCAATATGCCTTCCGTTAACTAAAATGATAATATCCGAATGTATTTCATTATTTTCGGTTAAAATTTTTCTTTTCAATTCTTTGCCATATTCTGAAGACAAAAAAAGTAAAAGCTCTTTGATGTTTTTCGGCCCGGAAACATCCATTTCCTTAACTTTGGATATATCTCTTAAATTGGCATAAAATTTTACTTTCATTAAAATCACCCTTGATTCAAGGTCAGAGGGGCATTTGCAAGTGATTATTCTGTTAACGCCCCTCCTTTTAATCTCAATACTTATAACCCAAGCTCCCTGATTTTTTCTTCCGGAGGAATTCCGTTGGAATCCCAACCCCTTTCCTTATAGTACTCTTCAAGCATCTTATCCAATTGACTGACTCTGCCTTTGGCAGGCCCTTCAGAAATAGGTTCTTTCAACAGGCGTGGCGGTAGTGTATCGTCTGTTTTTTCAAACCCGTTCTTTAAATTATATAATTTTTCCATGTTCCAGATTCTTTCTCCCATTTGAAGAATTTCTTCATCGGAATAATCAAAACCGGTGGCAGTCCTATACAAAGCTGCAATTTCAGGAAGACCTATCCCAAATGTTGTAAATAGGCATAGCCCCAAAGAATCTACTACAGCAGTTAAATCCTGAAATACTTTCAACATAGCTGCCTTGCCTTCTGTTTCAAACTGGTCAAGTTTTTCAGGAACACCCAATACTTCAGGAGAAATCATATAACCCCTTACATGACAGCCGCCTCTGTTTGAAGTGGCATAATTAAGTCCGATACCCTGAATCCCTCTGCCATCATAAGCCGGCATTTCCTGTTTCTTGACGGACATGGATAGTTCCGGACATCCATACTTTTCAGCCATTCTGTAAGATCCCTGTGCCATAATGTCTCCAAAGCCTTCTCTCTTTCCGATTTTTTCCGTAAGTTCCACGAGGGCTTCAGCATCTCCAAATTTTAAAGGCCGGCCGATTTCTTTTTCTGAGATTATCCCTCTATCATACATCTCCATTGCACATGCAATGGTTGAACCTAAAGTAATTGGATCCATTCCCAGCTCATTGCAAATAAAGTTGGCTTTGCAGATTGCTCCTAAATCATTTATGCCACAATCGGCACCTAACGCCCATGCAGCTTCATATTCAGGTCCCTCTCCAAGACCCTCATATTTGCCGTTTAACTTCGTTAATCTTCCACATCCTATAGGACATCCAAAACAACCTTTGTTCCTGATCAGATATTTTTCAGCCAGTGCCTCTCCACCAGTATCATCTGCCTTATCATAAATACTTTCTTTCCAATTTCTTGTCGGAAAAGAGCCTACTCCATTTATGATATTTACTAATATCTCCGTTCCATATTGGCCAAGGCCGGTTCCTGTAACAGGATGTTCCTTTAACTTTCTTCTTGCATCTTTACATGTTTTAAAGAAATCTTCAGGGTTTTTAACTTCAATCGACTTCGATCCGCGAACCACAACAGCTTTTAGATTCTTATACCCCATAACAGCGCCTACACCTGTACGTCCGGCAGCTCTGTTTTTATCATTCATAACGCCGGCATAAAGAACCCGTTTCTCTCCTGCCGGGCCAATACAAGCAACCTTATAATCCTCACCATACTTTTCCAAAAGCATATTTGTTGTTATAAAAGTGTTCTTTCCCCATAATTCAGTAGCATCTTTTATCTCTACCTTGTCATCATTTATATATAAGTAAACCGGTTTTTTTGCCTTTCCTTCAATTATAATCCCATCATATCCTGCATATTTCAGTTCAGGCCCAAAAAAACCTCCTGAATTGGATGCGGCAATAGTACCGGTTAAAGGACCTTTTGTGACTACATTATATCTTCCTGAAGAAGGTGAAAATGTTCCTGTTAATGGACCTGTCATAAAAATAAGATTATTTTCTTCACTTAAAGGATCAGCATCATGACCAACTTCTGAAATATAATATTTTGTTCCCAGTCCTCTTGCACCAATGAATGCTTGTGCCCATTTATCATTCAAAGCCTCTTTCTTTACAATGTTATCCGATAAATTGACTCTTAAAATGGTTCCAACCCATCCGTTCATTTTTACACCTCCTCAAATATCTCTTTGAATCTTTGAGCCAGATCCTTTTTCTTGGCAATATTCAAACCTGTCGCTTCAGTAAATTCAATTGCACCGGAAGGGCAAAATTCGGCACATTTTGGTTCGCCCAAACATGTATCGCATTTAACAATTCTTTTTTTTTCGGAATCAAAAGATATATTTCCGAAAGGGCATGCACTAATACACATTTTACATCCTATACATTTTTTGAAATTAATAGATACAACACCTTCTTCATCCCTGGATAATGCCGAAACAGGACACACTTTTATACATGCCGCATCTTCACACTGCATGCACATCATAGGAACTGCAATACCAACTTCTTCATAATCATGTACCGTTACCGCCGCATGTTTAGGATTAAATGCCAATGTTTTTCCAAAAGAACATACTATTTCGCAGGTCTTACAGCCAATACATTTTTTGGGAGAAATCATTAAAACTTTGCTCATAAACTTCCCGACAACTTTTTGCCAGGGTGACACCTCCTTTAATTTTCAATATTCAGATAATTTTGCTGTTATTATTTTGGGTACAGCAAAAGAATTATTATAATAAAATAGCAAAAGATATGCCAAATACTAAAGCCTATGATTGCAATGCATCACAGGCTTTTATTTATAGTTTGTTCTTTTTTGGAGCGTTATTTGATTTTAATAAGTTCTATTTTGGAACAATGTTCTATTTAAGAACATCCTAACCGATGTTTATCTATTTTTCTGTATAAAGTATTCCTTCCTATTCCTAATTTTTTTGCTGCTAAGGTAATGTTCCCTTCGCATTTTTTAAGCGTTCTTTCAATGAATTGCTTCTCAGCTTCTTCCAAATTAAGACATTCGATATCTTTCAAATGGCACTCCAGTTTGTTGTTTTGGCCTATCTGAATCTGAACCGACTGGGTATTGATCATCCTTTCTATTACGTTTTCCAGCTCTCGAATATTCCCTGGCCAATGATATCCATATAGTTGCTTTATTGTGTCCGGGCATATGTCCACTTCTTTTTTATTTAATTTCTTTGAAAGCATTTTCATAAAGTAATGTGCCAGCGGCATAATATCTTCTTTGCGTTCTCTTAAAGAAGGAAGTCGAATGGGTAACACATTTAGTCTATAGTATAAATCCAGCCTAAAATCACCTTCATCTACCATTATAGACAGATCTTTATTTGTTGCTGCTATGATCCTTACATCAATTGGTATTTGTTTTCCGGTACCTACTCTGCTTATAATGCCTTCTTCTATAACACGTAATAGCTTTGTTTGCATGTCTAAGGGCATTTCGCCTATCTCGTCAAGAAGTATGGTTCCGCCATCTGCTATTTCAAATTTTCCCGTCGATCCACCTTTTTTCGCACCTGTAAAAGCACCTTCTTCATATCCAAACATTTCAGATTCTATAAGATTAGCGGGTATTGCTCCACAATTTATAGCAATGAAAGGTTCTTCCTTTCTGCTGCTATGATTATGAATAGCCTGTGCAAATACTTCTTTTCCCGTACCGCTTTCTCCTGATATCAGGATTGTTGATTTACTGTCGGAAATTTTTTTGGCATATTGTACGATTTCTAAAAATCTGTCACTGTTTCCGATGATTTTATCAAAAGTATATATTGCTTTATTATTCATTATCCTGTCTGCAAGCTTCCGGTTTTTTTTAATTTCTTTAAATTCAAAAATAATTTCTTTCAATACTTTTTCATCAGAATTAATCGGGTACACACTGAGACTGAATTGTAATCTGTTTGTATTCGTATTTACCAGCACGTCTTCCTCATGAAATATCCCTCCTGCTTTTACAATTTGAATCACATGTCCAAACCCTTCAAATAATTCTCCAATATTTTTACTCATCAATTCTTTTTGTGACATTCCGAACATTTCCGGCGTTTTTTTATTAAAAGTCAAAATGTTTCCGCTGATATCAGTGGTTAGAATCCCTGCAGAAATAGATTCTACAATTGTTTCAGTTCGGTTTTTTGCCAGTGCTAATTCTGTATTATATCCTTTTATCAATAAAATTTTTTCTATCGCATTGGCTGCTGCAACAACCATTCCCAATGTATGGGGATGAACATATTCACTATATCCTGTCAAATCTAAAGAACCTATGATCTGACCCTCTGGATTTTTGATGGGTACTCCTGAACAAGTCCACCTGTGGTATGCTGTTACATAATGCTCCTTGCCGGAAATTTGGACTGGCATTTCCTCAGCAATAGCCGTTCCCATAGCATTGGTCCCGATACTTTTTTCGTCCATATATGCACCCGGTATCATCTTGAGAGAAAAAGCTTCCATCAAAATATTTTCATCCCCAATAATATTGAGGATACACCCTTCTTCATCGGTTAAAATAACGAAAAATCCTGAACCTTTTACAAAATTATATAAATGATCAATAAAGGGCCCTGCATTAATAATAAGCTCCCTATTGTCTTCAAGTTTTTTCTGTAGTTCTAAGCCTGAAATAATTTTAGAGCTGTATATCCTGTCTAATGGAACACCCATTTCAGTACATCTTTTATGTGAGTGTTCTACATATGAATTGGTCATATAGCACCACTCTTTCTTTTCATTGCTTAGTTAAAAAATATCACAATATAATTCCAAATTCAACAAAAATGCTTTTGACTGGTTTTAATAAATACTTCTCCATCTTTTCCATTTATTGTTTATAATGATTTAAAAAAAAAGATTTTCCGCAGAGCAAAAAATCTTTTTTAAAATCTTTTTTAAATCTCATTAATAATTAACTGTCCTATTTTCTTAGTTCCGGCAAGTTTCATGCCTTTACTCATAATATCTCCCGTTCGATAACCTTGATCCAATACAGATTTTACTGCAGCCTCTATAATATCGGCTTCCTCCGATAGATTAAAATTGTATCTAAGCATCATAGCAGCAGATAAAATGGTAGCCATAGGATTTGCTTTATCTTGGCCTGCAATATCCGGTGCACTTCCGTGGACAGGTTCATACATTCCAAAATTGCCAACCCCAAGGCTTGCAGAAGGAAGCATTCCTATGGAGCCTGTAATCATACTGGCCTCATCAGACAAAATGTCTCCAAACATATTACCGGTTACAATAACGTCAAATTGCTTTGGGTCTCTGATTAATTGCATTGCTGCGTTATCCACATACATATGATTCAGCTCAACTTCAGGATAATCAACCGCTACCTCTTCAACAACCCGCCGCCATAATCTTGAACTCTCAAGAATATTGGCTTTATCTACATTAGTAACTTTTCTGCTGCGTTTCATGGCCATATCAAAAGCAATTTTCGCAATTCTTTTTACTTCTCCTTCGGAGTATATTTTTACATCATAAGCACCTTTACCATATTCGGTTGCTTTAAATCCTTTTTCCCCAAAATAAATACCTCCTGTCAATTCCCTGACAACACAAATATCCAAGCCTTTTCCAATAATCTCCGGCTTGAGGGGGCAAGCCTCTTTTAGAGCTTCGAACAGCAATGCAGGCCTTAGGTTTGCAAATAGCCCAAGGTTTTTACGGAGTCCCAGCAGGGCTTGCTCCGGCCTCTTCTCCCCTGGAAAGTTGTCCCATTTTGGACCGCCAACCGCACCAAGTAATACGGCATCACTATTTTTGCAGCCTTCAAGAGTGTCCTGCGGAAGCGGTTCTCCGGTTTCATCCAGCGCGGCACCTCCGGCAAGGTATTTTGTATATTTAAATGTATGTCCGTATTTATCTCCAACTCGATCCAGTACCTTTAACGTTTCTTCTATCACGTCCGGTCCTATTCCGTCACCGGGCACAACTGCAATTTTATATTCCATAATAATACTTCACTCCTTATTTCTCTAGAACTTAACTGTTAAGTATGAATAAGCTCCTTCGGAGCAGTAACGAACAGCCGCAATGGTTATTCCTTATTCTATAATAAACCTAAGACTACAGACTCCGAACCAGTTACTTGTACTTACACTCACACTCTCACTTATACTTACACTTTTACTTATATTTATTTTACAGGTTATTCTTCACATAATTCACTAAACCGTCGTTGTCGATGATTTTCTGTATGAACTCAGGGAAAGGCTGAGCATTGTATTTTTCATTTCTTGTAATATTATGAATTTCTCCTGTTTTAAAATTTACTTCCACTTCATCACCATTTTGTATTTTTTCTGCTGCTTCATTACATTCAAGTATGGGTAATCCTGTATTAAACGCATTTCTGTAAAAAATTCTTGCATAGGTAGATGCAATGACACAGGAGACTCCTGAAGCCTTGATTGCAATAGGGGCATGTTCTCTGGAAGAACCACATCCAAAATTCTTGTTTGCCACGATGATATCATTCTTTTGCACCTGTTCTGTAAAATCGGAATCAATATCTTCCATACAGTGTTTGGCCAATTCAGCCGGGTCTGATGTATTTAAGTATCTGGCCGGGATAATGACATCCGTATCCACATTGTCTCCATATTTAAACACTTTTCCTTTTTTAATCATTTTCAAAACCCTTCTTTCTTTCATTTCTTCATCTTTTCACCTTAATCAACTATCTTTTGTCGTTAAGAAAAGCCCTTGACATGAAAAAAATCAAAATCTTTTCCTTCAAACTTAAATCTCAATACTTAAATCTTAACGACTATAGTTTCTCCGGATCTGTTATATATCCTGTTATTGCCGAAGCTGCCGCAACAGCAGGACTTGAAAGATAAACTTCAGACTCGGGATGTCCCATTCTTCCGACAAAGTTTCTGTTTGTTGTAGCAATAGCCTTTTCACCGGGCGCCAATATCCCCATATGTCCGCCCAGGCATGGCCCGCAGGTAGGCGTAGAAAGTACAGCCCCTGCTTTGACAAATACTTCCGCAATGCCTTCTTTTACGCACTGTAGATAAATATCCTGAGTACCGGGGAATATAATAACCCTTATATTCTCGGCAACCTGTCTGTCTTTTAGAATACCTGCAGCAATCCTCATATCTTCCATTCTGCCATTGGTACAGGACCCGATCACCACCTGATCGATTTTTACTTCTCCTGCTTCGTCAATGGTTCTTGTATTTTCCGGAAGATGGGGAAACGCCACTGTAGGTCTTATTGTACTTAAATCGATCACATATATTTCATCATATTCCGCATCGGCATCCGGAGTATAAATGGTGTATTCTTTTTTTGAATGCGCTTTCATATACTCTATTGTCTTTTCATCTACCATAAAGATACCATTTTTACCTCCTGCTTCAATAGCCATATTGGCCATTGAAAACCGATCATCCATAGATAAGTGTTTTAGGCCTTCTCCTGTAAACTCCATGGATTTATATAGTGCACCATCTACGCCGATTTTTCCGATAATATGAAGAATGACATCTTTTCCGCTTACCCACTTTTCCGGTTTTCCTATCAGTTCAAATTTTAAAGCACCGGGCACCTTGAACCAGGCCTTTCCTCTTGCCATTCCTGCTGCCATATCCGTCGAACCGATACCGGTCGAAAAAGCACCTAATGCACCATAAGTACAGGTGTGCGAATCCGCTCCTATAATGACGTCTCCTGCAACAACCAGTCCCTGCTCAGGAAGCAGACAATGTTCTATCCCCATACGGCCAACTTCGAAATAATTTTCGATATCCATGCCTGTAGCAAATTCTCTAACCATCTTACACTGCTGTGCAGCTTTAATATCTTTGTTCGGTGTAAAATGATCGGGTACAATGACCACTTTTTCTTTATCGAAAACTGTTTTGGCACCCATTTTATTAAATTCTTTTATGGCAACCGGTGTGGTTACATCATTTCCTAATACAATATCCAGATCCGCTTCAATAAATTGTCCTGCTTTCACTTCCTTTAATCCTGCATGTGCTGCAAGAATTTTTTGAGTCATTGTCATACCCATCGTTTTTTCCTCCTTACATGAACTATTTTTAGTCTATTTCCATATCTTTTATAAGTTTATATTCTATTGAATCTACCAAAGCAATCATACTTGCCTCAATAATATTGCCTGATACGCCAACAGTAGTCCAGCATTGTTTTCCGTCTGTTGATTCTATCAGCACTCGGACCTTGGCAGCCGTAGCGCTATTTGCATCCAATACACGCACTTTATAATCTGTCAGATACATTTCTTTCAAATTTGGGAAAAAAATTTCCAGTGCCTTTCGGATGGCTTTATCCAATGCGTTAACCGGCCCGTTTCCTTCTGTAGCTGTCATTTCTTCTTTTCCGTCAACACTGATTTTTATCATGGCAGTTGCACTGCAATTCTTGTCAATGACCGGTTCTTCTTCTATGATTCTATAATACTTTAATTTGAAAAAAGGATTAAATTTTCTCAAATGTTTTCTTATAATCATTTCGAAAGAAGTTTCTGCGCCTTCAAATTGATAGCCTTCATGTTCTAATTGTTTTAATTTATCAACCAATTCCTTTGTTTCTTTCGAGTCCTTGGTTAAAGACGGCTCTATTCTCTGAATTTTTTTGATAATGGTGTTTTTACCGGACACTTCAGACATAAGAAATTTTCTGGAATTGCCTACTTTTTCAGGAGATATGTGCTCAAATGAATGGTGCGCTTTCGTAACACCGTCTATATGCATGCCCCCTTTATGGGCAAAAGCATTCCCTCCTACATAAGGTAATGAAGCTTCTAGTTTGATATTGGTCACTTCTGCAATATATTGAGCTGTCTCTTTCAGCTTAGGCAGATTCTCCGGCTGGATACATTTATAATTTCTTTTTATCTGAAGATTGGGAATAAGTGTTGATAAATTTGCATTCCCACATCTTTCGCCAAATCCTAAGAAAGTGCCTTGTATATGCGTAGCTCCTGCTTTTACAGCCATCATTGAATTGGCAGCAGCCATTCCACAATCATTATGACAATGTATACCAACCTCTACGTCAAATACTGATACGATCTTTTTTGTAATATCAAAAATTTCATCAGGAAAAGTTCCTCCATTTGTATCACAAAGCGATAGGCAGTCTGCACCACCTTCAACAGCAGCTTTCAATGTTTGCACAGCATATTCTGCATTTGCCTTATATCCGTCAAAAAAATGTTCAGCGTCAAAAATAACTTCTTTATTATGCATTTTAAAAAAAGATATTGTGTCCCGGATCATATTCAGGTTTTCGTTTAGTGTTGTTTTGATCACAGTTTCAACGTGAAAATCCCAGGATTTCCCGAAAATTGCTACAACGGGGGTATACGCCTGAAGCAGACTCTTTACATTGCTGTCGTCTTCAACTGATATTTCCTTTCGTCTTGTACTTCCAAAGGCCGTTAGCCGGACATTATTCAACTTTTTTTCACGCATCCGGTTAAAGAACTCCATGTCTTTTGAATTTGATCCCGGATTTCCTGCTTCCACATAACTGATTCCTAAAGTATCAAGCGCTTCAACAATTTTTATCTTATCCTTGACTGAAAAGGATATTCCTTTTGCCTGGGCACCATCTCTGAGAGATGAATCAAATATTTTTATCCTTTTTGCCATAAGTCTCCTCCTAAACTGATTCCTCGTAAATCATTTTATTAACAGCATTTATAAACGCATGAATGCTTGCTTCGATTACGTCTGTACTGAGTCCTCTGCCTGTATGAATACGTCCGTTACCATTACTGAGTTTGACAAGTGCATCTCCTAAAGCATCTCCGCCTTCAGTAACAGACTGCAATTGATAATCTTCAAGCTTTAGCTTTTTCCCTACGATTTTCTGTATAGCATTGAAAGCGGCATCGATGGGGCCGTCTCCTACGGATACTTTTTCTATATTTTTTGCTTCTTTCTTCATGATAACAGATGCTGTAGAAGTAATGGTATTGCCGCTGTTAATGACAAATCTGGTAAGAGTATATGTTTTGGGAACCTGAACAGATTCTTTTGATATGATTGCATCAATATCTCTATCATATACTTCTTTTTTCTTATCTGCAATATCTTTAAATCTGATAAAAGCCTTTTCCAGCTCCTCTTTATTTATAGTGTATCCCAATTGTTTCACTTTGTCTTCAAATGCATGTTTTCCGGAATGCTTTCCAAGAACCATTGTATTTGCTGTTAAACCTATGGATTCCGGTGTCATGATTTCGTAGGTCTTTTTGTTGTTAAGCACACCATGCTGGTGGATCCCCGATTCATGAGCAAAAGCATTCTCACCTACAATGGCTTTATTTGGCTGTACTTTAACGCCGGTGATCCTGCTTAAGAGCATAGAGGATCTCATTATTTCTTCAGTTTTAATATCAGATGTCATCTGATAGATGTCTTTTCTTGTATCCAGAATCATTACCAGTTCTTCAAGGGCCGCATTGCCGGCCCTTTCTCCAATCCCATTAATGGTACATTCAAATTGATTGGCACCGGCTTTTGCTGCAGCCAGTGAATTGGCTACCGCAAGACCCAGATCATTGTGACAATGTACCGAAATATTGACTTTATCAAAACTGGGCGTATTTTCTTTAATAGTCATGATAAAATCATAAAACTCATCCGGTGTGGTATAGCCGACTGTGTCCGGTATGTTCAACGTAGTCGCCCCCGCTTTTATCACCTCTTCAAAAAGCTGTGCCAAGAAAAGAGGATCGCTTCTGGTGGCATCTTCAGCTGAAAATTCAATATCTGAGCAATACTTTTTAGCATAGGAGACCATTTCTACCGCATTGGCTTTGACCTGTTCAGGTGTCATCTTAAGTTTATACCGCATATGAATATCTGAAGTTGCAATAAAAGTATGAATCCGTGGTGCTTTTGCATTTTTCACAGCTTCCCAGACTCTGTCTATGTCCGTTTTTAAAGCCCTGGCCAACCCTGCAACAGAACATTCCTTAATGGCATCTGCCACTTCTTTAACAGACGCAAAGTCCCCCGAAGATGCTGCCGGAAAACCTGCTTCAATTACATTGACTTTTAATTTTTCAAGCTGCTTTGCCATTTCAAGCTTTTCTCTGATATTCATACTGCAGCCTGGTGATTGCTCCCCGTCTCTTAATGTTGTGTCAAAAATTAAAATTTTTTTAGACATCTTTACACCCTCCAAATTTTGTTTGTAACCTCTAAGATTACAGCTATAGAATTATAAAATTCGGATAATGAAACCCCTCGGTCTTTTTTAAAAAATAAAAAACCCGTCACTACAAATCTGTAGGGACGAGTAATAGTTCCCGTGGTACCACCCTTTTTGCTACTAAAATAGCCGCTTTACAGGATTCCATCAAATCCTTGGCTTAATAACGGTGCCTGCCGCTATCTCTTACTAAATAAATCTTTCAGAGATAATGCTCCGGAATGAGGCTTATTTTTTTCTATGGTTCGGCTCGCAGCCACCGCCGACTCTCTTAACCAAATGATTGAAAAAAATAATAGTTCCATCAAAGCAATTCTTTTATTAAATAAATTGTATGTATTTTAACAAAAAAAGATTCCTTTGTCAAACAATATTTATATATTTTTTTTATTTCTCTTCTTTTTTTTGTGTTATTTTTTTAATCCTCTTTTCCAGTTTGCTTCTGCTTAGCCATACTTGTTTACCGCATTCTAAACATTTTATTCTAAAGTCCATACCTGTTCTTGCAATTTCAAATTTATTATTTCCGCATGGATGCTGTTTCTTTAATTCTACAATATCGCCAACATTTAAATCCATCGGCATTAAAACCACCCTCTCTGATCTTTAGGCCTTGCTGAACAATTAAAAAACTCCAAAAGCTTATATGCCTATTTTTTCGGCAAGCCCTATTATTATATTGGAAGTATTGAACCCGCAGCCTGTTTGATGAAAAACAGCAAAAGATTATGATGATATAAATACTTAGTTACCGTTGAATTCTCCAATGAACGAATCAGAAAATCATTTTCGGTAACCCCTATAACAGGTACACATACCGCTAATATGATAAATATTATTATACCCCCTTTTATGAATCCAAACAATAGTCCGCTGAATCTGTTCATTTGTTTCAATACAGGAAGCTGTGCAAAGTTATCCAGAACCGAAGAAATAATCGCAAGAAATACTTTTACCGCGATAATAATCAGTACAATACTGATAATATCCACTAACAATTTAGAAACCACTTCACTCAGAGAATTCCCCACTATACCCTCTAATGATACATCGGGGCCTGACCATAACTGATCCAATACATCCGGCAGCTTAATAAAGGAAGTGCTGTCAAAAGATGTATTCTTCATGTTCATATTGGATACGGCCTTTACTTTTTCATTTATGATACAATTGATTTTTGAATATATCGGTGTAAAGCTGACAAGATAATAGGAGATAACAGGGTAAAATTTAATGGCACAAACAACTGAAACAATCCAGCTCGTGGTGTTCACAAAAGATCTTATAAATCCCTTTGCATACCCTTGGATCCCGGCTAAAACAAAAATAATGGCTGTGATGATATCCATCCAGTTCATAAGCATACACCCTTTCGGCATGAAGTAAGCCCCGTCAAGGGGAGTCTTAGAGTTGTTTAATGAAATAAAAAAAGAAATTTGTCTTATTTTATCCTATTCATTATTCTCTATTATGTTTCTTTTTCCTTTTTTTATTTTAAGTCCCGAAGGTTATTAGTTACTCTTAGAATGTTTTGTTCTTTTATTCATATATTTATAATAGTTTAAATTATATCTTTGGGGGGTTTTGAATGAATTACTCTAAGTATACACGTTCTTTTATCATACTTGATGATAAAAAAAGCGACTTTAGAAATACGAATGAAAATATAAAAGGCCATGTAAAAATAGAACTTCGGAATAATCAGGGAACACTAAAATGTAATGTGCAAAATCTCAAATATTATGAAGATGCCCGATATCTTTACAAACTTTATTTTTTTGGCAAAAAAGCTGACAACACTATCTTTACAAATACCGGAACATTATATATCGATAAACAGGGGCGGGGAGAACACTTTTTTAAATTTAATCCTTCAGATTTAGACGGAGAAGGTAATGAATTGTATGATTTCAGTATACTTGCTATCATTGCACATCCGAATAAAGACATTGTTGAAGATGATACCCTATTTCCGGTATTGACCGGTTATCTTTCAAAAGAATCCCGAAGCGAATCCCATTCAGATGATAATTTGATTAACCTTAATAGCAGAACAAAAGAAGAGGAATTGCAGGAAGAAGTCTCAGATATCAAAACTGGAGAAACTGCAGAATTTGATGTAAATGCTGCTTCTGCTGTACAAAATATTGAAGAAAAAGTTACTGAACCAGAAGAATCTGATGCAGAGGTTTCTTCTCCTGAAGCAAACCCGGAAGATCTCTCTGCAGATGCTGATTTGAAAGAATCTTCTGAAGATGTCTCTTCTCCGGAAGCAAAGCCGGTTGAAGATCAAGAGGAAAAAGAAATACCCATTAACACAACATCTGAAAAACCTGGGCCGGCAGATGTAAGTGCAGAAAAAGGAACTTTTAATACTCCGGATTCAAAATCGGCTCTTAAACCTTTGTCAAAAAAAGTATTTGATACCAGTGGTTATTTTAGCAATTACGTTCGAGCAGTAAGCACGAATTTAGAAAAAGTTCTATCTTTTTATAACCGAACCGAACCCTTTGAACAGGACAGAATCGGTTGTAAATGGTGGAAAATCATAAACCTGATGAGCATTCCCTTTGCCAATACTTCCTATTTACAGGGCTATCCGGAACATATGCGTCCGTACAACATGAATTATTTTGATCCCCGGGAATTCTGTCCCAGCTGTCATGATCTGATCTATAAATATCAGCATTATATTTTTGGTATCAACCGGGAAAA
Organism: Anaerovorax odorimutans; assembly: GCA_016841185.1. Lineage (GTDB taxonomy): Bacteria > Bacillota > Clostridia > Peptostreptococcales > JAAYPU01 > JAENZQ01. The sequence continues at coordinate 139,901 of JAENZQ010000003.1, forward strand.
AAACAACTCAGCAAAGTATTATTACTATGGCATCCCCGGCAGATATATGAAGGAAGAACAGCCCGATAACGGCAAATCAGGATTTCAATACTGGCAGCCCCTACAGGGAACTGATAAAAAAATCGGGGATTATGGGTACTGGATCATTGGAATCAATTCTCAAACCGGCCAGTTTGAAATACCGATAGAAGAATAATTAAACCTCACTGAATAATTAAAAAATATTGTGGTTAAAAAGAGATGAAATATCTATTATTGAATGACTTTGAATGATTTGATTCAGAAAATTGAGATATAAGATGAGGGTAAAAACGTGAATTCAGCAGGATGCTGAATTAGACCGCTTGAGGCAGGACACGAATAAGGGCGATAGCTTTTTATTCTCAGATTTTGTCCAATTTTCTTCAAATCATGAACGGAATGAAAATAATACATGTTTCATCTTTTACTATTTTTGATTCAAATGGTTTGTCAATATTTCAAATTCTTCTATAGTCAACGTTTCTGCTCGTCTTGCCGGATCAATTTTACAAAGCAGCAACGTTTCTTCCAAAATCCTTTTATCAATACCCATGGCATTACTTAAAGAATTCAGCAGAGTTTTTCTTCTTTGGTTAAATCCTGCCCTGACCACTTTAAAAAACAAATCTTCATCATCAACATAAACTAAAGGTTGAGATCTTACAACTAAACGGATAATAGAAGAATCCACATTTGGCTTTGGAATGAATACCGTTTTAGGCACAGAAGCAACCGGCTCAACGGTACAAAAATATTGTACCGCAATAGATAATGATCCATAATCTTTATTGCCCGGGGAAGCTTTTAATCGATCTGCCACTTCTTTCTGGAGCATAATGATAATATCCGAAACCCGGGTCCTTTCTTCAAGAATTTTCATTATAATGGGCGTAGTGATATAATATGGCAAATTGCCAATGACCTTTACTTGCTTGTAGCTCTTTTCCGTTTGGATCAATTGCTTTAAATCAACTTTAAGGATATCACTATGAACAATTTCTATGTTCTCATGCTCTGAAAGTGTCTCGTGAAGAATCGGAATCAGTTTTTTATCAATTTCTATTGCTTTGACCTTTCCGGCGTAATTGGCTGCAGCAGAAGTCAGAGTACCTATTCCAGGCCCGATCTCAATAACCAGGTCTTCTTTTGTTATATCTGCAGCCTTTATAATTTTTTCAATCATATTATTGTCAATCAAAAAGTTTTGACCTAAAGATTTTTCTAACTTAAAATCATATTTTCTGATAATACGCTGAACCGTTGACGGTGAAAAAAGCTTGTCCATTTCTATCTCTCTCTAACATTTAATTTTACACTTTTAGCAGCTTTCTCAAATTCTTCTCTATTTATATTAAAATTATTCAAACGGCTTAAAAAAGTTTTTGCGTTTCCATATCCAATTCCCAGCTCCTGACCTAATTTTGCCCTGTTTTGGGAAGCATTTTCATTTCCTGCCAAGAACCACTTGTTAAGATCATTCATTGTAAACTCCGTTCTTTTTACCTGTTCTGCTGCTTTTGCTTTTCTTAGTGCACGAATAATACTTTTCGGTTCAGCATTTTCAATACCTATATTTTCACCCTCACGAGCTTCATCCTGTGATAAATAAGCCTGCTTGCATTTTGGAAATCTTTCAGACAGCTTTCGTCTTATATTTTCACCTGCATAATCCGGATCGGTAAATATAATAATTCCTTTGGTTTTGTAAGCCGTTTCAATTCTTTTATATATATCCTTGCTGATAGCATAACCATGTGTTGCGATTATTTCCGCCTCTACAGCTTGCTTTATTGCTGCCATATCGTCTTTTCCTTCAACAATAATTACTTCCTTTATCATACTGCCACCTTTTTAGATTTTTTCTCAGTTACTGAATATTAACCCTGTCTCTCACTGTTCTTCCTGCACGTCCGGATCATTCTGATTCTCGTCTGTTTCAGGATCGACATATAATATTTCTCCCGGCATTATCATTCTTAAGTTTTCACGGGCAATTCTTTCAATAAATTCAGGACTGTTGACCTGTTCTAATTGCTGTTGGTATTCTGCTTTTGTCTTGTTAAGTTCCTCCAGGCATTGGCTCTGTATCTTCTCTTGCCTTTTAAGAGAAATAATCTGGAATGACTGATAAGCGAAAAAAATCATTAAGTAAAAAATTACCAATGTCAGGATAATGCGTCTTTTTTTAATTTTTCTTTTCTTTGGTATTAAATTTATTACCTTTCGATTATTCTCAGCCATAAGTTATCCCACCCTTTAAATGCAATTATATCACATTTTAGAATGGGTCTTTTCATTTTTATGATTATTTGCATAAGGAAGGCTAAGAATTTTTATACATATTCTTATTGCTTTGACTAAGCTTAAAATAATCTTTTCAATGGTTTTGTTAATTATTTGGCTCAGAAATATTCTATAAATCAAATACCCTGATATCAACGCAAAAAAAGAGTACCCCTTAATGCTTCCGAGGCTGCTGTAATAAAGCAGATATATGACTATGGATGTCATCATTATCCAATATAAGATGTCCTGAAAAGAAGACAGTATTTTACCGGGTTTAAAATGCTTTTGATATAACATAATAAAATCATATATAAAGGCTGCTACAATTCCACCATAGAGGAGTACCAAAAATTCGAATAATTGCTGAGCTATAGAGGTTGCCATTCAATATTTCCCCGCTCTCATAAAGGTTGGTTTTACTTTAGTATTTTTCCCAAAAATCCTTTATTTTTGGAATCTGTTTTTTCCATATAGGTAATGGCATTGATGGTTCCGTTTATAACCACTTTTCCTTCTTCAATATCAAGCCTTTGAACCTGAAGATTCATTCCTTTAATTACGATCTTACCTTTGGTTGTCATAACCTGTATAAGCTCATCATCAAAGCTTTCCACATCTTGAACTTCGGTGATACTCGCTTTTTCTCTGTTTTCCAGAAAAACATTCTGATTATTGGTTTTAATTGTTTTTTGTTCCTCCATATTAAACCTCCCCTTCATAACCTAATGGTTTCTGTTAATATTTATGTCTTATTTCAGGAGAATATGAAAAGGATTTTGCTTAATAAGCAAAATCCATGAGATTGTTGGAAAAGTTAATATATGATCTTCTTTTGAATAAACCTGTATAAATAATCATCCGTATCGAATTTGAAAAAAATGAATAATAACTGTTAATGTATTATTATTTATAGATATCTTTACTTACCTTGATCTTTGAGTTCTGGTTCAATAATGCTTCAATAAAAGCTCTTCTGTTTTTCGGCGATACAACAATCCTTTTATTTCCTGCCTGCAGGCAAATGGCATTCTTTATTGAAAACGATGGAGAAAATAAAATATTCTTCGTCGGTTTAATACTGGATATATATTTAATGGGAATTTTATTTCTGAATGGGCCGGACCATGTAATCAACAGTTCATCATATATGACATATACTGTTCTTAACCATATCCATCCAATAAAAAAAATAATGAAACCCATCATCCCTTTTATATTGCCCGGAGCATCCTGTACATAACTATTGTAAAATGCCAAGCCTATGGAAATCCAAATAATCAGACCGATCCATAAATCATGTTTACATGGAAAGTAATTTTTGTTCAGGTGCTCTCTTTTGCCAAGCATCGTAACAACTCCTTATTATTTAGTATTCGCCATTAAATGGTATCATATTTCGTGGAATATATCAATCATTCCGTGTTAAAGGAAATACAATATTGACCGTTGTTCCTTTTCCTTCTTTACTATGGATTTCAACGTCTCCGCCATGTTCTTTCATGATCTGCTTTGCAATAGAAAGGCCTAACCCTGTTCCGCCTAAGGCTCTTGATCTTGCCTTGTCCACACGATAAAATCTTTCAAAAAGTCTGGGCAAATCCTCTTCAGGAATACCGATACCATTATCCTTGATGATGATTCTTGCTTCATATTCTGTCTTTATAGCGTCAATATCGATCCTGCCGCTTTCATGAGTATATTTGATGGCATTACTTAGGATGTTTAAAATTACCTGTTCGATACTGTCTTTATCAATGAAAACTTTTATCTCTTCATTTTTAAAAAGGCAATTCAGATATTGCTGTTTTCCTTTTGCATTGATCTGCATTTTTATAACAGCACCTTTAAGAACCTCTATTAAATTGCTTTCCGCTTTGTTCCATTTTTCTCTTTTGTTTTCCAATCTGGAAAGCTGCAGTAAATCTTTTACCAAACGGCTCATACGATCCGCTTCGCTTTCAACAACTGATAAAAATTGTTTCGCTACTTCCATATCGTAAAGAGCCCCTTCCAGCAAAGTTTCCGTATAGCTTTTTATGCTGGTAAGCGGCGTTTTTAACTCATGGGAAACATTGGCAACAAATTCCCGCTGCATGTTTTCTATTTTTTGTCTTTCGGTAATATCCTGTATGATCATAACACTGCCGATATGATCGCCGTTTTCTTCTTTAAAGGGCGCATACCTTGCAAGGAAAGTAGAATTTTGATATTCGAAATTAATTTCTCCTTCCCAGTTTTTTGACTTGTTCTGTATCTCGGATAAAAGCAATTTTTCACTGTACTTTCCAATAATTTCGTCATAAGGTTTGTTATTTATTTCATTTTCCGTTATAAAAAACATCTGTTTCGCAGCAGGATTGGCATGTATAATTGATCCATTGGTATCCACAGCAATCAGACCATCTGCCATATATTTCAAAATGGTTTCTAATTTGCTTTTTTCATTGGAAATCTCGGACAAAGTATGATCCAGCTTCCCTCTTAGATAATTAAACATTTCTGCAAGTCTTCCGATTTCATCATCGGATTTAACATTTACTTCTTGGCTGAAATCTCCCTTAGCCATGTTTTCCGCTTTTTCAGTTACATCGTTAATAGGAACAGTAATGCTTCTTGCAATCAAAAATCCAAGGATTATCGTAACAAACAATGCCAAAACAATGGCTCTTAAAAAAATAAGTTTGGATTCATCCAAAGCCTCATAAATATCGGTTAAATCGGCTCTCAGATATATCATACCTTTTACCATATCACTTTTTATTATCGGAAAAGCCATATTTTTTGTAGGGATCTGGCCTTCTTTCATTATGTCTTTTTCAGACATTTCACCTATAAAGCCATCCCTCAGCAAGTCCACATCTAATATATCTGATGCATTTCTATTTAATAAATTTTCATTATTGGACGCAATAATATTGAAATGATTATCAATAATGAATATTTCCTGTTGTACGCCTTTCAAATGCGTCTCAATATTACTTTGAATTTCATCCTCGTATCCAGTAAAATCATCGTATTCTTCAAAAACGCTTGCAATGCTGTTCTGGAAATCTATCAGATCTTCACGTACTGTATTTAAATGATAAGACTCCAGTTGCTGCAGTATAAAAACACCCGCTATGACCATGGCAATAAAGACTAACAGAAAATAAATGAAAATAAATTTCCACCGGATGCTTCTCCATCTATGAATCCCTAACATATTTTAAGGCCTCCTGAAATAATACCCTATTCCTCTTTTAGTCATAATATAATGTGGATTACTGGAATCATCTTCTATTTTTTCTCTTAATCGTCTTATTGTAACGTCTACCGTACGGATATCTCCATAATATTCGTATCCCCAGACTTCCTCCAGCAACTTTTCTCTGGTAAAAACCTGGTTTTCGCTTTCTGCCAGATATTTTAACAGCTCAAATTCCCTTAGCGTTAATTCGATCACGTCGTTGTATTTTCTGACTTCATATTTGTTCAAATCTATTGACAAATTTCCAAAATCCATTTTTTTTGTTTCGGTTATCGTATCATTGACAAAATCGACTCTTCTCATATTGGCTTTGACCCTTGCAATCAGTTCCCTCATGCCAAAAGGTTTTGTGATATAATCATCCGCCCCAAGTTCTAAGCCCAAAACTTTATCCACTTCTTCTTCTTTGGCTGTCAACATCAAAATAGGTGTTTGTAAGGTTTCTCTGACTTTTTTACATATCTGGAAGCCATCTACTTTAGGAAGCATGATATCTAATATAATCAAATCGGCTTTAAAGGAATAGACTTTATTTAAAGCCTCCTCCCCGTCATATGCTGTTTCAACAGTATAGCCTTCTTTTGTAAGATTAAATTTAATAATATCCGATATGGCTTTTTCATCTTCTATCACAAGTATCTTTTTTTGTTTCATTCTCTTCTCCCCTGTTCAATTATCTTAAATATTGATTTTCAAATTTTTCCCTTCACTTAAATATTGTAGCATATTATTCAGGTATTCAAAATTATTTTCTTCTGCTATTGATTTTATAATCATAAAGGATGAATAATAGGCTTTGATTTGATCCAGATTCCTGAATTTATTTTTAAGCTCGTTAATGGAGTACAGCGTTTCAAAAGAACTGTTTTTACCGATAACAAACCCGGTATATAGATATTCCGTATAAAGAGACATCCCTTCAAAAAACCATTCTTCATGATTCCCATTGGTAATATCGTCTACAATATAGTGCGCCATTTCATGAATAACCGGGCCTTCCTTTTCAAAAATTTCTTTCATATTTTCTTTAGAATCGATCCATATTTCCGGAGACAGGATCTGTATGGTATTTCCTTTATACAGCCCCATAGGAACGCTCTTTGTTTTCTGAGAAGCCGTTTTCTTCATTTTCTCTATATCTGAATAAATAATAATCGGTATTTTGTTTTCAACTTGATAATCAAATTTTTCACTCAGTTTTTCATAATACTTTTCTGCTATATCTGCTGTCATTTCAGCTGCTTCTTCTTTTTCATACTTTATTATAAAATGCTCTGTTTCAATAGCCTCCATATTTCTTGAGGAAAATAGAAAATACTGCTGTTGAATTTTATTAATTAGTGTATGTGTGATACCCCTTGAAGAAGAGCCCAACAGAATAAAAAGCAATAAAAAAAGTGCTGCAAAAATCTTGATACTTTTTCTTTTCACTTTTTTCCCCCTTAATTTACTTTAGTTGTATCTCTTCAGAGGACTATTATAACATCTTGTATTCTTTTTGTAACATACACTTTATGGAACTACTGTTTTTTACTGCCTTTAACAATCTTATTTTTTCAAACATATTATGAATTGAAAATAGTATTGGAGTGATCTTTATGAATATAAGAAAAGCAAGATCCAAATTTGTCCATCCAATGGTTGCAGCACGCATTTCAGCAGGAACAAAACAATCGCTGCAAGTTATCATATATTCAAATAAAACAATAAATGAAATAAAAGATTGTGTGTTAGAAAAAAAGGGGAAAATAAAGTATGAACTTCCTTTTATTAATGCTGTGGCAGCAGAAATTCCTTCAGACAGCGTAGATCCCATTGCCCTTCATAATATGATAAAGTTTATCGATGATGACAATAAAGTATTTAAAACAGTTGATATTGCAAGAGAATTTATGGGGTCAAATACGGCAAATGATTATGGATATACCGGCAAAGGTATCGGCATAGCTGTTGTAGATACCGGTGTAGCACCTCATAGCGATTTGATTAAACCAAAAAACAGGATCGTAGCTTTCAAAGATTTTATCAATAATCGGGAGTTTCCATATGATGATGACGGGCATGGAACACATGTGGCCGGAATCGCTGCAGGAAATGGTTTTTCGTCATCAAAGTATAAAGGAATAGCGCCTGAAGCAGATATCATTGCCGTCAAGGCCCTGGATGAGACCGGAAGCGGTTCAACATCTGATATTTTAGCCGGTATCCAGTGGGTTGTAGACAACAAAGATAAATACAACATAAAAATTTTGAATTTATCCCTTGGAACTCCTGCCGATACAACTTACCGGGAGGACCCTCTTGCAAAAGGCGCCGCTGCGGCTTCCAATTACGGGATTTGCGTAGTAACTGCAGCAGGAAACAGCGGACCTAATCGGCGGACCATAAATTCCCCTGGCATAAGCCCCTATGTCATTACAGTCGGTTCCATTGACGATAATCGAACCACCTCATATGAAGATGTATTTGTAGCCGAATTTTCAAGCAGAGGCCCTACTTTATCAGGAGAAATTAAACCGGATGTAATGGCTCCGGGAGTAGATATCCTATCCCTCTCAAATAAAAACTTAAGCGGCTACACTTCACATTCCGGAACATCAATGTCTACACCGTTTATAAGCGGCGCCATAGCACTTCTTCATGAAAAAAATGGCAATATCAGTCCTGAACATGCAAAAAGAATAGTTAAAAGCACTGCGGTTCCCATAAGAGGAGAAGCCCGAATTGCACAAGGTGCAGGGGTAGCAAATATCACGAAAATGTTGGGTATAAAAAAAGTAGAAAATACGCCGCCTGTTATTGTTCCAAAAAAGCCGCCTAAATCGGAAAAGTTGAGAAAAACCGCATCTCTTCCTTTTTCTTCCGATGACATGAATTTAATGTTTTTAATCTATCTTCTGTTATAGACATAGCAAAACTCACAAATTGGAAGTATAAGCCTAAGTATAAGTTAAGATATAAACATTAGATGTTAGAAATAGCAAGGTTGAAGCATATGCTTCAACCTTGCACTTATAGTCAGAGGATGGGCACAGTCCATCCTCTTTTATCTTTTCTTTGTATTCTTTCATTAATCGAGAGTGCATCTTAACACCTGATTAGATCGCCACGTCGCTGTCGCTCCTCGCGACGACAAAATCAGAGTATGGAGTATTAGGCACGTGGTTTTTTAATAGTTTACATAATTCAGCGGGTTTTGTGCTTTACCATTTACCTGCACTTCAAAATGGACATGAGGACCTGTACTTCTTCCGGTGCTTCCAATTTCAGCTATTTTTTTTCCTTTGTAAACCTTGTCCCCTTTATTTACAAGAATTTTACTGCAATGCGCATAAAGTGTTGATTTATTCTGACCATGATCGATAATTACCGTAAGTCCATAATTTCCTTTCCATCCGGTATAGGTCACGACTCCTCCATCAGCAGCCCTGATTGTAGTACCTGTAGCTGCCGCAATATCAATTCCTGAATGCATTCTTCCCCAACGAATGCCGAACCGGGATGTCAGTCTTCCTCTTGCAGGTTCATCAAAGGTGCCTGTCCCAATTAATGGAGGTAATGCTTTTGTCCCCACCAATACAACTTGTGTCCGGGGTTCTTCTATAACCTTAGATTCCAATTCTTTTCTGGATGTTTCAATTCCATTTTGCCGTGTTATTTCAGCCAATATTTCTTTTTCTCCATACTTACCTCTTAGTTTAATTTCATTTTCACCTTTGAATAATGCACCGGTGTTTTCATAAGTAACTTCATAAGGAATTCTTTCATAATATTTTTTCTTTTCCAGGCTCACAACAGTAACCAATGGCTTTGGAACAATCAGACTAATCTCCTGGCCAATCTGAATTCTTTCAGGATTAACTGTTGGATTTGCTGCTTCCAGCTCTTCCGGGGTAATATTATATTTTTCTGCTATTGTCCAATAATTTTCTCCCTTTTTAACCTTATAACTTTTTTCTTCTTTTGTTCCTTTAAGAACATATTTTAAAGAAGAATCAAAATCACTTAAAGTAGAAAGTCCTGTTTCTTTTTCTTCAATTGCCACATTTTCAAGAAAATATATTTTTCCATACTCGATGGTTTCATCGTCTTCTTGTATATAAGTATTTTTGATTTCTTCCAAGAATTTTTCAGCTTCTTCTTTTCTGGAAAACAGAGCAACCTCTTCGCCGTTTATAAGAACCGAATAACTTTTAGCTTCAAGATTTGAAAAATATGTAAAGTGATTTAACAGCTCATCATCAGGCGTTATTTCCAATTTCAAGCTTCTTATTTGTTCAAATTTCAAATTGTCTTCATTGATAATAATATCCGCATCATAAGCGATGTCCAGCTTCTCATCCAAAAGATCTGTTAAATATAGTACACTCTCCGGATCTTTTACGATACCAATCTCTTCTCCATTAAAAAAAACTTTATATGCGGTCATATTGTCTAAGATATACAGGAAAGATAAAATGATCATGATAATAGAAAATGCTCCTGCAAATACTTTGATCTTAAATGATTTGCCGGTGCTTTTCTTCTTTTTTAAAAAAACTGGAAACTTAATTCTTTCTTTTATAGAAAAAATATTCAGGGATCTAAAAATTTTCTTTGGGAAAATTTTTGATGCTTTTTCCCTTTTTAAAGACTTCGGGATTATAGAATATGACTGAATTTTGTTCTTAAGATTTTGATTGCTTTTTTTGATTTTATTAAGATGTGTTTTTTTTGCTTTTTCTTTTTTTATAGAAGAGTTTTGATTTTCTTTGTATACTTCATTAATATAGCGGGCTTGAGTCCTTTTTTTTAGAGTCTCCTCCAACTTCTGGAATTGCCCACGTTTCTCTTTTTTCTCTTCGATATATTCGTTTATTTTATTGCTAATTTCTTTAAAATCTTTCATCGTTCCACCACATATAAATAAACTTGTCTATTATTGTCTCTTAAATTCTATTATACAATAATATCCTATCATTTAAATCATAAAATAAAATTCTTATATCATTTTATCTTTATTTTTTTAATGATATAATATACATTATTGATTAATCCCACAAAAATCAAGGAGTATGACCCATGAATTTCACAAAAGAAAAAATTGATTTTTATCTTATGGATACCCATATAGAAAATATGTTTATTAACGAATATATGCCTCTTGCAGATGGAAATTATGTCAAGGTCTATTTGTTTGCACGAATGTATGCCGATCAATCAGATACCATGTCCAACGAAACCATTGCCAAACATTTAAATCTGGAAGTAGAAGATGTTCTCAAGGCCTGGAACTACTGGGAAAAGCAAGGTGTTATCAAAAAACACAGGAAGTCTGAATCAAATCCTTTTGATTATGTCGTAGAATTTATTAGCCTTAAACAGCTTTTTGCCGCAGGGAATACCGGATCTTCTGTTTCTGATCTGCATAAAAATAATTATTCACCTAATGATTTAGAAAAAGCTATGCGAAACAATAATATTAAGCAAATGTTTGATCAAATCCAGAGCATTTCAGGACGGCCTTTTCAAGGAAATGAAATGTTTGAAATTTTAGAATGGCTGGATCATTACAAAATGGACCCGGATTTAATTTCTCATGCTTATTCTTATTGCGTCAATAAAAAAAATAATAACAGTTTCAATTATATAGCCGGTATTATACGCAACTGGTATGATCATCATATCAAAACTATACAGGATTTGGAAAAGCATCTGGAAAAAACAGATTCCAGACACTCCATGTATAAGAGAATTCTCAGAGCTCTTGGTTTGAACTTCCGATATCCTACTGAAGAAGAGATGAGAATAATGGATAAATGGTTTGACCAATGGAAATTTGATTTACAGGCTATTTTAGAAGCTTGCAAGAAAACTTCCGGCATTTCAAATCCGAATATTAACTATATCAATAGTGTATTGAAGAACTGGCATGAAAAAAATATTCCACCATCAAAGGGCGGCCTTCAATCCAAGGCAGCAAAAGAAAATACCGGTAAGCCCAGGTATAATAAAAATATATTTAATGAATATGAACAAATCAGAAACAAAAATGAAAAGATTCATGAATCCAGAAAGTATAAAATATATGAGCAAATACCAAGAATAAGAGCCATTGATGAGGAAATATCAAAATGCAGTGTTTCCATTTCAAGAGTCGTATTGATGAAAACCGATAAGTCAAAGGATGATGTCAAAAAGCTTAAAAGCCAGATCAACACCCTTCATCAGGAAAAAGCTTTTTTATTAACAGAACATAATTACCCTGCAAATTATCTGGATATGATTTACGAGTGCGAAGTGTGCAAGGACACCGGCCTGCTTCCCAGCGGCGAACACTGTTCCTGCTTTATCGAAAAGCAAAAAAAGGTGGATGAATAATAAATATTTTGAACTTTCCACAATACAAAACTGCATATTTATCGCTTTAGTATATAAAGGGTTTTGCATCACAATGCAAAACCCTTAACTAATTGTTATTTTTTATTTATCTTTAGAATATCTCTTCCCTGATAATGGTCTGAGATCTTTTGGGTCCTACTGAGATGATTTTGACAGGTGCCCCGACAGATTCTTCTATTGCTGAAATATATGCTTTGGCTTCTTCCGGAAGTTCATCATATTGGGTACACTTAGATATATCTTCTTTCCAGCCTTTCATTTCCTTATAAACAGGCTGGCAGAGTTCAAGCTTTCTCAAACTTGCAGGAAAATGACAAATGGATTCTCCTTTATACCGGTATTCTGTACATATTTTTATTGTATCAAAGCCGGATAAAACATCTAAAAGCATTAAAGAAACAGCCGTTACACCATTTGTTCTGACAGCATATTTGACAATAACAGCATCAAACCAACCGCATCTTCGCGGCCTGCCGGTTGTTGTACCAAATTCATGACCAGCTTCTCTTATCCTGTCACCTGTTTCATTATCTTCTTCCGTGACAAAAGGACCTTTACCGACTCTTGTGGTATATGCTTTTGCAATACCTAATACTTCTTCTATCATCGTAGGACCTATTCCGGTACCAATTGTAAATCCTCCTGAAGTAGGATGGGAGCTGGTTACATAGGGATAAGTTCCCAGATCTACATCCAGCAGGGTTCCCTGGGCTCCTTCAAAAAGTACTTTATCACCACGACAAAGCGCTTCATAAACCATTACCGTTGTATCTTTAATAAATGGTTTCAATTCCTTTGCATAGCCTTTATACTGCCGGATTATTTCTTCTTTATCCAAAGGATCTTTCCCATATATTCTATCAATGATTTCATTTTTCTTATCGATCTGTTCCGACAGTTTTTCCACAAAGTCTTTTTCATCTAAGAGATCACAGGCTCTTATTCCGGAACGCTCTATTTTATCCATGTAACAGGGGCCTATGCCTTTTTTAGTTGTGCCGATTTCTTTTTTGCCTAAATGCTGTTCAGATAATGCATCTATTACCTTATGATATGGAAAAACAATATGAGCTCTGTCGCTGATTACAATTCTGCTGGTGTCTATCCCTTCATCTTTAAGTTTTTTTAACTCTTTTAAAAAACCCTCGGGATCAACAACCACGCCGTTTCCAATGATGTTAACCGTATCTTCATATAGGATCCCTGAAGGAATTAAATGCAAAGCATATTTTTTATCTTCTACCACCACAGTATGCCCCGCATTATTGCCTCCCTGACCTCTGACAACCATATTTGCTTTTTTTGAAAGGTAATCTATTATCTTCCCTTTTCCCTCATCTCCCCATTGAGTACCTATAATAACCAAACTTGGCAAATAAAACACCTGCTTTCTAAGAATCTTGTTAAGATTAATGGTAATTTGCTATATGATAATACCTTTGTCTTTCTTACTACTCTTCTTTTTCAGGGCTGAAGCATTGATTCAAGTCCTTAATAATATTATCAATATTTGCCTCATACCCTTTGACTGCTTCTGAAAGCGTTTCTCTTTGTGCCGCTGGGCATCCTGAACAGTTTAAACCATGCTTTTTTAATATTTCAGCAAAACGGGTATCCAATTCCAGAATTTCTCCAATCAACATGCCCTCCGATATTTTTTTCACTTTTTTCTTCCCCCTTGTCGGATTTTATAATCCAAGAAATACAAAATATCTAAAAAACATCTCTTTTTCAAAGACTATTGACCGGAACCTTTGTAACTGTTGGCAAATTTTGTGTATTTGCCCAACCAGGTAAGTTCTATGGTCCCAGTAGGGCCATTCCTCTGTTTTGCAATAATAACTTCGCAAATATTTGGCTTTTCTGTGGTTTCAGGGTTATAATATTCATCCCTGTATAAAAATATTACAATATCGGCATCCTGCTCTATAGAACCCGATTCTCTTAAATCTGACAATATGGGACGATGATCAGACCTGAGTTCGGGTGCCCTGGATAATTGTGAAAGTGCAATAACAGGGCAATCCAATTCTCTGGCTAAGTTTTTCAGCGACCTTGATATTGTTGATATTTCCTGCTGGCGGCTTTCCGATTTACTGTCTGCAGACATTAATTGTAAATAATCAATAATAATCAAATCCAGTCCTTTGTCTGCTTTTAATCTCCTGCATTTATTTTTTATTTCCAGACTGGTGATTCCCGGTGTATCATCAATATGGATATTGGCCTTTGATAATACATCTATGGCCATATAGATCTTATCCCATTCTTTGGTTTCAAGGTTTCCGGTTCTGATTTTTTGTATTTCTACCATGGCTTCGGAACTTAAAAGCCGCTGAACCAGCTGCTCTTTTGACATTTCCAAGCTGAAAAGAGCAACAGACCCATTTCCCATAACCGAAGCATTCTGAGCAATATTCAGGGCAAATGCTGTTTTTCCCATGCTCGGCCGGGCTGCAATCATAATCAAATCAGATTTCTGCAAGCCTGAAGTTCTGGCATTTACATCGATAAAACCCGTAGTAATCCCTGTCATATTCCCTTCCATTTTTGATACTTCGTCTATTTTTTTCAGGTTTTCCCATAGAACATCTTTAATAATAGAAAAGCCCTTTTTCTGTCTTTTTTGAGAAATATCAAAAACTTTTTGCTCTGCAAAATCCAGTACTTCATTAGCCTCTGTTTTTTCCTGATAACCTTTTTCCATTATTAATGAAGATGCTTCTATCAGTCTTCTTAATACAGCCTTTTCTTCAACGATTTTTGCATAATATTCTACATTGGAAGTAGAAGGGACCGAAGAAGATAATAATCCTAAATATCCCCTTCCTCCGACCATCTCAAGTGTCTTTCTCATTTTTAAAGCTTCTGCAAGTGTTAATATATCTACAGGTTCATTTTTTCTGTATAAATCAACAACCGCTTCGTATATCTCCTTATGCATCTGGCTGTAAAAATCATCCGGCTTAAGGATTTCAACTACTTCTATCAAAGCACTTTTATCCAGAATAACAGACCCGAGAACAGATTTCTCAGCATCGATGCTATGAGGCGGTATTCTTTCCGTATTGCTCATCCAAAACCAACTCCCACCTTTATCAAAACCTTATTAAATCGAAACAACAACCTTTAAATTCGCCGTTAATTCAGGATATACTTTTACTTCCACAAATACCTCTCCGGTCTGTTTTATTGGGGAAGGCAGATTTATTTTTTTCTTGTCAATTTCTATTCCATATTGATCTTTCAATGCATCAGAAATGTCTTTTGAAGTAATGGAACCAAAAAGACGCCCTGTTTCTCCGCCCTTGGTTTTCAACTTGACAGTAAAAGAGTTGATTTTCTCAGCCAACGCTTCTGCTTCTTTTATTTCTTTATTCTTTTTCTTCTGTTCCGCTGCTTTGCGCTTTTTTAAATCTTTAACATTTCCTTCGGAAGCTTCTTTGGCCAAACCTCTTGGAAAAAGAAAATTTCTTGCATATCCGTCGCTGATTTCTACAATATCTCCAACTTTACCAAGCTTTTTAACTTCTTTAATCAAAATGACCTTCATACACTAATCTCCTTCTTTAATATACTCTTCAACGGCTTTAGTCAATTCTTTTTCTGCTTCTTTAATAGATTTATTAAGCTGTGCTCCGGCCATGGTTAAATGACCTCCTCCGCCCATTTTTTCCATGATGACCTGTACATTGATGTCCCCAAGTGATCTGGCGCTGATAATCACTTCACCTTTCTGATCCAATCCGATTACAAAAGCAGTGGTTATACCTTTAATCTCCAAAAGTTCATCCGCTGCTTGCGCTATAATGAGATTGGCATTGTTATACTTGGCATTATACACAGAAACAGCAATATTGTTGGCCAATCTTTTTGCATTTTTTATGATCTCTGCTTTTGCTACAAATGTCTCCATATCGCTTTGAAACAGTTGCTTGACATTTGTCGTATCTGCACCGATTCTTCTCAGCCATGATGCGGCTTCAAAAGTTCTGACTCCGGTTTTAAATGAAAAATTCTTAGTATCTACTGTGATTCCGGCCAAAAGTGCTTCAGCCTCAATCTTGTCAACTTCCTTTTTATCTCCCATATATTGCAATATTTCTGTAACAAGCTCACAGGTTGAAGAAGCATACGGCTCCATATAGGAAAGAATGGCCGTGTCAATATATTCTTCCATTTTTCTATGATGATCTATGACAACGATTTTATCGGTTAAACTCAAAAGCTCCGGACACTGAGTATAACTTGGCCGATAAGTATCTACAACAACAAGAAGTGTATCCTTTCCTATTGTAGCCACAGCTGTTTCACTGGATATAAACTTATAATTCTTGTTGGTTTTTATAACATTATATAATGAATCTATTCCTTCATTGACAGAGTCAAGGATAATACAGGCCTCTTTATTTCTGTTCAAAGACATTCTATAGATTCCAAGGGCAGCTCCAAAGCAATCCATATCTGGAAATTTATGTCCCATAATAAAAACGTTTGACGACTGGTCAATGATTTGCCTGATAGCATGGGCCATTATTCTCGACTTTCCCTTATTACGTTTTTCAACTACCTGGGATTTGCCGCCGTAGTATTCTATTTTATTAATTTTTTTGACAACCGCCTGGTCTCCGCCGCGGCCATGGGCTAAATCCAAAGCTGCCGCTGCAAATTCAGCTTGTTGGGAAAGGTTTTTTCCTCCAACGCCGATTCCAATGCTCAATGTAGCCGGAAAATCAGAATCTGTTTCTATCTCTCTTACTTCGTCTAAAATTGTAAATTTTTTTGTTTCCAGCTTTTCAAGATATTTATTTTCAAAAACAACCGTGTATTTGTCATCATCGTATTTAATAACGAAAGCATTGATCCTCGATGCCCAAATCCTGATGGTTTTATCTATTTCTGCAGACAACAAGGGCCTTCTTTCCACAGAGGAACTCTGAAGAACGTCTTCATAATTGTCTATATGCAGATAACCCACGATTGCTTTTTCGTCATTATATAAAATTTTTAAATTCTCATAATTCGTAATATCTGACCAGTAAAGAACAATGCTATAATTGTCATCTTCTGTATTTTTAACAACATTAAAGGTCATTTTATAAGTTTTATCATGAATAGAAATCTGAGTCTGCCTGTCTTTTTCATCCTTACTGATGAGCTCTCTTATTTTTACACCGGGAACCACATCTTCAATATTTCTGTTGAGTAAATCCGTTTGATTGGAAATCTCAACAAACTTGGCATTATACCATATAATCGTTCCGTCAATCTCAATAACGGTTAAGGGCATCGGTAAGTTTAGTAAAGCCTGACGGGATGTCCGATCAATTTCTTCAGTAATATTCTCTATGTATTCCGTCCACAGTTTTTTTCTATTATGTTCGATCTTCCAGTTATAAAAGATCATATATAACAATAAAAAGGTTGCTCCGACACCAAGAAAATAATTATAAAATGCAATAATGATAATAAATATTCCAAGTGTCCAAAGATAGATTCTTGTATTTGGCATAAGTATTATTTTTAATACTTTATTTTTCATTATCTTACCGCCTTTTTAAAAGATACTATGCATTATTATATCATAATTTTTCAGAGGTTTTGTTCATTCTCATTTTTATATTTTCTTATATTCATAAAGATATCCGCCAGTCCAATCACTAAAAGTGCCATCTCCCCTATTTTGTTCAATATCATAAATACAATAACGATTATTCTTAACAGCTTGCTGGTATTGTAATAATTTAAAAAATAAACAACAACAGCCAATCCCTGCAACATAAAAACCAATTGACCCAAAAGATAAACATTTATGATTAATGTTTGCTGATCTACTATCTCCAGATATCCTGCTAAAATAGATAAAACACCGATTATCAATATTCCTTGTACTGCGGTTTTAGATAAGCGGAAATACCGAAATGGCTTTAAACGTTCTACATTGTATCCTGTTCTTTTTAATATAAGGGTTGCCAGAGTATAGTTTACATAGCTGGAAAAAAAAGCTGCCATAATAATCGCAGATGGAATAATGACCGCAACCATGTCGCTCATCATTCTCATCATATCTTTTACTTTATTTAACGATTCTGCATCTGCACCGGCAACGGAATACATATATTCTTGTATATCCAAAGATTGCCTGAATATTTCCTGCATATTCTCTATAACAGAGACCCCTATAATTTCTGAAGCCATAAAAATGGAAAAAACCGTTGTACAGATTCCGGCAATTGTTGTAGCTCCCAGTATATGATAGGGCTTTATCTTTTTTCTCATAAGAATACCGACAACCAATGCAGGAATCCCTGGTAAAGCAATGACAAATATGGCAGTTACCGGACTTGAAAAGCTGATCATTACAACTGAAGCAGCAACAAGTGACATTAAAGCATATTTGATCCCATATTTTTTTCCAATAACAATTAAAGGTGTGGGAACAATAAACAGAAGTATTCCTAAAAAAGGAATATACATTCCGGCTATTCCTAATACACAAATGATTGCAGTGATAATAGCAGATTCTGTAAGTCCTTTTGTGCTTTTATTAACATTCAAGGTAATCACCTCTTTTATAGGTCTCGTATTATCTATTTTACCATATCCCTTTTAAGAAATATCATGAATTTTGGGATATCCATAATAAAAAGAAGCGAACTTCGCTTCTTTAAATAATTTTTAATCCTGTGTAAAAGGAAGCAGTGCAACCATTCTTGCTTTTTTAATCGCTTTTGTCAATTCTCTCTGGTGTGTTGCACAAGTTCCGGTAATTCTTTTTGGTAAAATTTTACCTCTGTCTGTTATATATTTTTTTAGTTTATCAATATCTTTATAATCGATATGATCAATTTTTTCCGTACAGAACAAACATACTTTCTTTTTTCTGATTCGTCTTTTCACTAAACCTGTTTCCCTCCTTACTTAAAAGTGTGGTCGTTAAAATGGAATTTCTTCATCGTCATCTTCTAAGGCTTGAAACCCTTCAGGTAAGCTGTCGTTATTATCATCCTGATAATTACCGCTTGGTCTTTTATCTTTTGGTTCCAAAAATTCTACTCTGTCTGCAATGATTTCTGTTGTATAACGTTTCTCTCCGGATTGTGTTTCGTAATTATTATTCTGAAGTCTTCCGGCAACAGCGACCTGTCTGCCCTTTGATAAGTAATTTGAACAGTTTTCTGCAGATTTTCCAAAAACAACCACTCTAAAAAAATCAGCTGTTTTTTCTTTTGCAAACGGTCTATCCACGGCAATGGTAAAATTCGTTACCGCTGTGCCGCTGTTTGGAATATATCGAAGCTCCGGGTCTCGCGTCAGTCTGCCTATCAATATGACACTATTCATCTAATCCACCACCCATTTATTTCTCTTCCTTATTTACGATAAGATATCTCAATATGTCATCCGAAATCCTGAGTTTTCTATCTAATTCTTTTGGAAGATCTTTTTCGGCTTTAAAAGTAATCAATACATAGTATCCTTCATTTTTTTTCTGTATGGTATATGCTAATTTTCTATTTCCCCATACATCTACTTCTTCAACCTCGCCGCCGGCAGAAATTGTTTCTTTTACCATTTCTACTACAGCTTCTTTCTTTTCATCTTCCAATGATGAATCGATAATAAACATCACTTCGTACTTTTTCACTCTATTCACCTCCCTATGGACTATAATGGCCCTGAATTTTCAGAGCAGAGAGCATATCAATGCCGTTCCATTATACCACACAAGAGTATCTTTTCAAGTCATTTTTTTATTTTTTGTAACAATACCGCCTTCAGTTTCAGCAGGTCCTGATGATAAGTATCTTTTAATTTTCGGTTATAAATGACAGCGGCAGGATGGTATAACGGAAACAATATAAAATCAACCAATTCAATAGGTCTTCCATGAATTTGACCGATAACATAATTATCATTGCCGGACAGGGCTCTTAAAGAATAGTTCCCTAAAGAAACTACAATATCCGGATGGATCAACTCAATTTCTTTTAATAAAACCGGTTTAAATTCATTGATTTCTTCTTTTTTCGGCGGCCTGTTGGATTTTCTGCCTGTTTTTTCGTTTACTTTATAAGGCCTTATCTTGACTGTATTTGTAATTTATATATCTTCTCTCTTTATTTCCAAAATATTAATAAATTCATTCAGATATT
>JAENZQ010000040.1 GCA_016841185.1 Anaerovorax odorimutans
TTAGAGGTTAGAGGTTAGAGGTTAGAGGTTAGAGGTTAGAGGTTAGAGGTTAAGGTCAAAAGACAGAAAGATAAAAGATAATAAATAAAAGATAAGAGTTCTGCGGATTTTGCTTAACAAAATCTTTATCATAATATAAAAGATGGAAATTATTTGCAAAGGTTAATTAATTTCTGACCATAACTGTTATCTATTATCCGTTATCTGTTATCTGTCCATAAACCTCGAACCACGAACTGAATCCATAAATTAGGACCTATCTAAAGATGAAAGATGAGAGTGGGGAAAAATGAGTAAACCAATTGTTGCCGTTGTAGGCAGGCCTAATGTCGGAAAGTCTACTTTTTTCAATAAAATTGTTGGTAAGAGAATAGCGATTGTGGAAGATACCCCAGGGGTGACAAGAGACCGGATTTATGCAGAAGCCGAATGGAACGGAGTTCCTTTTATCTTGATTGATACCGGGGGGATAGAACCGGTTTCTACGGACATTATCCTGACCCAGATGAGGGTGCAGGCACAGATCGCTATGGAAATGGCCCATGTGATTGTGTTTATGACCGATGGAAGAGAAGGGATTACTTCCGCAGATAGAGAAGTTGCTTCCATGCTGATGAGGACAGGAAAAGAAGTCCTTCTTGTGGTAAATAAAGTGGATGGCCGGGATGTTCCTGATCATTATTATGACTTTTATGAACTGGGGATTGGAGAGCCTATTCCGATTTCAGCTTCAAATATGCTGAACCTGGGAGATTTGCTGGATGAGATTGTAAGCCGCTTTCCAAAAGAAGATAACCTGGATGAAGAGGATGATTCTATTAAAATTGCAGTTATCGGAAAACCGAATGTAGGTAAGTCTTCATTAATAAATGCAATATTAGGAGAAGAAAGAGTCATAGTAAGTGATATAGCTGGTACAACAAGAGACTCTATTGATACACCCTTTGAAGAAGGTGATGATAAATATATTTTTATTGACACTGCCGGCATAAGAAGAAAAAGCAGGATTTCTGAGAATATAGAAAGATATAGTGTTCTGAGAGCGGTGAGTGCTATTGAACGTGCAGATGTATGTTTATTGATGATGGATGCAGAACATGGCGTTACGGAACAGGATAAAAAAATAGCCGGAATTGCACATGAAGCAGGAAAAGGAATTATTATCGTAGTCAATAAATGGGATTTAATTGAAAAGGAAACCGGAACCATCAATGACTTTACGAAAGAGATAAAAAACGAACTTTCATTTATGCTGTATGCGCCTATTCTTTTTATTTCAGTTCATACCAAACAAAGATTAAATAAGGTACTTCCTTTGATTAAACATGTTTCCAACCAATGTGCTATGCGGATACCAACAGGGCAATTGAATGATCTTATTTCAGATGCGGTTATGATGAAGCAGCCTCCTTCGGATAAGGGAAAAAGGTTAAAATTGTATTATGCCTCCCAGGTAGGCGTGAAACCACCGCTATTTGCTTTCTTTATAAATAATAGAGAGTTGACACATTTTTCTTATTCCCGGTATTTAGAGAATAAGATTCGGGAAGGCTTTGGATTTGAAGGGACTTCTATTAAGATTGTATATAGGGAAAAGGGGGAGAAAGGTGGCTATTAAAATAATATTGGTCATAATATGCTATTTTGTCGGAAATATTTCTTCATCTATTCTTATTGGGAGAATAGCAGCAGGTATCGATATCAGAGAACATGGCAGCGGAAATGCAGGAACCACAAATGTATTGAGAACAATAGGTAAAAAGGCGGCTGCTGCCACCTTAGCAGGAGATATATTAAAAGGCGTTGCAGCCGTTTTGTTGGGAAGATATTTTGGCGGTGAAGACTTAGCAATGTTATGTGGATTGTCTGCAATTGTCGGGCATATATGGCCTGCTATGTTTGGATTCCGCGGAGGAAAAGGCATAGCTACAGGAATGGGAGCTGTTTTTGCATTATCACCTCAGTTAGCGGTAATATGTATCCTGATTGGTCTGATTGTTATTATTCTTACCAAGTATGTATCCTTGGGTTCTATAATTGGAGGGAGCATTCTTCCAATAGCGGCATTCTTTTATAGCCCTGAGTATTTTTTATGGGGGCTGGCAGTGGCGGCCATTGCAATAGTAAAACACAGGGCGAATATTCAAAGATTACTAAAGGGCACCGAGTCAAAGTTGTAGGGACAGGGCTTGCCCCTGCCTGCAAAAGAACGGACAACCGCAAGGGTTGTCCCTACAGTTAATATTAATATTAAAAATGTAAAATAAATGGAAGAGATTTTACCTTTTGTAAAATCTCTATCATAACTATTCATTATTCATTATATATACAAGTATTAAATGGGGGTTTTTTATGAAAACATCAATAAGTGTTCTGGGTTCAGGGAGCTGGGGGACCGCATTGGCAATATCTCTTGCTCAGAAAGGATACAAAACAAAATTATGGGGAAGAAATAAAGAACTTCTAAATGTTTTAAAGAAAAAGAGAGAAAATATAAAGTATCTTCCTGGAATTATATTTCCTGAGAATATCGAAATCACGGACAGTCTTTTAAATGCTGCAGAAAATGCCGATACAGTAGTTCTTTCTGTTGCTTCTCAGGCGACGAGGGAAGTGTTGCGAAATTTAAAAAACATTGTTTCTAAGGATTGTATTATAGTGAATACTGCAAAAGGCATCGAAAAAGATAGTCTGAAACCGATTTCTGTTGTTGCTGCCGAAGAGCTGCCGCAGAATCCCTTCGTTGCTCTTTCAGGACCCTCTCATGCCGAAGAAGTCAGTAAAGGACTGCCTACGACTTTAGTGTCTTCGGCTTATCAAAAAAAAGATGCGGAGTTTATTCAGGATATTTTTATGTCCCCAAAAATAAGAGTTTATACAAACCCGGATGTTTTAGGCGTAGAATTGGGTGGGGCTTTTAAAAATATTATCGCATTAGCCGCCGGGATTTCTGATGGTCTTGGTTTTGGAGATAATGCCAAAGCTGCGCTTATGACCCGCGGTATTGTTGAAATATCTCGGCTTGGAGTTGAAATGGGTGCCCAGCCCAATACATTTTCAGGGCTGTCAGGTATAGGAGATTTGATCGTTACCTGTACCAGTATACATAGCAGGAACAGAAGATGCGGCATTTTAATCGGTCAGGGAGTACCTCCAAAAAAAGCCATAAAGGAAATTGGAATGGTGGTGGAGGGTATTTTTGCAGTGGACGCTGCTTACAGACTTTCGCAAAAATATCATGTCGAAATGCCCATTGCCGAAGAGCTTTTCCGGCTCTTAAATGAGGCAAAAGATGTAAAAGCTTCGGTTATCAATCTCATGACCAGACAGAAAAAACACGAAATGGAGGAAAACGCCGCAAATGGCTTGTGGTAAAGACTTCAAAAAATTTACCTATCTTATTTTCTATAGCCAAAGAGATTTTGAACTAACAAAATTTCTGAGATTGTAAACAATTGAATGCTGTTGTATAAATATTCTTTTCCGTTATCTATTTGGATAAAATTCGGCAATATATATGCCATAAAAGCCTAACCGCAAACAATCGCCGTTCATGGCTTAGGTTTGCTTACAGGCGTCCTGCCTGTTCACGGCTTTTCTATCTTATCTATCACCTGAATTTTTTTAACCAAATAGCTAAAGCCATTCATATTTATACAACAGTATTCAATTTATAAGTTACTTTGTCTTCAGCCTGAGAGATTTTGAACTAACAAAATCTGCTTTGCTTTATAGAGTGTATTTTTTATGAATTAAGAAATTTAAATATAAAAAACTGAAGTTATGAGTTAAAGGGTGGTAGCTTTGCATTGAAAGACTACCATTAAATCTTAAATCATAAATCATAAATCTTAATTTTTCTTTGCGGGTTTGTCCATAATGGACGACTTTTTTATTGCTTTTAAGAATATTAAAGTGGAATCATTCATATAGATGTAATGTTAAAATACCATTTTAAAAGGAGGGACAGAATGGACCATCTGAATATATATGAAAATATTACAGAAAGAACACAAGGGGATATCTATATAGGTGTTGTTGGACCTGTTCGAACAGGAAAGTCCACTTTTATAAAAAGATTTATGGATTTACTGGTTATCCCAAACGTGGAAAATGTTTATGTAAAGGAAAGAGTAAAAGATGAAATGCCTCAAAGCGGGGCAGGAAAAACGATTATGACGACAGAACCAAAGTTTGTACCCAACGAGGCTGTGGAAGTGACCCTCTCTGAGAATTCAAAATTCAAGGTCAGATTGGTTGACTGTGTTGGATACATGGTGCCTGGTGCAATAGGACATATGGAAGATGGTAAACCAAGAATGGTGAGTACACCATGGAATGAGTCGGCTATCCCATTTGAAGAAGCTGCGGAAATTGGTACGCGTAAAGTCATTTCAGATCACTCTACAATCGGTCTTGTTATTACTACGGATGGCTCTATAGCAGAAATAGAGAGGAATAATTATATTCAAGCAGAAGAAAGAGTCATTACCGAATTGAGAGAATTAAACAAACCTTTTATTATTGTTTTGAATTCCATATTTCCCGAATCTGAGAAGGCTGTTGAGCTCAAAAAAGACATTGAAGAAAAATATGGTGTGCCTGTCATTCCTGCCAACTGCGCCAGAATGAATATCAGTACCATAAATCATATTCTTGAAAACGTCTTATTTGAATTCCCAATCAGCCAGGTTAACTTCAAGCTGCCCGGATGGACCGACGGGCTAAACAAAGAGCATTGGATAAAAGAAAATCTTATAGAAAAGATACGTGAATGGAGTAATGATATTGACAGCATAAGAGATGTAAAAAATAGTGTACATTGTTTCAAAGAGATGGAAATAATAAAAGAAAGTCAGATAAATAGTGTGAATCTTGGATCAGGATTGGTTGAGGTGGGAATAGATACCGGAGAAGAGTTATTCTATCAGGTTTTAGGAGAACTTACAGGCTATGAGGTAAAAGGAGATTATCAGTTCTTTGAAATGATAAAGGATTTTGCTTATGCGAAAAAAGAATATGATAAAATGAAAGAGGCTTTGATTCAGGTTAAAGAGACAGGTTATGGCATGGTGCCGCCGGATTATACGGATATGGAGCTGGAAGATCCGGAAATATATAAGCAAGGAAATCGCTTTGGTGTAAGATTAAAAGCAAAAGCACCTTCTTTGCATATTATAAGGACGGATATTTTTACAGAGGTAGCGCCGGTGGTAGGCAGCGAAAAGCAAAGTGAAGATTTGGTTAAATATCTTTTGCAGGAGTTTGAAACAGATCCTTCAAAAATATGGGGGACGAATATTTTTGGAAAATCATTGAATGATCTGGTTACAGAGCAGATGCAAAGTAAACTTGTGGGCATGCCGGAGAATGTAAGACTAAAAATGCAGAAAACGCTTCAACGTATTATTAATGACGGTAAAGGAAATTTTATTTGTATTATCATATAAATGGTTGAAAATCATAAAGAAAGAATTGTATAATGAAGTGAGTCCCATCAGTGGGAGTTTTAGACTCTCCACTGATGGCAAGCAGTAGAAATCTTAGAGAACATATTTCTTATTCAGTAGCCTTAATCTCGCTGTCTATAAAAGAGGCGGGAGTCTTAGAGTTATTTAATGAAATAAAAATGCTAAGTAAGTTTCAAGAGGAGAAGCTATGTTTCTGGAAACATTGATAATAATATCGGCTATTATGTTATTAACTTGTATAATAGGTTATATTGCTGCTACTGTGAGGGAAAAAATATATCTTTCCAGAAATATGATTATCCTGAATAATAGAAATATTTCACAGAGGGATATTGACAAAGTGGATACCCGGAATTTTTCAATTGGAAATGTTAAAATAATGTCGGGTGATGAGATAAAAATATACCGGAATAATTTAAGCAGTGTAAAAGGTTTGGTAATAGGGGCAAATATTCGAAAAAAAACCATTATCGTAGCAGAAAACAGTAATCTTGTAGAAATATGTACAAATAAAATTAAAAAAATTAAGATCATCAGCAGATATGGAAAATTCTTAAGAAGTATTTAAGACTACGATAGTAGTCTGTTTTTTTACGTTTCTTTTTAAACAATATTTCTGAACTTTGTTTATTTTTTTGAAGGGAAAATATAAATATTAAAGAATATAGAATGTTATAGGTTTCCATCTGAGGTGTTAAAGAATGAGCAAAAAGAAGCAATCAAAATTGAAGAAGGTCATGATAACACTATTTTTGGTTATTGTGATTTCATTGTTTTTTTTAATATATTTTGTACCTAATATCGGAGACACTTTTCAAAAAACAAGAGTGGTTACATATGATAGCATACAGATCATGGACCATATAGAATGCTATATTATCAGAGACGAAACGGTGGCCTTTTCTAGTGTTGAAGGGGCAATACATTACAATATTTCTGAAGGTGAAAGAGTCAGAAAAGGTACTGAAATTCTTCGTGTGGATATGCAGAAAATCGATCCATCTGCGGAGAATAAACTGGAAGTTATTAATCAAAGGATTGAAAGAATCAATAATGGGGAAAGTATATTTGAAAATGATATCAAAAAAATTGAAGCACTTATACAGATGAACATTGATGAAATTAGAAAATCAAAGGATAAGGGAAACCTTTCTCAAGTTCGGAGAATTGAAGAAAAAATCAAAAGACTTATTGATAAAAAGAATATAATCCTTAGCAATACAGGACTTAAGGACAATAGTATGGAAGCGCTGAAACAGGAAAAAGGGCAGATTGAAAATATGCTGAACCAGTCGGTGATTTCTTATATAACCGGTGATTCCGGACGTATTAGTTATTATATTGACGGATATGAAAGTGTTTTTACTCCTGCTAATATGTATCTTTTAAATAAAGATGAGTTAGAAAACATGGATATGACAGGACAGAACACTGCCAGAGTAAAAACGCTTCCAAATGAGCCCTTGTATAAAATTATATGCAGTTCTACCTGGTATATTGCCGCTTGGGTAGATGAAAACAAGGCGGACAAGTATATAAAGGGAAATACGGTTTTTTTTAATTTTCCCAATGGGCAGACGAAAGGTTATATTTATGATATTATAAAAGAGGATGATGGTAATTTGGTCCTGATAGAAATAGATCATTACTATCCGGAATACTGGAAATTGAGAAGAATTGATACGGATATTATCGTAGCAAATTATGAAGGAATCAAAATAGATAATGACAGTATAGTAGAAGTAGAAGGTCAGACAGGTGTCTTCATTGTAGATATCAATGGAAATTACGTTTTCAGACCTGTAAAAATTATAGGAAGCGATGACAAGAAGACCATCGTAGAAAGCGGATATTATTACGTTGAAACAGAGAAAGGTCTGGAAAAAGTCAAGACCATTGATTTATATGATGAAGTTTTAAGAAATGCAAAAGGAAAAGCAAATGATTTACAGGAGTAAATGACCATGAAAGATATAAAAAAAAATATACATGAAATAAAAGAAAAAATAAAAAATAGTGCTGTAAAATCAAAAAAATCTTCCGATAAAATAATTTTGATTGGGGTTACTAAAACTCGCAGTCCTGCAGAAATAAATGAAGCGATTCGGTCAGGTATAACAGATATAGGTGAGAACAGAGTGCAGGAGATCCTTGATAAGTACGATGAAGTGATTCCTGTACGCTGGCACATGATCGGGCACCTGCAAACCAACAAAGTAAAATACATAATCGATAAAGTAAAAATGATCCATTCTGTTGATAGTATCCGACTTGTTAAAGAGATTGATAAAAGAGCGGGACAGCATAATCTGGTCATGGATATTCTGGTCCAGATCAATATTGCGGATGAGGACAGTAAATTTGGATTAATGCCTGAAGAGCTGAATTCTTTTCTAAATCATTTAAAGGACTATAATCATGTTCAGGTGAAAGGATTGATGACGGTTGCACCTTTTGACGAAAATCCGGAGAATGTAAGAATTTATTTCAGGCAAATGAAAGAGCTGTTTGATACATATAAAAATTCAAATATTTTCAATCATAATATGGAATATTTATCTATGGGGATGACAAATGATTTTGAAATTGCAATTGAAGAGGGTGCCAATATGGTTAGAATCGGCACAGCCATCTTCGGAGCAAGAAATTAAGCAAAAGATGGAGGGAATTAAGTGGGAGAAGGCTTTTTTGATAAAATGAAATTACTTGTCGGTCTTGAGAGTGAAGAGATAGAGGATGAAAAACCAAAAGAAGGAAGGCGGCCTGTCAGAGAATATATCCCCCAACAAACCAAAGAAATAAATGACAGTCGGGTCTTAAGTTTTCATTCAAAGAATCAAATGAAACTGATACTATTAGAACCTAAAAGTTTTGATGAATGTCCTAAAATTGTTGATAATTTAAAAAGCAGAAAACCGGTAATTTTAAATTTAGAAAAAATGGACAGTGATTTAGCACGAAAAATATTTGACTTTATTAGTGGTGCTGTTTATGCTTTAGACGGCAATGTTCAGAAAGTTGCCAATAATATTTTCTTGTTTGCACCAGAAAATGTTGATATATCAGGGAATATAGAAAATTTTCTTTCCAAGGATCAGTTTAACCCATGGAAGAAATAGATGGAGGTAGAATATTATGTGGATGATTGTCAAGACGATTGATTTATTGTTTTCCGTTGTTTATTATTTAATTTTTGCCCGTATTATATTATCATGGGTGATCAGAAACCCATATAACAAATATTATGTTATTTTGGTACAGCTGACAGAGCCTATACTTGCTCCTTTCAGAAATTTATTATCCAGAACCGGAATCGGCAGGTCCGGAATAGATATTTCTCCTATGATTGCCATATTGGTTTTAATTTTCATTCGGAATATCATTTTAGGGATACTTATTTAGGTTAAGGGAATTCTAAGATAGTAAAATAACAGAATAAGAGATTGATATGAGATTGAAAGGATGGATGTTCAATGATTACACCTTTAGATATTCAAAATAAAGAATTTCAAAAAGGTATCAGAGGGTATAAAGAGGAAGATGTGGACAGGTTCTTAGACTTATTGACTTTGGATTATGAAAAAGTGATTGAAGAGAATCATTCACTTAAAGAAAAAATTAATGAAATGAATAAGACATTGCAAAAATATAAAGAGCAGGAGAATTCCATCCTTGAAACTGTTGAAACAGCTAAGCAATTAATGACTGATATATCTTCAAGTGCCGAAAAAAGGGCTGAATTACTTATAAAGAATGCTGAATTAGATGCGGAGCGAATTGTAAAAGAAGCAAAGACTTCTACTGAAAAAGTGTTTGAAGAATATGAGGAGACAAAAAATAGAATTAACATTTTTATTACACGCTATAAGAATCTTTTGGAGTCAGAGCTTGAAAGGTTTAATGGCATCAGTACGGAATTATTTGACGATACCTTGTGACAATTATAATTTAGAAGCGCTTGCAGAGATATGGGGTGAAAAGAAATTGCATTTTATAATTATAGCTGTGATCATATTATTAGACCAGATAAGCAAGTATTTGATTTTTTCCAATATGAGTTTATATGAGTCTATCCCGGTCATAGAGCGCGTTTTTCATATTACATATACACAGAATTATGGTGCGGCATTCAGTATTCTTCAGAATCAAAGAGGGCTGTTTATCGGTATAAGCAGTATTGCTGTTATCATAATTTTCTACATTTTAGTCAGATATTATAAACAACATCATGTGATGTTCTTATATAGTTTAAGTTTGATTGCCGCAGGGGCTTTGGGCAACCTTATAGACCGTATTCGGCTGGGCTTTGTTGTAGATTTTTTTGATCTCAGAGTATGGCCGGTATTCAATATTGCTGATATAAGCATCGTATCCGGTACATTGCTTCTTGGGCTTTATATTTTATGGATTGAACCAAAAGGAAAAGTTGAGGGTAAGGATGAGTGATTATAATACATACGAACTCATAGCGGAAGAGACGGACCAGGGGGAAAGACTTGATGTTTTTTTAGCCTCAAATATTGATGATTTTTCAAGGAGTTATATTCAAAAATTAATCGAAAAGGGCTCAGTAGAAATAAATGGGTCATTGGTAAAATCGAAGAAGTATAAAGTGAAATTAAATGACGGCGTGATTATCCATATACCTGAACCGGAAAAACTTAAAATAGATGCTGAAGATATCCCGCTGGAAATTGTTTATGAAGACGAAGATGTCATTGTTGTTAATAAACAAAAAGGAATGGTAGTACATCCTGCTGTTGGTAATCATACGGGGACGATGGTAAATGCATTGCTGTTCCATTGTAAGAATCTTTCTTCAATAAATGGTGTCATTCGACCCGGAATTGTTCATAGGATTGATAAAGATACAAGTGGGCTTATTGTTGCAGCTAAAAATGACAGATCCCATGTTTTCTTGGCGGATCAGTTTAAAGTGCATTCTATTAAACGAGTATATCATGCTATTACTTATGGCAATATAATAAATGATCAGGGAACGATCAATAAACCTATCGGCAGGCATCCTACCAACAGGCTTAAAATGGCTGTTACTGATATGAATTCCAAAGAGGCGATTACGCATTATCGGGTAATAGAAAGATACGGAAATTATACACACATACAAGCGCGGCTTGAAACAGGCAGGACGCATCAAATCAGAGTACATATGGCCTATATCCATCATCCTTTGCTCGGAGATATGGTATATGGGCCGAAAAAACCAAAATACAAAATAGAAGGGCAGATTCTGCATGCTAAAGTATTAGGCTTTATTCATCCGTCAAATGAAACATATATGGAGTTTGACAGCGATTTGCCTTGTCATTTTGCTGAAGCATTACGCAAAGTAAAAGGATAGTAACATAACAAAGTACTATGGAATTCTTGTTATTGGTTTAAGGAAGAAGGTGGAAGCATTTGAAGTTTAAAACAAAGATACTGGACGATCAATCTATCAAACGTGCTATTACAAGGATTTCCCATGAAATATTGGAAAAAAATAAGGGTACGGAAAATCTGGTATTAGTTGGAATAAAAACCAGAGGCGTTCCTATTGCCAGAAGAATTGCAGCAAAGATAAAAGAATTTGAAGGAAAAAACCTGAATGTGGGGATTCTTGATATTACTTTGTATAGAGATGATCTTGAAAAAATCGACTATAATCCTATTGTCAATAATACGATTTTGACTTCAGATATCAATGGGAAAGTAATCGTTTTGGTAGATGATGTAATCTATACCGGGAGAACTGTAAGGGCTGCCATGGATGCCATTATCGACTATGGAAGACCCAGTGCTATATTATTGGCAGTGCTTATTGACAGAGGACATAAGGAGCTTCCTATCAAGCCTGATTTTGTCGGTAAAAATGTACCTACTTCAAAAAGTGAAGTGGTTGAAGTTCATTTCGAAGAAACGGACGGTCTGGATGAAGTGATCATTAATGAATTGGAATAATTGATGTAAGTATAAGTGTAAGTGTAAACTATAGGGACAGCCCTTGCGGCTGTCCGAAAAATTTCTTGCATAAGTTAGCTTACATCCTTTTATGAAATGACACTTCTTCGGAAGCGAAGCTTTCCTATGCTTCGTTATAATACATATTTCATTTTGTTATTTGGATGATAATTTTTTTATTTCATTAACAAATTCAGATATTTCTTCTTCTGTTGTATCGAAGGAAGTTACCCATCTGACTAAGCTCTCTTTTTCGTCGATAAGATAAAAATCATACTTTTCTTTAAGTGGTTGCACCCAGGACTTCGGGATTCTGGCAAAAATCATATTACCTTCTGCATGATTCATTAATTTTATTTGAGGTACTTTTTCAACCTGAGAGGCCAAAAGAGATGCCATTCTATTGGCATGTTTCGCACTTTCCAACCACAAGTCATTTTCGAGATAAGGAATAAATTGACAGGATATGTAACGCATTTTAGAGATTAAATGCATACCCTGCTTTCGCATAAACTTAAGATGCCTGCTTATATCCGGATTCATTGAAATGATGGCTTCTCCCATTAACATACCGTTCTTTGTTCCTCCAAAGGACAGAAGGTCAACTCCCGTATCAACAATCATTTCCTTGTAACTTACGTTTAAAGCTGCTGCTGCATTAGAAATTCTTGCTCCATCAACATGGAGAAACAAATTATTTTTATGAGCAAATTCTGCAATTTCCCGGATTTCTTTCAGTGTATACAGTGTTCCCAATTCAGTGATCTGAGAGATAGATACTATTTTGGGCTGAGTTTGATGCTCATCCCCAAGTGATGAAAAGAAACTTCCAATATCTTCGGTAGTTATTTTTCCATTTCTATTGGGAACATACAGTAGCTTGCAGCCGCTGAATTTTTCAAAAGCACCACATTCATCCACATTGATATGAGCCGAATCTGGACAGATTACACCTTCAAAGGGACGCAAAAAGCTTCCGAGGGAAATAACATTTGCAGCAGTTCCGGTTCCGACAAAATAGACATCGACATCTGTTCCGAACACTTCTTTGAACTTTGATATGGCTTCTTGGGAATAAGTGTCATCGCCATATGGATATTCATGTTCCTTATTGCATTTGCAAATAGCGTCCAGAATTACAGGATGCACGCCTGAATTATTATCGCTTAAAAACATTTTCATACTATCTACTACATTCCTTCCTAAAAGTGTTTTATTTTAGTTTTTTCTATTATTATAGCATATTGCTTTCATCTTTTTTTTCGGTATCCGTTTCAGCTGATTCAGCAGCAGCTTCAGGTAATTTTTCAGAAGGTTTTTCATTGGCAAGTGCCTGAATTTTTTCTTCCAATTCCTTTACTTGATTTTTAAGTTCTCTGGTTTTAAAAGAAGATTTTAGTCTATTAAATATACCTAAAAACGCTGCTATAATAGCGCCAATGGCTGCAGAACCTAAAATGACGACAGATTGCTTTGTGGGTAATTCAGTAAAAATAAGATTGATGACGACATCATCAGAATTCAAAACTGCAAATAAAGCAATTAATACTGCAAAAACCAAAGATAATATAAACCATAATTGCATAACATCATCCCTTTCAATCATTGTATTTATTTCTTTATTCTTTCATTATATACGCAATTGCATAAAGGAACAATATATAATAAGAGAATAGGGGCAGGGAGCAGTGTACAGATTAAAGAAAGATAAGAGATAATAAATAATAGATAAAAGTTGAGGATGAGATTTTTTCTTAGAGAAAAATCTCAGATTTGCAGAATTGAATACTGAGGTATAAATATTCTTATCCGTTATCTATTTGGATAAAATTGAACAACATAATTGCTGCCCTCTAAATCCACTTGCAATTGTACTTTACTTTAGCTCATACTCACACTTATACTCATAACTTATACTTATACTCATACTCTCACTCTCTATGAAAGAAGGTTTTGCAGGTGTAAAACCTTCTTTCATAAGAATTCATTCCTTAACCTGGACTTTTCGAATAAGAAGGAAGCTGAATAAACTGAGCAGAATAAAAGAAATGGTCATGGTGAGCACAGCGACATAAGGGTTATATCCGTGTTTGAAGCCCCATATTAGCTGGAGAAAATCTGTGGCCGTATAGGAGATAACGCCATTGGTTATGCCATTCAAATAGCCTAATACGCTTAATATAATGAGAGGTGAAACAGAGACGGCAATCTTAGTTATCATATTGCTTCTATAATAGACAAGAGATATAAAATATCCCAATATGGCGAAAAAGGAAAGTACCGTAAAGGACCAGATAAAATTATTGATGATATTTGGGTTTGCCCGTGCAATACTATCCTGCCTGAGATATATCTGTGTGAACAATGAGTTGTTGACACTAAATAAATTTGTGAGGCGGTTGATGAGGATATCAAGTGCTGCCATAAATGCAGTTATGGGAAAAATGCTGATAACAAATCCCTGAAAAAAATGTTTTCTTGTAATATTGTTGACTTGCATGAATTTAAAGCTATCACTGAAGCCGGTAATGCCGACCACAAATATAAATATAACAGATGCAAAATCAAGACCTCCGATGGATACATTCTCTTTTCCGTGTCCAATTCGAATCATGAAAGTTGACATTATAAAGGCAATTACAATGATGATCAGATAATAAGACATTAAGGCTTTCTTTGTTTCACTTATTTGATACTTTGCGATTTTTAAAATTTTCATATTTCCACTATCCTCCTTTAAGAGTTGGTCAGCTGTATAAACAGCTTCTGCAAATCCAGTTTAGTTATTTCC
Organism: Anaerovorax odorimutans; assembly: GCA_016841185.1. Lineage (GTDB taxonomy): Bacteria > Bacillota > Clostridia > Peptostreptococcales > JAAYPU01 > JAENZQ01. The sequence continues at coordinate 14,224 of JAENZQ010000040.1, forward strand.
AGATCCATTTTATCTACCTGATCGTTTTCTTTTGAAGGAGGGGTGCCAAGAACATAAGCATACTTAAATCTGCCAATGGTATCCGTTCCTATTACTTTTTTATCTTGTATAAAGGCATCTACATCTTCGGCTTTTCCGGAGATGGTGTATCCTGAAGACAATAAATTTTCCGTTGTCTTCTTAAGAACCAGTTTTCCATTCTTTATAATGATTACTTCTTCAATGATATCGGCGACTTCTTCTATCAGATGGGTAGACAAAATAATTATTTTAGGTGTATTACCATAATGATGGATGAGCTCCTTGTAGAACATATCCCGGTGATTTGCATCCAAGCCCAGTAGGGGTTCGTCAAAAAGAAGTATTTCGGCGTTGGAAGACAGAGTCAGGATGATTTTGAGTATGGAAGTATAACCGGTAGACAGACCTTTATATTTTTTATTTAAATCAAGATCAAATTTTTCTGCCAGCTCGAATGCACGAGATGGCACCATATTCGGGTAGAATTCGCTGCTCCATTTAATGATATCTTTTATTTTCATATCTTCAGGATAAAGGCCCTTTTCTGTCATATAGTAAATTTTTCTCAATGCGTTTTCATTTTCAAATACTGTTTCTGAGTCAACTTTTATTTCACCATGGGTGGGAAATATTTTATTGGTCATAAGGTTCAGCAAAGTTGTTTTTCCGGCACCATTTCTGCCTAAAAGGCCGTATATTTTCTTTTCTGTAATATCAAGGGACAGATCGTTGAGAGCCATGTTCTTTCCATAGCACTTAGTCAGGTTAGATATTTCAATTGTGCTCATTTAAGTCTTACTCCTTTCCTTTCCTATCATATCAATAATTTCGTTTTTGCTGATCTTTAATTTTTCAGCTTCGGATAACAGTGCTACGATATAGTTATTGTAAAAAGCTTTCTTTCGCTTTTCAAATATTTTTCCCTTTGCATCTGAACATACAAACATACCAACACCTCTTTTTTTATATAGGATCCCTTCATCTACAAGGAGATTGACACCTTTTCCGGCTGTGGCGGGGTTGATTTTGAAGTTCATGGAGATTTCAGTGGTAGAAGGAATTTGTGTTTCTTCTTCAAATATTCCCTTTAATATATCATCTTCAAGGGTCTCCGCTAACTGAAGGTATATGGGTTTTTCACTGTTAAAATCAAGCAGCAAAGAATCACCTCCTAAAAGCACAGTGGTTATATAGTTAATTACTTGTGTAATTAACTATATAACTTATTATTAGATCTGTCAAGATTAAAATTTTCAATTATTTAAAATCATATTTCCGTATTTAAGTAAGGGATAACTGATGCTGGATGTACTTTGAATAACGGAGGCTCAGAACTAACATACTAATAGTATCAAGAGAAAAGGAGCAATGAGGAAAATATGCACTTATTTGAAAAAGCTCATAAAAAAAATCAAGATGCGGATAAGGATATAAAACTTCCATCTGATTTGGAAGATAAAATGCAGGTTTTAAAAAGTTACATAAATGACAGCGGAGATATTGTAGTGCGTTCTTTTTATTTAGGTACTGTACAGCCCGTTAAGGCAGTTATTATATATATGGACGGTGTAATCGATACACAGTTTTTGAATGAAGATATCATAAAGCCATTGATGAAGGTAAGAAATGGCAGTGAATATATAGGAGATAGGAACAAGGCTTTGTTGAAGCATATTCAAAACAGGTTGATTTCAGTAGGACAGGTCCGGAAACAGAATATGCTCATGGAAACGGTCCAAAGCATTTTTGACGGACATGTTGTATTAATGATAGAAAATGTTTCTAAAGTATTGGTTATGAACATTCATGGAGGGGCATCAAGAACATTGGATGAACCGCTTCTTGATAAGACAGTATCCGGACCAAGGGAAGGGTTTATAGAGGATTTAACTACAAACATTGCACTGATCCGCAGAAAGCTCCGGGATCCGAATCTTGCAGTAGAAAAGATGATCATTGGTCGAAGAACACGAACAGAGGTTGGGATCCTCTATATTAAGGATATTGCTAAGAAGGAGATGATAAATGAAGTACGGAAACGTTTGAAATCAATTGATATTGAAGGGATTTTTTCAACCGGTCAGATTAATCAGCTTATAGAAGATAATCCCTATTCGCCGCTTCCTTTATACAGAGAAATTGAAAGGGCAGATATTGCAGCGGCTCAGCTCTTAGAGGGAAGAGCGGTTATACTTGCCAATCAATCTCCTTTAGCTATTAGCTGTCCGGCGCTTTTTGAAGAGATGCTTCAGACAGGTGATGATTATTACTCAAAACCTCAAATGGGTACGATGATGAGGATTTTCAGATATATTGCCTTTTTTAATGCAGTATCTCTTCCTGCGCTTTATATATCGCTTATCAGTTTTCGGCAGGAATTGATTCCTTACGATTTGCTGGTACCCATAGCAAAATCAAGAAGTGAAGTGCCTTTTCCGGCGGTTGTTGAAGTGTTATTTCTGGAAGGCATTATTCAGATTATTTTGGAAGCAGGCATACGGATGCCGGGCAACATCGGACAGACCATCGGGGTTGTATCCGGCATTATTCTGGGTCAGGCGATTATTTCGGCGAGTCTTGCCAGCCCGGCTGTCATTATTGTCATTACTGTGTCAGCCATAAGTACTTTTGCCATACCAAATTTTTGTATGGCTGTTACATCAAGGCTTTTGAAATATGGATTTATTTTTGCCTCTGCTACCTTTGGAATATTTGGATTTTCTATGGCCTGGCTTTTTTTCATTGTTCATTTGACACATCAGACAAGTATGGGGATTCCCTATTTTTCTCCTTATGGACCGTTGATACTTTCTGATATTAAAGATACATTTGTGCGGATGCCGATTTTCTATTTTCGAAAACGACCTGAATCCATATCCAATAATAATTCTTTCAGGCAAAAAAAAATGGAGAAAGGAATTAAAAAGTGACAAATCAAACACAATTTCAAATTACGCCAAGACAATATTTATTTATACTTACCGGTTCAGCCGTAGGTGCAGGTATTTTCAGTCTTCCGCGGGAAGCCGGGTCCGACGCTTTGCAGGACAGTTGGATCGCCGTTATAATAGGTGTATTTCCTGCACTGCTGTCGTTGGTTCTGATAGTAAAGCTATGCAAGAATTACCCTGACTGCACCCTTTTTGAAATAACTGAAATACTCACCGGAAAATGGATAGCCTTAATATTTACTACAGGGTTTGTTATCTATACATTTTTCATTGCAGCATTATCCATACGGATTTTTTCGGAAATAACCAGTTTATTTCTTTTAACGCATACGCCGGTAATGGTTATTCTTTTCATATACCTGCTGTTTGTTGTATATGCAATAAAAGATGGTACTCAATATATCGGAAGGTTCAATGAATTTATTTTTATTTTTTTAATATTGAGTATCCTTCTCATGTTGCCGTCGCTTTCAAGAGCTTATTATACCAATATATTACCAATAGGTGGGGCAGGGGTGGAAAACACCCTGAAGGCCTTTCTAAAGACCACTTTCTCCTATGCAAGTGTCGAAGTTACATTCGTGTATTATTCTATGGTATCAGAAAAAGATAAAATTCTGAGACATGGTATTGTAGCCATGGGCATTACAGCATTCATATACACGCTGGTGACAGTTCTATGCATTTTGGTTTTTGGAGCAGGTACGATTCAAAAAATTATCTGGCCACCGATACTGCTTTATAAAATTGCTGATATACCGATTATTGAAAGAATGGATTTATTATTTCTTCTTTTATGGATTACTTTAGCAGTGAGACCAGCAATAAATTATTCTTTCACTTCTGCATATTCCATAATGCAGATTTTAAGACTTAAAGAAAACCATTTTACTTTGTTCTCTTTTATATCCGGTGTGTGTATATTTTTAATTGCCATCATTCCGCAAAATCTGAATCAGGTTTTTGAAATAGCCACTTATTCCGGGTATGGTTTTTTAGTAATAGGCATCGGATATCCTATTATTCTTTTGGGGATATTTCTTTTTGAAAGGAAGACCGGAGAAATTGAAAAGAAATAATATCATGATTATGTTTTTTTGTTTTTCAACTTTAATATTATACGGATGTTGGGATTCCCGGGATATTGAAGATTTATCCATACCTATAGTTGGAGGGTATGATTTAAAAGGAAAAGATGAAACTGTTTATTTACCTGAATTGGCGATTTCCGGCGTGTTTCCTATCTTTGATCCTGATGCTGTCTCCAGTGCAACCGTTGGTACGATCTATTCCAGCACAATAGGGGAATCCAGAACGGAACGAGCATTAAAGACACCTCAGTCCTTGCTTTACGGCATGCTGCAAGCAGCTGTTTATGGAGAAGATTTGGCTAAAATGGGTTTTTCAAATTATTTTGATATTCTTTTACGTAACCCCCAAGTTAGATTGAATATATATGTGGCAGTTGCTGAAGGAAAAGTGAAGGATTTATTTGAAAATAAAATTACAAATTATTCAAATACAGGGAAATATATAGTGGATTTATTGAAAAATGCACCAGAGGATAGTTTGATTCCTAATGTGACTCTGCATGAATTAGCAGTATCTCTCTATTGCAAGGAAATAAATGTCGTTATACCTGTTCTGGAGCCTATAGATAATGGAATCGCCATAGTCGGCTTAGGCATTTTAAAAGAGGATCAGTTGATTGCTAAAACAAATCTGGATGAAGGACACGTCCTGTCTTTTTTAAGGGGGGAAAAAGTAAAAGGATATCTGCCATTCTATGGGGAGAATCATGAAGCCGGCAGTATACGAATCATGCATCATTCCCGTAAAGTGAAAGTTAAAAGAAAAGAAGACAGATATATTTTTAATATAGACATACGGATTAAAGGCAGTATTGTTGAATTTTTTCAGAAAGAGCCTTTAGGTAAAAATCATAGTGAAGTAGAAAAGATTGAACATTCTATTAAAAAGGATTTACAAAAAAAGTGTGATACACTTATTAATAAAATGCAGACACAATATAAGGTAGACTGCATTGATATTACCCGGTTTGCAGCCGCTAAATGGCGTAAAGAAATTGAAAGTTATACAGAAGAGAATTTTATAAAAAATGCCATAATTAATGTGAATGTTGATGTAGATATTGAAAGCTTTGGAGGATTGGAATAAAATTGTTGCTCATATCATAAAAAAGGGATAAATAGAGGATTTTGTAGAGTTTTGGAGAATTGTATTATTTTATACGGAAAATTAAAAAGGTAAGTTTACAAAATGAGATTTTTATCGGTGATGAGGTGGTAAAGAGTGACAATTGCGGGGAGTAATTTTTTTAGCGGCATGGAATATATAGATGGGATTACCATTGTGGACACATCCGGAACGATACTATTTTCTGTTAAGTTTAACCCGACATTATATCCTGATGCTAAAAGAGAAAATATCATAGGAAAAAGAATAGATGAAGTTTGGGATATCTCAAGCCAAGAAAGCACTTTGATAAAAGCTATGGCAGTTGGAAAACCGGTATTCAGAAAAAAACAGACATTACCGGATCTAAGAGGTAATGATATAAAAACTATGAATTTTTCTATGCCCATAAAGATTGAAGGGAGAACTATTGGTGCCATAGAGATCTCCAAAGAAATAAAAGGTAAAAAGGAACGGAATCATCAGGATTATAAAATCAATAAAGAAATGTTTGAAGACAGGAATCTTTTGAATGACAGATTGAGTCGTAATAGAACCACTTATACATTAAATGACATTATTTCTAAAAGTAATCGTATGGATGAATTAAAGTATATTGTCAAAAAGGTGGCAGACAGTACCGCACCAATTTTCATTTATGGAGAAACAGGCACAGGAAAAGAACTGTTTGCCCATGCCATTCATAATGAAGGCAATCGATGGGAAAAACCGTTTATTAGTCAGAACTGTGCTGCCATTCCGGAGAATCTGCTTGAAAGTATATTATTTGGAACGGCAAAAGGGAGTTTCACAGGGGCTGTTGACAGTCCCGGAATATTTGAAATTGCTGATGGCGGGACTCTTTTTTTAGACGAAGTCAATTCAATGCCAAAAAATCTACAACCCAAGCTTTTAAGAGTGCTGGAAGACGGTCTTGTTAGAAGGCTTGGAGATAAGGCGGAAAGAAAGGTGAATGTCCGAATCATTTCGGCATCAAATAAAAAGCCTAATGAATGCGTGCAGGATGGAGAAATGAGACAGGATATCTATTTCAGGCTCAGTGTTATCAATTTAAATATACCGCCATTAAGAGACAGAAAAGAAGACATCGGTCTTTTGATGAATTATTTCATACATAGGCAAAATGAATTGCTTAAAAAAAATGTCAGCAAAGTATCTAAAGAAATCTACGATTTCTTTAATCATTATAGCTGGCCGGGGAATGTCAGAGAGCTTGAACATCTCATCGAATATGGTATGAATATTATTGATAAAAATGAACATACAATGGAAATGGAGCATATTGAAAGCAGAATTTCCGATATTATCGAGTTTAATGAAAAGAATGTAAAAAAAATCGGGTTGGAAATTCAACCTCTCAGCAAATTGATACCCATTGTCGAAAAAGAATTGATAGAGAAAGCGCTAAGGCAAACAAAAGGGAATGTTTCTGCAGCAGCAAGACTGTTGGAGATACCAAGACAAACTCTCCGACGCAAGGCAGATAAATATCGGATAAAATAGGATATATAAGGACAGGACGAAGATAACGGAAAGGAATATTTATACAACAGTATTAAACTGTCTACAATCTAAGGAAGTGGGTATACACTTCTTATTTTTTTATTTTAAATTCGAGGCAGCTTAAAAGAGAGAAGCTGAAAATGCTCAATCAATAACAATTCGTAAAAATATATGCTCAAAATATAACAATAATATGGAATTAAGAAATACTAATTGCTCAATATGTAACAACCTTTTTCAGAGTGAATATAGATTATTTGAATAATACAATCCTGATATATGGTTAGGATAGAGCTATTTCAATAATGCGCATGCATGATAATAAAATGAGTATAATGAAAAAACTGGCATAATAATTGCGAAATAAGTTATTATAAATATTTTGTCCAAACATTGGGGGAGAGAACATGATAATAGGATTATTAAAGGATACCAAACCAGGTGAGTCCAGAACAATCATAACGCCTGTAGAAGTTCAAGAACTGGCCGCAGACGGCCATAGAGTCCTGATACAAAGGAAGGCAGGTTTAAGGGCTGGGTTTACGGATGAAGAATATAGCAAGGATGGCGGAGAAATTAGAAATACCATGGAGGAAATATATGCCGAATGTGATTTAGTGACAAAGGTGAAAGAAATCACTCATGAAGAATTTGGCCTGATCAGAGAAGGTCAGATTATTTTCACCTGTATACATCCGGCTGCTAACAAAAAAGAGGTAGATGCTTTACTTAAGAGCAAATGCATTGCTTTTACTGCAGAAGATACGCATAGATATGGATCTCCAAATTGTGAAGTTGCCGGTAAGCTAGGGGCCCTGATGGGTGTGTATAATCTTTTAAGCATAAATGGAGGAAGCGGAAAACTGATTTGCGGCATTGGGGGCTCGCCTGGTGCAAGTGCTTTAATCATCGGAGCGGGGATCGTAGGAAAAAATGCAACAGAAATTTTAGCTTCACTGGGGGCGAGAGTAACTTTGATGGATATTAATGTTGGAATATTAAGAGACTGCCAGAATATTTTCCCCAAAAACGTGCAAACAGCTTTTTCCAACAGTGCGAATATCAGAAAAGTGCTCCCGGATATTGATTTGATTATTAATTGTGTGAAATGGCCGAAACATATGAAAGGGCATTTGATTACAAGAGATATGTTAAAGCTCATGAAAAAAGGCTCTGTTATCGTTGACATCAGTGCAGATGTGGGAGGTGCTATTGAGACATATAAACCAACTTCTCATGAAAAACCAACCTATGTTACCGACGGAATAATCCATTACGGTGTTGATAATATACCGGGAGCTGCGCCCCATACAACGACAGTGGCTTATGCAGCAGCAATTTTACCTCACTTAAGATCCATAGCCAATAATGGGATCATAGAGGCTTGTAGAAAGGACGGGTATTTAAGAAGAAGCTTAACCGTTTATAAAGGCATTTTAACACATGAAGAAACGAGTATTATTCAAAACAGGCCCAGACAGACTCCGGAAAAAGCACTTGGACTTTTTGATAAAGATGACTTGGACTGGGCGCCAAAGGCGACTACAACGACCTCAGAGTAAAATATCAGAAATTCATGAATTTATTAAAAATATATTAAAAATATAAGGAGGAAAGTAAATGGAAATTGGGTCACATTTAGGTATTATTTCTTTGCTTCCGGCGACAATTGCTATTGTATTGGCATTTACCACCAGAAATACTGTTTTTTCACTTGCGGTTGCAATTTTTGTAGGAGTTTTATCAGCAGGTAATGGATTGATGGGTTTTCCTACAATACTTAAAACTTCATTGGGAACTACAAGTTTTTCGTGGATCTTGTTACTGGAACTATTTATTGGAATTTTAATTGCTTTTTTTCAAAGAACAGGTGCAATTCAAGGTTTTACCACAGCGATGGAGAATAAAAATCCAAGCAGGGTAAAAATTCAGTTAACGGCATGGGTAATGGGTATGTTTGTATTTTTTAGTGATTATTTCAGCCCGCTATTTGTTGGTTCAACCATGAGGAGCTTGTCCGATAAAGCAAAAATCTCCAGAGAGAAGTTGGCTTATATTGCAGATTCGACCTCGGCACCTGTAAGTGTACTTGCACCAATAACAGGCTGGGCAGTATTTATTTCCGGCCTTACCGTAGGAATGGGTCCGATACAGGATGAAGCACAAGCTATTCAGGTTTTCACAAAATCGGTTCCCTTTAATATTTATGCAATAGCTGCTGTTATCTTAGTAGGTCTGTTTTCTCTCGGTGTGATCCCGGAATTCGGACCGATGAAAAGAGCAGAAGAAAGAGCTTTAAAACACGGAAAAGTATTAAGAGAAGGAGCAGAGCCCTTGGTAGGAGAAGAACTAACGGATACGCCGCCATATGAGGGATTTAAAACAAAAATATTCTTAAATTTCATTTTTCCGGTTTTGATTGTTGTATCTATTGCTATCAGTACATTTATTTTTATGGGATCTGCTAAAACAATGGAAGCTTTCCTGACGGCGTCCGTTTCACTGGGCATTCTTATGAGAATACAGGGGATACCTTTTAAAGATATTATGAAAACAGCCATGGATGGGATGAAAGGGGTTATGCCTGCAATCATAATTTTAGCCCTTGCATATACAATTAATAACCTGAGTAAAGAAATGGGGACAGCATACTATATCATTTCAGTTACAGAAAATTGGCTTACACCTAACCTGCTCCCTTTTTTGACCTTTGTTATTGCTGCCGTTATTTCCTTTTCAACAGGAACTTCATGGGGCACATTTGCTTTAGTTATGCCCATTGCTGCCCCTCTGGCTTTTAACTTTTCAGGAGGTGAAGTCACCACACTGGTACTTGTAACAATTTCTGCAGTTGCCGGCGGAGGCGTATTCGGAGATCATTGCTCACCACTTTCCGATACCACAATCCTCGCATCAACAGGAGCTGCTGCGGATCATATCGATCATGTTAAAACACAGATTCCATATGCAATGTTGGCGGCAGGGATTGCTTCTATTGCTTATCTGATTATAGGATTTGCAGCTATATGATCCGGTCAATATAAAGTATCAACATACTTTTTCATCAAAGAAGGTTTTGCTTAAGCAAAACCTTCTCAGACTGTTGAAAATCTCCGAATTTCTGCGTTGCTGCTTTCAAGCGAACATGCTCACTTACCTGAAGTAAGCTCCGCTGCTCGCTCTCAGCGCGCCTTGAACTTCGGATTTTTCAAAAGCCTGGAGATTATAGACTTTTTCAACAATCTCAGAAGGTTTTGCTTAGGCAAAACCTTCTGAAAATTGGACATTAGACGGGGGCACCAATTTATCATGCATACAATGAAAATCTGACGTTTATTTATGATTTTTACTCCACATTATCTTTAGTCAATAATTTTAGAGGAATATTGATTAAAGGTTCTACAGATTCGCCATTAAGTACTTTTACGGCACTTTCCAAAGCTGTCCGCATCTGTATGTCCGGCTGCTGTTGGATAGTTGCTGCCATTTCTCCGGTTTTCAGGGCTTCTATGGCATCAGCGGTAGCATCGATACCATATATCTTGATTTCATCCTGGCGGTTTGCTGCTGCTACTGCCCTTACAGCGCCTAAAGCCATTTCATCATTATGGGCATAAATTGCATCCAATTCAGGGTTGGATTGAAGAATATCTTCTGTGACAGTTGCACCTTCCTCTCTGGAATAATTTGCAGTTAATGAGGTAGTAACTTCAATTCCGGGTGCATCTGCTTCCAGTTTTTCTATAAAGCCTGCTTGTCTGTCTGCAGCAGAAGGTGCACCTGCAATGCCTTCAAGTATTGCTACTTTACCTTCTCCTTCCAGATCGGCAATCAGTTGTTCAGCATCCAGTATACCTGCTTCCTTATTATCAATATCCAGATGTTGCACTACTTCACCTGAATTTGAAGGTCTGGTAACTGTAATGACAGGGATGCCTGCATCGTTTGCTTCCATAACTGCAGTGCCTACCGCATCGGAATCAACAGGATTGATGATGAGCAGGTCAACTTGTTGTGTAATGAGATCCTCGATTTGAGTCACCTGTGTTTCTGATGAGTCTTGTGCATCCAGAGTAATCAGATTGATTCCCATTTCTGATGCGGCAGCCTGACCGGCATCATTCATGGTAACAAAGAAGTCATTGGCGAGGGTCGAAACAGCAAAGCCGATGGTAATTTCTTCAGCTGCTCCTTCGTCTTCACCTTCCGCACCTGTTTCCGGTGCCTGTTCAGCACATCCGATGAAAGCTGCCGAACACATAGTAAACACAACTAGCAAGACTAACACTTTTTTCAACATAAATTTCCCTCCTTATTTTTTTTCTTTTCGCTTTAACAGTACTGCTATTAATATAATTGTGCCTTTGACAATCTGCTGAAAAAAAGGGCTTACCCCCAGCAGATTCATGCCGTTATTTATAACTCCAATGGTTAATGCACCAATTAAAGTTCCTGTTATTGTTCCGGCTCCGCCGGAAAGGGATGCACCTCCCAGAATGACTGCCGAGAGAACGTCCATCTCCATACCTTCACAAGCCATAGGCTGTGCGGATAACAGTTTGGATGTGGTAATGATGCCGCCGATTGAACACATAATGCCTACTGTCAGGAAAGAGATTATTTTATACCGGTTAATGGGAATTGCAGATAAAATAGCTGCTTCACTGTTTGCACCTATGGATTTTATATATACTCCATGCTTGGTCCTATGGATCATTAAGTAGCTGATGATTACAAGAATAATAGAGATAACTGTTGAAATAGGAATTATTCCCAATAGGTATTCTGCTCCCCAAAACGAGAAATTTTCCGGAAGCCCTGATATCGGTTTTCCTTGTGTCCATACCAGCACAATACCTCGGAAGATTCCCATTGAAGCAAGGGTTACAATGAAAGAAGGAATTCTTCCGTAAACAGTCATAACTCCGTTGAAAGCTCCTGTCATAATGCCTATGCCTATTCCGGCAAGGATACCCATTACCTGAGACCCGGTTTGTGTAATGATTGCTGCACAGGCTACCCCAGCCATTGCTGCGGCAGAACCAACTGAAAAATCGATCTCGCCTGTCAGTACAACACATAGCATGCCAATACCAATTTTAATTACAATAATAATCTGCCGGGTTACATTCATCAGATTCTAACCGGTTAGAAAATACTGGGTTGAAAATGCAAATATCGTACAAAAAAGAAATAATATCAGTAATAATCTTATTTCACCTTTTAATGCTTTGG
>JAENZQ010000073.1 GCA_016841185.1 Anaerovorax odorimutans
CGACCGGAGAGGGTAAGGAGGGGCGGGTGGCGAGGGAGGTTGAGGCAATTATATAGTGCCGCCCCAGAAAGATTTTGATTTATATGTTCCCGATACGCTAGCAAATGGGGGCACCGTACCATTACCATAAGATAAAGAATTTAATATGTTTTCGTATTCAAACATTTCTCTCAAATCTGGATAATAACTTTTTACCTCATTATTTATGAGGATGTCATGAATGTCGTCTAATAATTTTGAAAAACCAGAGATTATAGGACTTAGTGGTGTAAATGATCCAAGCGTTTGAATAATAATTCTATCTATTTTTCTTGAAAAAAAGCTCTTCTCTCGCTCGATCTCATAATCTTTTTGCCTTATTTGATTATTTATACGTTGAGTTTTCGTTTCAAGTATGTTTTCAAAATATTTTACAAATTCTGGGATCTCATCGTCTTCTAAATTACTAATTTCATCAATTATAGACCATATATCACGATTTTGTTTATCAATAAACGATCTAATTTGTCGGAATTCATCCCATTTATCGAGAATCTTATGAACTTCATTTTTGTTCTTGATCGGGATTCTGGCTGGTATGGCTATTTGTGTAAAAGCACATAATACCCTATAATCGGTTCCTTTTTTTATCCTCTTAGTGGCATTAATTTTATCATCTCTAAGTTTTAAAATCCATTCTTCAAATGGGGCATACCCCACCCATTGAAAAATTGGGTTGTAGGAGGATTTTGAAATTAAAGAAGTGAAAAAAGAATCTTCGAAATATGGGGTTATTACCGCCTTCAGTTCCGGTATCTCTCTCTTTAACTGCTCAAATGATATGGAACTATCTTTAAGTAAATTTGCTTTTTTTTCTAGGCTTATAATCCTTGATCCTACATCTTTCCAATACGGGTCATTTATGGATACAAGCGTTTCGAGGGTCTTTCTTTCATGAGAATAAAATGCATCATAAGCATTTGCGGACAATATTCTGATGTCGTTAGGATATTTTTCAAAGAAAACATCAACTAAGTTTTTTAATTTCATTCTGTCATTATAGTTGATGTCGTATTTTATAGGTTTTAATCTGCCAGCGTTCTCAAGCTCTTCCAAAATGATAGCCTTTGTTTCTTCGTATCCAGATTTAGAACTATAACCGTCATTTAGCTTCTCTTCAAAGACATCCTTGTTGATTATTATCGAATCATATAAGGCTAGTGCTTCTGGGAAAAAGACCCATTCGGTTGGCGAATGGTAACCTAATACGATTTCAGTTGTTTTTGTCAATTGAATCACCTGGAGCTGTCTAGATTCTCGCCTCTAATTACGCTTTTTCATTACTAGGATTCGATGCTTGCTGAGAAAATCCACTAATTTTAAGATCATTTTCGATCTCCAAAATTTGTTTTGTTAATTCAAGATGCCTACGTTCTATTGTCTCCACTAAGTTCTCTATAATCGGTTGCATTTTTTTAGGATCCGATTTATAAGTCAACGAATTTAAATATTCATCGAGACGATCCTTCAGTTCACTCGATTGGTTGAGATACATATTTTTCTCTATATTCTCCCAAAATATATAGTTTTCATAACTAGCAGGGTTTACTTTCCCATTAACAGTACCAACATTAGAAATAATTTTTATGGGGGCGAATATATTTTGGTTGTTTCTACTAGCGTACAGATGTGCAACCAAATTATTCATTTCATCGAGCATTCGGTTGTACTTTTTGACGAGTAAACCATGATCCCTGTTTTCACTCATCATCTGATTCTGTGATTCGACCAAATTAGCGTATTTTGAAGTAGCATGGTAAAGTTTCTTTGTGTAATAAGCTAAGACAACTGCTACACAGATCTGAGCAATATAAAAAAGACTTCCACTATGATTGCTAAAAAATTGTTCCCCCAATATGGTCGAATTAACTTCCATCTATATCTCATCCCCACCTTTGGCTCTGAAGCTTTTATCAACATACAGGACTATTAAATGTTGTGGCATTAAAAACCCCTGTTTATGTAGCAATTAAACAGTGCAAAAATTTACTACAATAAACGTGGAGAAAACTTGACAAAACCTACAACAAGAGACGTAAATTATGGGGCCACGGCGATTTGAACGCCGGTCACAGGACCCCCAGTCCTGTAGGATACCAGGCTACCCTATGGCCCCGCTGCGGATTCCAGGATGCAGACCACCCATATAAAGTTTATCGCCCGGCGCAATCCTTTCTTGCGCCGATGTCCACCATCCAGAGGCCGCATAGGACCAACAGGCCGTTGAAGAAGAAGGCGATGGGGTTCAGGGCGTTCGGAACGATGGTGAAAAGGAAGACGCCCGCCGCAACTGTGCCGAGGCCCGCCAGAACGATCCCCGCCCGGGCCGAGACGAGGGTGTAAAGTACTCCCACAAAGGTAAGAACGATTCCCGCCATTATCAGCGGGTTGAACTCTATCATGTCTGAGAATCTTGCGGCCGTTTACTTATATGTTGCCGTCGTCTTCGATCTCGTCTCCGGTCGTCTCTTTCTGGTCGCCTCTGCTCGTCCCTGGTCGCGAGGTGGGTTTTTTGCTTCGGTCCCGTCGGTCTCTTGCTTTTGGCCCTCGGGTTTATCGCGCCGCCCGGCCCCCTCCGTCGCCTGCCCTTGTCACCCGACCCCACCCTCTCCTATCCCCTCCCATGTCCCCTCCCTCGTCGCCTATTTACCCTATGGGCTCCTCGGATTTTGTCATGAAGAGGATCTACATGGACCACGCCGCCACCACCCCCATGGCCCCGGAGG
>JAENZQ010000041.1 GCA_016841185.1 Anaerovorax odorimutans
CACTTGACTTTTAATCAAGGTGTCCGGCGTTCGAATCGCCGATGGGTCACCATTTAAGGCGACATAGCCAAGTGGTAAGGCAGAGGTCTGCAAAACCTTTATTCTCCAGTTCGAATCTGGATGTCGCCTCCAATATTTAGTTTCTGAAATGTATAAAGAACATTTCAGAAACTTTTTGATTTTGTATTAATTTTTATCACTATATATAGTTTATTTTGATTTAGCCCTACACATAATAAAGGATTTGTGCTATAATAATAGGATAAATCAGGAAGGCACGTTTTAATTAGCGAATACTTAGAAAGAAGGCATAATACAATTATATCACCACAGGATATAAAATAATTTTTTATGTGTGGAAAAATCTATCTTATCACGATCTTTTCTTAAGCATTTTCTTTCAAATCATATAACAATCATATCCTATATCAAAAAAATTCATAAAAATCTCTTCAGCTGTTCTATATTTTCACATTAATTTCTTTTTGGTTTATAAATCTATAAGCTTCTTTTTGAGTGCGCTCAATTAAGAAACAGGGCTTTTTTGTATTAGCTGTATTTTTGATTTATGAAAAAAAGGAGGAAAATGAACTATGAAAATAGCTGTTTTAGGATCAGGAAACGGTGGATGTACATTAGCTGCAGATTGGGCACTAAATGGGCACGAAGTTAACATGTTTGCCTTTAAAGAGTATTCAGATAATTTAGAAGCTGTTCAATCAAATGGAGGTGTTTTTTTAGAAGGAGAAATCCAAGGATTCGGTGAAATAGCTTACGCAGGACATGATTTAGAAAAGGTGTTGGATGACAGGGATTTGGTGTTTATAGTCGGACCGGCATACACCACCGAAGCTTTTGGTAAAGTATGCAAACCTTTTATAAAAAAAGGCCAGATTTTTATTATTTGCCCGGGATCTTGCGGTGGAAGTATGGTTTTCAAGAAGGCTGCTGGTAAAAAGGTTGATGATGATGATATTATTGTTGCTGAAACCTCAACATTACCTTATGCGTGCAGAGTTACCGAACCCGGAAGAGTAAAAGTATTTCTTAAACTACATAATGCTTATCATGTTGCTGCCCAACCTTGTAGGTATACAGAAAAAGTTCACAAGATGCTATCTACTACACTGTATCCAAACATTTTGCCTGCGGAAAACATTCTGCATACAACATTGCTGAATGATAACCCGGTGATACATCCGGCAGTTACGCTGATGAATACGGCACTTATAGAAAGAACGCAGGGAGATTTTGACTTTTATGGAGAAGGCGTTACACCCGCAGTAGGTCGACTGATGAAAGCAGTAGATAATGAGCGAATCGAAATAGGTAAAAAAATAGGATTTGATTTAATTACGATTCCGGAGTCGGATTATAGACAGGGATATCTGGAAGTAGCAGATTATGAAAATGGTTATCAGAATGCAGAATCATTTAAGGGTATTAAAGCACAAGCACAGTTGGAACACCGATATCTGATTGAAGATGTTGCTTATGGAATGGTGTTTTGGACTGAACTGGGTAAACAAATCGGTGTTGAAACACCGGTTATGGATTCCATCATAAATATTGCTTCTGTACTTTTAGAAGAAGATTATAAAAAAGAAAAGAAAAGAACCATGAAAAGCATGATGCTTTCAAACTATTCATTGGATGAATTGAACAGTGTTCTATAATAACAAGAACTATTTGTTAGTGTATAATTAAATTAAGAATAATATCTTAGAGAACTGACGTTGTTGATAATAACGTCAGTTCTTTTAAACAAAAGGTGTTTTTGGTTAGTTGAAAAACAGGAGCCTGAAGTATAAAGTAATATTTCAAGCTCTTTAAATAAACAAAATAATGATAAAATATTAACAATAAACAACTCCTGAATATTATTATGAAAGATAGAGTTAAAGCTGAAACTATATGGAAAATAATATTTTGGTTATTTTTATATTGAAAATGCAGCTTAAATCAAGAAAAGGAGACGATTAAAATTTTATTTATCTTTTTTCACAGTGTATATTTAAATTTACAGCGATTTGTTATACAATAAAGATAAATAAAAAATTAACAATTAAATAAATCTAAGGAGATGAAACCGCAATGAATGATTTTTATTTGGAGTATAAGAAAAAGTTAAAAACACCGGAAGAAGCGGCTCGGGTAGTAAAAAACGGAGACTGGGTCGATTATAATTTTGGATTAAATATGCCAAAGTTATTTGATAAAGCTTTGGCAGACAGAAAGGGAGAATTAAAAGATATTAAAGTGAGGGGTCTTTTGTCTCTAAGCCCCCTGAAAATTATAGAAAAGGATCCAAATAGGGAGACTTTTACTTACATGAGTTGGCATTTCAGCGGCTATGAAAGAAAACTTCATGATAAGGGTTTATGCGATTATATTTCTATGGTCTACAGAAACAAACCATCATTATATCGAAATCACCTTGATGTAGATGTAGCAATACTTTCGGTACCTCCTATGGATAAACATGGATATTTTAATTTTTCTTTATCTAATTCTGCTACAAAAGCCATATTGGAAAAAGCACAGATCGTTATTGCAGAGATTAATACCAAGCTCCCAAAAGCCTTAGGAGGCAGTGAAGAATGCATTCATATTTCTGAAGTTGATATCATTATTGAAGGAGAAAATGTGGACATTATTGAGTTAAAATCTCCTGAAATAAACGAAATAGATAAGGCCGTAGCGGAGTACATTGTAAATGAGATTGAAGATGGATCAACCATTCAGCTTGGAATAGGAAGTATGCCCAATGCTGTCGGAAAATTGATTGCAAGCTCGGATTTAAAAGATTTGGGCATGCATACAGAAATGTTAGCGGATGCGTATTTGGAGATATACAAAAGCGGAAAACTAACAAATCGCAAGAAAAATATTGACAGAGGCAAAGGCGTCTGGTCATTTTGTATGGGATCAAAGGAATTATATGAGTGGGTAGATGAAAATCAAGGATTGGCTTCTTACCCCGTCGACTATACCAATTCTCCTGAGGTCATGGCACAAAATGACAAACTCATCACCATCAATAATTGTGTGGATGTGGATCTTTACGGACAGGTCAATGCAGAGTCTTCAGGCATGAGACAGATCAGCGGAACAGGGGGACAGTTGGACTTTTTGACAGGAGGATTTATGTCTCGAGGCGGAAAAAGTTTTATCTGTATGGCATCTACCTATGTGGATAAAAAGACAAAGCAAATGCATTCCAGAATCGTTCCCAATCTTCCGGCTGGAGGAATTGTAACGGATCCGAGAAGTCAAGCATTCTATCTTGTAACCGAATATGGTATTGCAAATCTTGCAGGACGCTCAACATGGGAAAGAGCAGAAAGAATTATCGGGTTGGCACATCCTGATTTTCGGGAAGAGTTGATAAAGGAAGCAGAAAAAATGAAAATTTGGAGAAGGAGCAATAAATAACAATCAGAGTATGGATTATAGAGTATAGAGTATAGAGTATGGAGTATGGATTATAGATTCATAGTCCGTATTTGAAGCTGATAGCCTGAGTATAGAAAAGTGAAGAGGAAGTTTGTAGGGATGGGGTGGGTTTCCGCACCCATTCTTACCGTTTTAATTTATTGTAGGGACAGCCCTTACGGCTGTCCTGTAAATACAGGGCTTTCCCCTGTATTTATAATGATATATACATAAAAAAAACAACCATCAGATTACCAATGGTTGTTTTTGATGGCGTGCCCAGAGGGATTCGAACCCCCAACCGTCGCTGTCGCTCTCCATAGGAAGCTCTGCTCCCTCTTGGCGGCACTTTCGTGCCTGTCACCCACGAAAAGGTGATTCGACTGACAATGTCAGTCTCTAAGCAAGAGAAATCCTTTCCCCTGCACCCCTTGAGACCGGGAGTTCAAATCCCAATCAACCTATAAAAAAACAACCATCAGATTACCAATGGTTTGTTTTTGATGGCGTGCCCAGAGGGATTCGAACCCCCGGCCTTCTGATTCGTAGTCAGACACTCTATCCAGCTGAGCTATGGGCACAAAATAAAAATGGTTACCTATAGTATTATATATAAATAATTAAAATAGTCAACACCTAAAAAATTGGTATATCGTTGACCTATGAATACACTTTTATATATTCATATTATCAACTTTGAACATGACTAAAAATCATCTATAATCTTTATCCATACTCTATACTCTAACCATATACTGAGCATTGCAATTGTGAAATATTATACTGCTTATAAGACATAATAGATAGTAAGTATTGAATATTACAGCCTTTTACTTTTTTAACTTATGGGCTAAGGAGGGTTCTGATAATCTAAATGGTTAAAAGACCTAAGCATTTGAGAATCACTTATGAAATCTGTCTTTTTATTTTAGTTCTTATTGCTGTAACATTTGCATTTTTAGATTTGATAGGTAAGATTTCCATTATTTCTTCTCCCGGATTATTACTGATAGAGAACTGTATATTAGTAATATTTTCAATTGACTATTTCGTGAGGCTATATTTATCCGGTAACAAAAAGATATATATCAGACAGCACATATTTGATTTGATTGCGATTATTCCATTCAACTCTTTATTTCGAGCTTTCAGGTTTGTCAGTATCATAAAGTTTTTTATAATGACGGAAGTTTTTCAAATGGTCAAACTGATACGGTTGATTGCATTTGTAGGTAAGCTCAAAAACAAAATGAATGCTTTTCTGATGACAAGTGGATTTATTTATATCATTTTGGCAACGATGGTTACTATTCTAATGGGTGCGGCAGGTATATTCTATGCAGAAAGCGGGCACTCCATCCAAAATTTTGAAGAGGCTTTGTGGTGGAGTATTGTAACAGTTACTACTGTAGGATATGGTGATATCGTTCCTGTTACATTATTGGGGCGTACCGTTGCTTCTCTTCTTATGGCTACAGGGACAACCTTTTTTGGTATTTATATAGGGATCATAACCACTTATTTTTTAAAAAAGAAAAGGAAATCCCAAAAAGATATCAGCAAAGAAAAAATAGATGTATCTCATTTGGATAAAGAAGAGATTGCAGAAGTCATGCGGTTCATTAACTTTATTATTCATAAAAGGAAACAATGAAATGCAGATATGTTATATTATTCAAAATATTAAACAACAATCAGGACATGAGTTTTACAAATAAATCGCAGTTATGTTAAACTGTTTGTAAAATGTGTTTGTTGAAGGAGTAATGGTAATATGCAGCAGAAGAAGGAATTCAAGTTAAGAAAATGCCTTGAAATGCTTACTATGGATGAAATGCATGAAATTCGTAAGTCTCTAAAGATAAGAAATGCGAGCAAATTAAGAAGAGATAATCTTATTGATAAATTAGCAACAGATATTCCTGAATACATTGAAGATATGTTTCTTTTGTTTGATCAACACCGTTATAAAATTGTTAAGACTTTTATAAAGAATAAAGGCGTTATATTATTTGATTCAATTGATGAGGGTCTGGACTTTGATGATTATTATTTCTTAAATAATGGAATTATTTATAATGGTTTTCATAACGAAAAATTCGCTTTCGTCATGCCACAAGAAATTATGGATAAGTTTAAGCGTATAGATAATAAAGATTACAAGAATATTGTAAAACGCAACAGTGATTGGATTATGTACTTGCATGGGTTGGTATATTATTATGGTGCAATAGCTGATAAATCGGCAATGGCATTAATAGAAGAGGCTTTTGATAATATTGATAACAATTTGGCATCATTTTATAATGTAATTCATGAAGGACTGTATTATTATCAAGTTATAGAAATGTATTATAAAAACAGACAATTATTCTATTTTAACGCAGCTTATGAGGATGGTGCCATAATACTTGAAGAACATGAAAAGAGAAAGTCAATTGGTTTTTATCCATATTCAAAAAAGCAATTTATTCAGGCAGGTTACCCTTATTACTATGAGCAAACTCCGGAAACCAAGCAATTAAAAGATTTTTTGAATAAATATTATAAATTAGATGAGGCTACGATAAACGCATTAGTAGGAGACTGCACAGAAATAATTCGTTTGTCCTGCAATGAAAACAATCTTTCGGATATTTTTGATTTTTTCAATCAAACTATTGGAATTACTTCTCTTGAAAGAGCCCAGGAATTGGGAGACATTATCGTTGCAATCAATAACAATTATCCTATGTGTGCCTTGAAGGGCCATACGCCTGTCTCATTCAGACAAGTAATATCGTCGGATAAGGACATGTCTCAGAATAACACGTTTCAAGAGGAAACAACTAATATCTACAGCTTTCAAACGGGAAAGAAGATCGAACGAAATGACCCTTGCCCATGTGGCAGCGGTCTTAAGTTTAAAAAATGTTGCGGAAAAAAATAGATATATACGAGTTTCATTTTATAATGCAAGAAATTTAAGGGATTTAATAATAATTCTTTTATCGAATCATTATTACTTATCTATTATATATCTTATAATTCTAAAAATGTAAAATCGTGTATCATCATTTATTTTTTTCCTTATGATGATGCAATTATTTTTAATAATTTCTCCAATTTTTTATAATACTATAATTGATAAAGTATTAAAAGATTGGAGGGTTATTATGAAAAAAATATCCGTATTAATGATTTTTATATTCTTGTTAATGACGATAGTTGGATGTGCACAAGATGAAGCTGTCGGTGGTGTCGAATCATCAATCTCAGAGCTGGGTGATATAAAGAATATAAAAGTTTTGGCAGATCAGGTCAATATTTATGAGGGATGCAGCCCTAACTCCAATGTTCTCCAAACGGTAGATAAGAATACCAAAATGGACGTAGTAAGCAAAGTAGAAGATTGGTATGCAGTTAAGCTTGCAGATAATAGTTTGGGTTTTATCCCCGAAAGTCAATGCCAACCCATTGTATTAGAAGATAATCAGAATACAAATGTTCCGGGACCTACAACGCCACAAACACAGATGGCGCCAACACCAGAGGAAATACCAACACCTGAGGGTACATTAACACCAGAAGGAACGCCACAGGAAGGAACAACGCCTGCACCGGGAGGAACACCAACAACAGAAGAGGTACCTCAGACGCAAATGACGCCAATGGATGTTGGCCCTGATAATGAGAACGATGCAGCACCTAATATACCTTCTGAAAACACAAATGCACCTTCTTTGACAGACGATGAACAAGAGATGATAAGACTGGTAAATGAAGCAAGAACACAGAATAATTTACAGGCGCTGACTATTGATATGGAAGTGACAAATGTTGCCAGAATCAAAGCTCAGGATATGATTGACAACAACTATTTCAGTCACAATTCACCAACATACGGAAGTCCTTTTGATATGATGCAGGATTTTGGTATAGAATATGTCCATGCAGGAGAAAATATTGCGGGCAATCGAAGTGTTCAAGATGCTCATGATGCTTTGATAAATTCTCCCGGCCATAGAAAAAACATTCTTAGTCCGGATTATACACATATAGGAATAGGAATAAAAAACGGGGGGCAGTATTCCAAGATGATGTCGCAGATGTTTATTAGCAAGCCACAATAATAATTGCTTTGATAAAAACCGTCTTGTTTTCATTAAGACGGTTTTTTGCTGTCCAACTCTTTTAATATGAACTGGAATAATGATGTGAACACTTCTTATATTGAAATCCATAAAGCCAATCAACGGATACTTTTAAATTTAAAGCATATTAAGAAACAGGGAAAGTACTTATGTTTCAGATAAAGAGATATTGGGTATAAATATTTAAAAGAAAGAGGAGGAGATATTTTGAAAAAAATTCTAGTTCCTATCGATGGTTCAGAGTATTCAGAAAGAGCATTAACCAAAGCCAAAGAAATGGCTGAAGCATTTGACAGTGAAGTTACTTTGCTGAACGTTACAAGTGTTGGATCTATTGACTTTACTCGCTATGCAAGAGTTGATGAAATTTTGAACTGGCAGGAAATGAATGAAGAGGCTAACAAAAGATCGGAGAATTTACTTAAAGAGGCAAAGAATAATTTTGGTGATAATTCAAACAAGGTAGAGACCGTAAGTCTGAACGTACGAACAGAAAACATTGCAAAAGCAATATCGGATTATACTGAAGAGCATAATCCTGACATCATTATCATGGGGTCCAATGGAATCGGATCATTTGCTAAAAGGCTATATCTTGGAAGTGTTACCAATAAGGTTTTGCATCTTGTATCTGTACCGGTTCTGGTGGTGCAATAAATTAGAACCCGGCGAATAGCTCGCATAAGAATTTTTTAGCAATAAAATAAATAAAAAATAAATGCAGGTGATTTCATCACCTGCATTTTGTATCTTAAATTAGAAAAGTGTCTTGGAGTTCATTTCATGCAAAAATATCACTGGAATATGATATAATTATATATATTTTCCAATAATTTTTTTAGATTTTCTGCTGCAAGTTTTGTTTTTAGGAATCAATTTTACGGAAAAAAGAGGTGAATCAAATGGCAGTAAGGGAAATACTGTTATTAGGTAATGAAAACTTATACAAACCATGTCAGGAAATATCAGAAAAAAATATCATGAAAGCTGAACAGATTGTTACCGATTTACACGATACGATGATGCATTTCAGAAAGAAGTATGGGTATGGACGTGCAATCGCAGCACCTCAGGTCAATGAACTTTATAGGGTGATATATATGAATTTTGATAATAATTCAATTGCTTTTATCAATCCTGAACTTGAGTTTCCAAATAATGATACCTTTGAAATGTGGGATGACTGCATGAGTTTTCCGGGTCTGGAAGTCAAACTTGCCAGACATAGAATGTGCAGAGTCAATTATAAAGATTTGGACTGGAAAGATTGTGTTTTGGATTTTTCAGGAGATCTATCCGAACTGATACAACATGAATATGATCATCTGGAGGGTATTCTTGCTGTTCAAAAAGGGGTAGATGATAAATCCTTGAGAATCAATAAAGAAAAATCAGGATGTTTTTAAAAAGGATAACAGGAGGATAAATAGGTGAAAAAAGTAAATTTGAAAGAAAAAATGGGTCTTATTAAAGAACATTGGAGTCCTAAAATTGCAGGAGAATTAAATGACTCATACATCAAGCTGGCAAAAATTAAAGGTGAGTTTATCTGGCATCATCATGACCAAGAAGATGAATTATTTTTTGTTGTAAAGGGGAAGCTGATAATCCGATTAAAAAATCAGGACGTCCATTTAAAAGAAGGAGAGTTTTTCATTATACCCAAAGGTGTGGAACATTTGCCGGTTGCTGAAGAAGAGGTTGAAATAATGATGATTGAGCCTAAAACAACTGTAAATACCGGCGACGTAAAAAATGATAAGACTATGGAAGAACTGGATTGGATTTAAAACATGCATTAATTTTTGAGGTGATTGTATGTTATCAGATTTTTCGATTTCAAAAAAAGGCTTGATTTTTGACAATCGTCCGTTTAATAATTATACAGGACCATCTTTGGTATATGACAATGGTAAATGGATACCTTTTAAAGGTGCAGGCAACATTCTTACAGAATCCATACCTATCTCGGAAGAAGAAGCACTTAAAATAATCAGTTCTTTAGAAATATTCCAAAACGATGGTAAGTAAAGATATGGCGACGATTCAAGTTTATCAATAATATTATTTTAAAAAGTTAAATAAAAAAGCTGATTATCTTTGAAATAATACAGCTTTTTTTCATTTTTTTATTGGTGAGCAGAAATTAAAGTTTTCATGGCTTGTACCACTTTGTCTATATCCTCAGTAGATATGCCGTAGTTGGTAACAAATCGATATTCACCGTCTTCTATGCCATTTATTTTGACGTTTTCCCTCAGCAGGCCTTCAATGAGTGCGGACTCGTTTATAGTTGACTCCGGCAGTGTAAAAAACACCATATTGATATCCAAACGATTACGAAAGACATAACATGACTTTATTTCTTCCAGTCGGTCTGCCAGATATTTCGCATTTTTGTGATCTTCATACAGTCGTTCAGTCATTTTTGTTAATGCAATGATTCCCGCAGCTGCAAGAATCCCGGCTTGTCTGAGCCCTCCGCCCATTAATTTTCTGTTCTTTCTTGCCTTATTGATAAAGCAATTACTGCCTACAAGGATAGAACCGACTGGGGCGCCTAAACCTTTGGAAAGGCAGACATTTATTGAGTCTGCATAAGCTGCGATCTCTTTTGCATCTACTCTCAGAGCAACCGCTGCATTAAATATGCGTGCACCGTCAAGGTGAACAGGAATATTTTTCGATACAGCCATCTGATAAACGGATTTCATATTTTCCATAGAAACAACAGCTCCCGATGAATGAGCATTTTCCATACATATCAGGCCGGTTTTGGGAAAATGAATATCTTCTTTGTCACGGATCATCTTTTCAAGCTTGTCAATATCTGCATGGCCCAAGTATGTTGGAAACCAGCGTGTCTGAACACCGGAAAGTACTGCAGGCCCTCCAACTTCATGCATGAGGATATGACAATCTTCACCTATCAGTATCTCATCTCCTCTCTGAGTATGAGACATGATTGCCACCTGATTTCCGAAAGTACCGGATGGAACAAAGAGCGCGGCTTCTTTTCCCAACATTTCACTTGCTAATTCTTCTAACCGGTTTATTGTGGGATCATCACCATATACATCATCCCCTACTTCTGCATGTGCCATAGCTCGGCGCATCGTTTCTGTTGGCTGTGTTACAGTATCGCTCCTTAAATCTATTGACATATTAAATCCCCCTTTAATTCTTACAACTTTTTAAAACAGTTTACTATGATTTGACAGATAGCGCAAGGAGAGTAGAAGATAGATAAAAGATGGAAGAGATAAAAAATGAAGAGGTGAAAGTTGGGGGTAATGTTTCTTGCAAGATATTAATTACTCAGGTACAAGGTTTTGAAGAAAATGTTAAAAAAATATAGCAACCTTGGTCAAGAATTTTTATATATAATGATAGTAATATATGGTGATGGAGGTGAAAGTATGGAGCGGTGGGAACAAGTTAATGCGGTACAGAAAATGCAGGATTATATCACCAAACATCTTGAAGAACCGATAACATTGTTGGATTTAGCCCGGCAGGCCGGTTATTCACCTTTTCATTCGGCAAGGGTTTTTAAAGAACTTACAGGTAAGCCCCCTTTTGAATATATCCGTTCATTGAGGCTAACTAAAGCGGCTTTAAAATTGAGGGATCTAAAACCAAAGGTGATGGATGTTGCGCTGGATTTTGTTTTTGATTCTCACGAGGGGTTCACAAGGGCTTTTTCAAAAGAATTTGGAATCACACCGTATAAATATAGCAAAAACCCTTTCCCCATAAAACTATTCATGCCAACGCCTGTTCGAGATGAATATTTTTTTTACCAGAGAGGAGAGAGATTTATGGGGAAAAAGCCGGTTTTAGATACGGTGTTTGTACAGGTCATTGATCGACCGGAAAGAAAACTTATCTTAAAACGAGGAACAAAAGCAGCAGATTATTTTGAATACTGTGATGAAGTCGGGTGTGATATATGGGGTCTTTTGTGCAGTGTTAAAGAAGCTCTGTATGAACCCATAGGCTTATGGCTTCCGCAGCGTTTCAGACCGGAAGGGACATCTTTTTATGCACAGGGCGTTGAAGTCCCTGCTGATTATAATGGTGTGGTACCCGACGGACTTGAGATAATAGATTTACCGCCCTGTCAAATGATGGTATTCCAAGGGCAGCCTTTTGAAGACGAAGACTTTTACCATGTCATTGTGGAAATATCAAAGTTGATTGATACCTATAATCCGGAAATCTATGGCTTTATCTGGGCTGATGAAGATGCGCCGAGATTTCAGCTTGAACCCAGAGGATACAGAGGTTATATAGAGGCCAGGCCGGTAATGCGGATCAATAAATAAAAGCAATCAAACAGCTGGTATATAATCTACCATTTAAAAAGTGTGTATAAATAATTATCCGGTAATGAATTTTCAGAGGATTTGTATTTATGCATGCTTATTTATTTTAAACAAAAAAAGGATTTTTTTCAATAATCTAAGTTTCTGTTAAAGGCATTGAGCAAGAGAAGTCAAGAACAGGGCTTTTAAAAAATGGTATGATTCATCTGCATTTAAAAAAGGAGGTATCAAAATGATATCAAAAGTACTGACTGTGGAAGGACTTACAAAATCATATGAACGGGTATTGGCTGTAGATAACTTGAATTTTGAAGTAAGTAAGGGGGAAATATTCGGACTGCTTGGGCATAATGGGGCAGGAAAGAGCACAAGCATAGAATGTATACTGGGCGTTAAAAAAGCTGACAGCGGACAAATAACAGTGCTTGAATTGGATCCTGTTGCAAATAGGAAGCAGCTTTTTGAAAAAGTGGGTGTCCAGTTCCAGCAGATGAACTACCAAGAAAAAATAATGGTAGGAGAATTATGTGATTTGACACATTCCTTTTACAAAACTCCTGCAGATTGGCAGGAGTTGTTAAAAACATTCGGCCTTTCAGGAAAAGAAAAACAGATGGTATCAGAACTTTCTGGAGGAGAACGACAGAGGTTGTCTGTTCTTTTAGCACTCATTCCAAATCCGGAGCTTGTGTTTTTGGATGAATTGACAACGGGTCTTGATACAAAAGCTCGCTGTGATGTTTGGAAATATTTATCCATGCTGAAGGAAAAAGGACTTACAATTATTTTGACATCACATTATATCGATGAGGTTAAGAATCTGTGTGACAGGATATGTATTTTGAAAAGAGGATGTACGGTAGCGCTGGATACAGTAGCTGAAGTGATTAGAAAAAGCCCCTTTGATAATTTAGAGGATGCTTATTTATGGTATTCGGGGGAGGAGGAAACACAAAATGAACACTTTTAGAGTGATGTTTAAAACAGAAATGAAATTGACCATCCGAGACATGAACATACTTATTTTTGGGGTAGGTTTTTCTGTTGTACTGACGGTGATCTTAGGGATTGTAATGGGAAATAAGCCTGCTCTTGAAGGTTCTGAATACAGTTTTATGGAGCAATCTTTCGGCGCCATTGTATCCGTCGGTATTGCGGCTACAGGGTTGATGGGAATTCCTCTGGTTGTATCCGACTATCGTCATAAGAAAATCCTTAAACGTTTTAAAGTCACTCCTGTTAATCCGGCAATGCTTCTCATGGTTCAGGTTTTAGTTCATTTTCTTATGTCGGCTATATCTTTGATTATGGTGTATGGTACTTCTGTTCTGTTTTTTGACTATAGTATGAGAGGTCCTTTTTTAGTTTTTATTCTCTCATATCTGCTGGTTTTATTTTCTATTTACAGCTTTGGTATGTTGCTCGCCAGTATTTCACCAAATATTAAAACAGCCAATCTACTGTGCTGCTTATTTTATTTTCCCATGCTGTTTTTATCCGGTGCTACGCTTCCTTACGAGATTATGCCTGAAATGATGCAAAAAGCAGCTAATTTCCTTCCGTTGACTCAGGGAATCATGCTTTTAAAAGCAACAGCATTAGGACTACCTGTTCATAATATGCTAATGCCTGTTACGATCATGATAGCACTGGCTGTTATAAGCATTATTGTTTCCATCAGGTTTTTTCGATGGGAATAGGAAACGGCTATTATATTCTTTCAGGGATTTACTTATAAATCGAGCAAAGCAGGAAGTAACTGACATATTATAATAGTGGCTTTAGCCGCTTTTTTCATGCAGGGGATTGTTTTAAAAACCGACACTGTTATTTTTCAACTTGCTTTCTTAGTATTGGTTTCATAGCAGGAAAATGATAAACTATGGATATGAAGGGAGTTAAGTAAATGAGAAAAGAAGCAAATTTGGAGCAGTGGCGGTTACTATATGATGAAGCTGTTAAATTTAAGGCTTTAGAACCCTGGAAGTATGTATGGGATATGGAACTACTTGTTATCGTTTTGCCGAAATATGAAGAACCTTTTTTTTGCAGTATTATGGGAAAAGCAGGAGATTGTACCGCGATAGGAACTTATGAAGGGTATGATGCCATACACGGTTTTTATTATATTGTTGATAAACAACAGATTCCTACATCACAATTGGTTCGATATCAGAATAACATGATGTGCTATTTTGGAAACCGTACTGAATTAACAAGTAAAGAGCTAAAAGTCATAAAGGACTTAGGTATAAAATTTAGGGGTAAGAATGAATGGGTTTATTTCAGGGCTTTTGAAACCGGATATGCCCCATATATATTGGATGAACCCCAAGTCGTTAAGCTTACAAATGTATTTAAGCAGCTTTATTTAGCTTTAAAAGAATTGATTGAAGGCAGAGTCAAAGTGGATTTTGAAAGGGGAAATATTTTACTTAGAAAACATAATGAAGAATCAGGAGAATGGGAAACTTCCGAATCGCCGAATATCATCCCGCCAAGAGACCGAAAGACCATTGTATTAAGAGACGAAATATTATTGGCAAAGATAAAAAAGAAAAATGCTACCGGAAATGAAATTGAACTGGATACTTTGTATTTGCGCACCATATTCCAAGACAAGGAAATTGAAAAACCTTTTCTGGGTAACCTGGCAATCCTTGCAGATCATTTAGATGGTATCATTATCGATCAGAATATGCTGACTCCCAAAGACGATGTTATTGAATACATATTCGGTATGTTTATAAACTATGTGATGGAATATGGCAAACCGAGAATCGTATATATCAGGGATGAATATATACAGGACTATTTGCAGGATTTGTGTGAGAAAATCGGTGTTTCCTTGAAAATAAGAGATAATTTAAGAACAATAGATATGTTTGAACAGGAGTATTTGCGGAGAAGATTTTAAAGAATAATGTAATATGTATATTATGAGCTTAAAAATAGATGGCTTTATAAGTAGTGACAGGAATTGCCCCTTTCACTATAATCCATTTAAGTTATTTCTTGATGATGGTTGGCTTAAATAAATTGAACTATGTTTTGTTCACCTTATTTAAAAAGATAGTGCAAATTTGCATTATCTTTCATTTTGTCTGAACAAAAGTATACATCCTGCCTTTTAAATGCCACAGACCATATAATTGGGATATTGCTGGAACCAATATATAAATAGAGGGTCCCTCATAAGGAGAAACACCCACATATAGAGCTTGATAGCATAAGTAATTCTTCAACCTTTCATCCTTAACATATTTTGAAATTAATTGATAAGAAGTTGAAAATGATTTTGTCTTTAAAGAATGCAGTAATGAAGAAGGCTTAAAAAATGCTTTTGTTGAGATGGATTCCAAGGTGTGTATCAAAGAAACTAGATCCCGATTAAAATCATAATAAGTACCATTGAAGTAACTTCTTATGACTATTATTGGTTAACAATTTCAAGTTATTCTTTGGCATTGATGTCAAACGTATAATAAACTCCAAGACGCAGACACTAAAAATAACAGGCTTACATTCTCATTGAAGAAGGATAGTGATACGCCATGTCAAATGAAAATAGAAATAAAAAAGCAGGCTGGAATTTTGACAACAGTTATGCCCGTTTGCCGGACATTTTTTTTGTCAGCTTAATACCGGAGCATGTTCCGTCACCGAAATGTATTATATTTAATCATTCCTTAGCGGAAGCCCTGGGGCTTAATCCGGAGGTTCTGGAAAGTAAAGATGGGGTAGAGGTGCTTGCCGGAAATCAGATTCCTGAAGGTGCTTTGCCTATTGCTCAAGCTTATGCAGGGCACCAATTTGGTCATTTTACCATGTTGGGTGACGGGCGGGCGTTGCTTTTAGGGGAACAGATCACACCTTCAGGGGAGAGATTTGATATTCAATTCAAGGGTTCAGGGAAAACACCTTTTTCCCGGGGCGGAGATGGTAAAGCGGTACTTGGGCCGATGCTCCGGGAATATATCATAAGTGAAGCCATGCATGCTCTTGATATTCCTACTACCCGGAGCCTTGCAGTTGTGACAACCGGTGAATCCATACTTCGAGAAAGCTATTTGCCCGGTGCGATTTTAACACGGGTAGCGGCCAGCCATCTGAGAGTAGGGACTTTTCAATATGTTTCACAATGGGGTACCAATGAAGAGCTTAGAATTTTGGCTGACTATACAATACAGAGGCATTTCCCAGAGATAGATGCTGCAGATTCCAATCGTTATCTCATGCTGCTAAAGGGAGTGATCGGCCGTCAGGCCATGCTGATAGCCAAATGGCAGTTGGTTGGCTTTGTTCATGGAGTCATGAATACCGACAATATGACCATTAGTGGAGAAACTATTGATTATGGACCATGCGCTTTTATGGATACATACAATCTGAAAACGGTATTCAGTTCCATAGACCTTCACGGTCGATATGCTTATGGAAATCAGCCCTCTATTGCACAGTGGAATATAACTCGATTTGCAAGAACCCTGCTGCCTTTGATTGATGGAGATCATAACAAGGCCATCGACTTGGCCCAAAATGAGATTTCCAACTTTAGCAGGTTGTATCACAATCATTGGCTTAAGGGCATGAGAGCAAAACTTGGGTTATCTAATGAAGAACAGCAGGACGAAGCCCTTATTGAAAATCTTCTAAATATGATGCAAAAGTATCAGGCAGACTACACCAATACCTTTCGCGCTTTTACGATTGAACAACTACACGAGATGGACTTATTTAACTCGTCAGAGTTTAAACAGTGGTACAAGCAGTGGCAAGACAGATTAAACCGACAGAAAAAAACGAAATCTTCCTTTAAACAGTTGATGCAGCGTGTTAATCCTGCAGTGATTCCTCGTAACCATCGTGTGGAAGAAGCCTTAAAAGCTTCAGTTGAAAATGGGGATTATAGTGTCATGAGGCGGCTGCTTCATGTGCTTTCAGAACCTTATGCGTATTCTCCCGAGCAGGTTGAATATGCCACGATACCTTCGAACTGCTCTTATCGAACCTTTTGCGGAACATAAAGGCGATTTTAAGAGAAGGTTTTTTGTTTCTCATTGTCCATTCTTGTTGTTGTTTCGCTATACAAACTTTTTTTAAAATTTTCCAAAGACCATTGTCAATCGTGGTCTTAATAAGTATACTGTAATTTAAATAAATATGCGTTATTCATATGGGATGAGGCTTTTTCAAAGTGGTATAGAGAAAATGAATAAGGGAAGTTTATTATTAAAAGTCTATAAGGTTTTATAATTCTATTATTAAAAAGGTGGGCATATATGAGACAGTATTTTATAAAGGTTTTGAATGGAATGGCTCTGGGTCTTTTTGGTTCTTTGATTATAGGCGTTATCATCGAGCAGATCGGAACACTTCTTAATATCGAAATACTTATATATTTTGGGCAATTTGCAAAGTATATGATGGGTCCTGCCATTGGTGCTGCCGTGGCATATAGTATAGGCGCATCACAGCTGGGTATTTTCGCTTCAATCGTTACAGGTGCCATAGGATCACAAACAGCTGTATTTGACGGAAGCACCATACAGCTTGTAATAGGCGAGCCGGTAGGAGCATTCGTTGCTTCTCTGGCCGGTGCTGAATTTTCCAAGTTAATACAGGGAAAGACCAAAGTGGATATTGTACTTGTCCCGGCAGGGACCATTATCGCCGGAGGGATTGTTGGTGTTTATTTAGCACCTGTCGTTAGTCGGATGATGACGCTGATCGGAAGTTTTATTAACTATGCTACCGAGTTAAGACCTTTCACCATGGGAATTATTCTTGCGGTTATTATGGGAATGATATTGACTTTACCAATAAGCAGTGCAGCCCTTGCCATTTCATTAAAATTGAGCGGGCTGGCGGCGGGGGCCTCCACCATCGGGTGCTGTACACAAATGATAGGCTTTGCCATTATAAGTTACAGGGAAAACAAGGTGGGAGGTTTAATTGCTCAAGGTGTTGGGACATCTATGCTGCAAGTACCGAATATCATCAAAAATCCAAAGATATGGATTCCTCCAATTATTGCTTCTGCCATATTAGGTCCGGTCGGAACCACTATATTTAAAATGGAAAATGATTTTTTAGGAGCAGGCATGGGTACGGCCGGACTGGTAGGGCAACTGCGGACATTATCCGTTATGGGTGACGCAGGGATTCCCGGAATCCTATTGTTGCATTTTGTTTTACCGGCAATATTATCATTAGCTGTTTCTGAATATATGAGAAAAAAAGGCTGGATAAAATATGGAGATATGAAGCTTAATAATTAGTTGGCGACAATTAAGACAGATTACAGAAGACAGGGTACAAGTTGAGGAGGAAATGAATGCACGTGGCACGGGCATTCAATTTTTTTTCTTTTCTCTCTTCTCTTGTATTTAAAGGGTTCAAAGAAGGGAATAAATTGATTCCAATTTGGTTCAAAATTCTTTTCCTCTTGTGTCAGTTGAAAAACAAATGTTTAAAACTCTATCAAAACTTGCGGGGCTGTCTTTGGCATAAACTTTGCTGTAATACTTTTTTTATTCAGATAATAAGCTGTTCTGAAACATGTATTTGCTTTAATGATGAATAAAGGCAACTGAATGGAGGATCTATATGAACATTAGGGTCATGCCTCATAGTCAGACACCTATATATATTCAAATAAAAAATCAAATAAGAGAGATGATACTTAAAGGAGAGTTACTGGATGGTTTTTTGCTGCCATCAGAAAGAAAAATGGCAGAAAAAACAGGAACCCACAGAAATACGATCATCAAGGCTTATCAGGAATTGAAAGCAGATGGTTTTATAAATGCCTTTCAGGGGGTTGGTTATAAGGTAACATATAAAAGTTCAAAGATGTCGCTAAATCAAAAATCAGCCAGCATTCCCTGGCAGTACCTTATCCGAAATGAGCTCTTGGATCAGCAAATTTCTTTCGACAATCTTTTTTCTAAATCATATTCTAAAAAGACCATTTCATTTGCAGGTGGAATTGTCCCGGCAGAAGCATATCATAAGGAAGATATTCGGGCGATACTGGCGGATATCATTAATTCTGAGAATGAAAGTATTTATGAATATACACCTTATCAGGGGCTTTATGAATTAAGGAAGAATATTTGCGGACTTCTTCGGGAGAAAGGCGTAAAGGCAACTCCATCAGAGATTCAAATACTTTCGGAAACCAACCAGGCCCTTGATTATCTGGCTGAATTGTTTATCGTTCCAGGTGACATTGTGATTACGGAAGAACCGCTATCTCCGGATGTATACAGAACTTTTAGGCTTGCAGGGGCAAATGTAGTCACAGTACCTATAGATGAGGAAGGGATCATAACAGACATTCTTGAACAATTATGTATTAAATATAGTCCGAAACTCATATATGTCAATTCGAGCTTTCATGACCCTACAGGAATAATAATGAGTCTTAAAAGAAGGAAAAACCTTCTGGATCTCTTATGTAAGTATCGTATTCCTATAATCGAAGATGATTGTGCTTCCTGTATAAGATTCAGTGATAACTTTATTCCGACAATAAAAGCTTTAGATAAAAACAATAGCGTTATTTACATTTATTCCTTTGCGCTGACCTTTGCACCGGGGTTGACGCTGGCTTACGTAGCAGCTTCTAAACAGGTGATAAAGAGATTGAGATATTTATTATCCATGCATCTTATAAGTCTTGACAGCCTGACTCAGAATATCATCAGCAATTATATAGAAAGAGGTTTATATACCAAAAACATGAAAGATATTTGCGCATGTTATCAATCAAAAAGAGATTTAATGTGTATGATGCTTAAGAAAGCCAAGTCTCTGGGCATTAAGTATAATATTCCGGAGGGAGGGGTGTATATCTGGTGCCGGCTTTCGGACAAAATGGATCCCCATCAGCTCATCCGGAAGGCAAGTATGAAAGGCGTGTGTTATATACCCGGGACAGTGTTCTTTCCATGTGGGACAAAAGGAGATAATTATATAAGATTGAATTACTCATATCCTGCTTTGAAGCAGATAGAAAAAGGTATCACACTTCTTGTTGAAGCAATGAAAGAGAGTATGTAAGTTTTTAAAAGCTTGTCTTACTGGCATATGTGAAAAGACAGACACTGGTACTTTTAAATCCATTTATTGGTAGTATCCTTTATTTTAGAGGGATACTTTTTTATTGTAGAGCATCGGTTTGTTTTGAGAGGAAGCCGAATAGAGTGCTATTCAGAAAAAGTTCTCTTTTAGGATATAAAAAAAAATAAGGGGGTTATTATATGGCAGTTAATTTAAAAGGAAGAAGTTTTTTGACATTAATGGATTTTACTTCCGAGGAAATAAGATATCTTATTGATTTTGCTCATGATCTTAAATCAAAAAAAAGGGCAGGAATTAATGGAGATATTCTTAAAGGGAAAAATATTGTTCTGCTTTTTGAAAAAACGTCTACAAGAACCAGATGTGCATTTGAAGTAGCTGTGCATGATGAGGGCGGACATGTAACATTTCTTGATTCCGCAAGTTCTCAGTTTGGTAAGAAGGAGTCTGTAGAAGACAGCGCAAGAGTTTTAGGAAGGTTTTATGACGGGATTGAATACAGAGGATATGATCAGTTTCTGGTCGAGATTCTGGCAAAGTATTCTGGAGTACCTGTATGGAACGGCTTGACAGATATGGACCACCCCACACAGATTCTGGCCGATATGATGACAATGGAAGAACATATGGATAAACCTTTGAATAAATCAAAAGTTGTATTTTGCGGAGATATAAGAAACAATATGGCTTATGCCTGGATGTACGGATGCGCAAAAATGGGTATACATTTTGTGGCCTATGGACCGGATTCCTTACAATTAGATACAAAAGCTCTCTCAGCTGCAAGAAAAACTGCTGAGGAGACAGGAGCGGAAATAGAAATAACAAGTGACACCTCAGGCCTAAAGGGTGCAGATGTGATATATACGGATGTATGGGCATCCATGGGTGAGGAGGATCAGATCCCTGAAAAGGTAAAA
Organism: Anaerovorax odorimutans; assembly: GCA_016841185.1. Lineage (GTDB taxonomy): Bacteria > Bacillota > Clostridia > Peptostreptococcales > JAAYPU01 > JAENZQ01. The sequence goes on from JAENZQ010000041.1 coordinate 20,905, forward strand.
CTGCTTACACCTTTTAAAGTCACTTCTGAGTTGTTACAAAAGACTGAAAATCCTGATGTGCTGTTTCTCCATTGCTTGCCTGCATTCCATGACTTTGAAACAAAAATGGCGAGAGAATGGAAAGAAAAAGATTATGACATAAGAGAAGTCACAGATGAAGTATTTAGAAGCAGGCATTCGGTGGTGTTTGATGAAGCAGAAAACAGAATGCATACCATTAAGGCAGTTATAGCAGCAACCATAGGATGAAGTAAGTTTTAACTTATAGATGTTTAGTGCGATGGATTATAAAGGAGATTTTTATTATGAAACAAGGCATCAGCATTTATTCGGAAATCGGAAAGCTGAACAAAATTTTTTTGCACAGATTGGGAAAAGAAATAGAAGGGCTTGTACCTGATAATTTTGAAATACTCCTGTTTGATGATATTCCATATCTTGAAGTCGCCCAGCACGAGCATGACTGCTTTGCCGATGTATTGAGAGATAACGGAGTTGAAATATTGTATTTTACAGATCAACTTTTTGACGCTTTGCAGAATGATATGGTTAAGAAAGAATTTGTTAAAGAGTTTGTCAATGAAAGCGGTGTGTATTCTGAAGGCATCAAAAAAGAAATCAGAAACTACCTTTTGGCCATGCCTGAAAAGGAAATGATAGAAAAAATGATTGCCGGGGTAAAGAAAAGCGATATAACAACCAAGGAAAACGATTCACTTATAGAACTCACAACAGGACATTGCCCCTATTTCATTGACCCGTTGCCCAATCTTTATTTTACAAGGGATCCGGCAGCTTGTATCGGAAACGGGATGAGCATTCACAGAATGAGCACAAAAGCCAGAAAAAGAGAAGCGTTATGCATGAAGTATATTTATAAATACAACAAAGAATTTATGTCGGAAGACCCGATATTCTGGTATGAATATGAGGGGTCTGAAAGCATTGAAGGTGGCGATATTTTGGTGCTTTCACCGGAAATCATTGCAATCGGATGCAGTCAAAGGACTTCTCCCGATGCTATAGGAATACTGGCTGAAAGAGTTCTTAAGGCGGAGAACAGCTTTAAAAAAATATTGGTATTCGAAATTCCCAAATGCCGGGCATTTATGCATCTGGATACCGTTTTTACTATGGTGGATTATGATAAATTCACGATCCATCCTGAAATTGAAGAGCCGTTGCGCATATATGAAATAAACCTTGGAAAAGATGGCAACCTTCTGTTTAAGAGCAGTGAAGACATATTGAAGAATATTCTTGGAAGAGAGTTGAAGCTTCCATCTGTTCAGTTAATAAAATGCGGAGGAGAAGATAGGCTTGCAGCTCAGAGAGAGCAGTGGAGCGATGCATCAAATACACTTGCCATTGCTCCGGGAGTGGTAATAACATATAACAGAAACTATGTGACCAATGACATTTTAGATAAGCATGGGATAAAGGTACTTACAATTCCAAGCTCAGAGTTAAGCAGAGGGAGGGGCGGCCCAAGATGTATGAGTATGCCGATTCATAGAGATTAGTGCGAGGTATTGAAAAGGGGGTGTATTTAGAATTGTTAAGTAAGAACATGAAGCCTCAAAGAGTTGTCATTGCGCTCGGGGGGAATGCACTACAGGAAGCTAATTCCCCTGCAACAGCTGAAGCCCAGCGTCAAGTTGTACAAAAAACATGCCGGTATTTAGCTGAAATTAGTTGTAAAGGATATGAAATTTCCGTTGTTCACGGAAACGGACCACAGGTGGGGAGAATTTTGCTTGCATCTGAAGTTGCTCAGAATGTGACACCTGCAATGCCTTTTGATGTTTGTGGGGCCATGAGTCAAGGGTATATCGGATATCATCTTCAACAGGGGCTTAAAGAAGCTTTGAAGAAGCAGAATAGAAATTTACCGGTTGTTACCATTACCACACAAATGATTGTAGATGAAAATGACCCTGCATTCAACAATCCCACCAAACCTATAGGGCCTTTTTATACTCAAGAAGAAGCTGAAAAAATTGCCGAAGAAAAGGGATATACCATGAAAGAGGACGCCGGAAGAGGATGGAGGCGTGTTGTTCCATCCCCGAGGCCGAAAGAAATTGTTGAAATCGATTCGGTAAAGCGTTTATGGGACTCCACCATCGTTATTACCTGCGGAGGAGGCGGTATACCGGTTATAGAAAATAATGACGGTACACTCCAAGGAGTTGCTGCGGTAATCGATAAAGATTTTGCAGCGGAGCTTCTGGCAGAAGAAGTAGAAGCGGATATTTTGTTGATATTGACTGAAGTAGAAAAAGTAATGATACACTTTAAAAAACCAAATCAAAAAGGTTTAGACAAGTTATCTGTTGCAGATGCTACCAAGTATATGGAAGAAGGCCATTTTGCTCCTGGGAGCATGCTTCCAAAAGTACAGGCCGCAATTAAATTTGTAAGAACAAACCCTGATAAAAAGGCTATTATTACGTCATTGTATCATGCAGTAGATGCTCTTGAGGGGAAAACCGGAACGGAAATAATTTTTGAGTAAAGTACGGTCACTGTTGTTTACTCTTTATCTCTGCTCTTTATTCTCGTCTCATTCATATATCTGAATGCAGGTTCAAAAAAGAAAAAAATTTGATTCTTATTTGGTTCAAAACGCTTTTACGAAGGCTGTTATCTCAGCTGAAAACAGGATTATTGCTTATATGGATAAAATATTAGGTGGTTTGAAACCATGGCATGAACTTTGCTGTAGATAGTTATGCAGATGAGTATGACGGGAGGAGACAATTATGAAACCATTAAAAATTGCTTGTACAACAGATGCAAAAGAATATTTTCATACAGGGCGAAGTATCGTATTAGTCGAAGATACGGATTATGCAGATGTAGCAGCAGTTGTATTAACGGATACAAATTTGCGATATTTGGATGATGCATACCAAACACAATTTGGGATTCCGGTATTTATCATTATAAAGAACAGTGAGAAGTTGGAAAGCAAATCAATAGAAAAAGCCTATTGTGTTCTGGACGATAATAAGGTGAATCTGAAGAACAACAGTGAAGCAATTGAAGCGGCAGCAAACCGATATGAAGAAAAGGTATTGCCGC
>JAENZQ010000074.1 GCA_016841185.1 Anaerovorax odorimutans
GTCTAAGAGAAGAATACAGAAAGAAAATGATTGGTAATGACAGGGAACAGTGAGATGGCAGCATATAATGTTTTTAATAGTCAAAGCACAGGCAAGGGGGCAGGTATGTTGTTCCCATATCTGTCCCTTGCCTGCATAGCTTATATACATCTATACCTATATCGGAATTCAGCTTGCAGAAAGCAACAAAATGTCTTCTATGCTTCGGATATGCTATCGGTACTAATGCGATGATCTTCTTGAATTCCGGAATTACCATCCACTTTAGCTTTTTTATTGATTTTATACAATCTATGCCAGAAAATAACGGCCCCAACAGGAAGATAAAACGAAAAAATCCAGGGAGCGTATAGACTGGTTTTTGATACAGTAGCAATAGGAATTCCAAATGAGATTAGCTTGAGAAAAACGGTTCCGTTTGTCCAGTTTAGATTGACCTCTCCAATTCCTGATAATATGAATAACATCCAAAGCCATTTCTTTTTAATGCTCATATCAAAGCATCTGGCTGCAGTATAAAAGGTGAAGAGTATCAGCCCCAGGGAAATTGCTATGATAGAATAATGTACTGTCGATTTATCTTTAAATGTCAGATTGTTAAGCACTTCTAAAGGCGTTTCTATGCTTTGTACATTCATTCCATAGACCTGTTTCCTATTATCAATTTCATTAACAACAATATTAACAAGTAGAATTCTGTCTTCCATTTGCAGCTGATAGCTCAGGGTGCTTCTTTTAATATCGCCGGAGGTGAAAATGTTCCAACCTACTAAGTCATATTTATAGGGCTCTTGAGACGTTATGTAGTTCGAAGTGTCTTCAAGCTGTTTAAAAGTTTCTGAAGTTTTAGCCTCTTGTATTAATAACTCTTCAGCTTCCGCAATTTTACCCATGCGAACCAAGTCGATATAGTCACGTGAAAATTCATCTGCTTCTTTTGGGGCAAACCTGTATAGGTTTTTGAACAGTATATCAGTATTGGAGAAAATGAAAAAAGTAGGCACAAAAATAATTAACAGCAATATTGCAAAAATCGTCTTACTCTTTTTACTCATAATTGGCCTCCTGTTCATAATTCATAGTACCCGGCATTTCCAGTAAGCCAAAGGTGTTGTTTAATCCGGAATACATGTAAAGCCGGCTACTTATTTGACTTAACATTGCGTTCATTTATTATATCGTCATTGACAGCAGTGCCACTTAGTATGTAATACCAAGCTTCTTGTTTGACAATATCAAGGCATAAGCTGGCATGTATTATAATGACCTAATCACACATCGAACTCTTTGTAAGTTTTCGGCCACCAGCTTCGTTGAAGTATTTACAGGGAGTGTTATGCTGAAACTGTGCGGAATATAGGAGTAACGTTCTTCTGGGCTTCTCTTTTTAGACTTCGGAGCATAACATGTATGAGAAGAAGAGACAAGACCGTATTAGGTTTGGATATTTTCGGATAACCGGCCCGGGACACAGTAGAAGCAGGGCTATACTGCTTTTTTTGTAGAGACATTGGCCGGCCGATGTTTAAAATTTCTCTAGAGCTGCAAAAATAGAGAATAATAATCGCATAAGGTTATTATTAATATATAAAACTTATTTGAATTAAAAGGAGGTTGAGGGTCATTAATACCAGAAGACTGGCAATTAGTATTTTTATTGCAACTGTCTTGATAACTTTACTGACATATGGAGCCGCGGCGGACGTACCTGAATCCCTGACCCCGAATAATTGCATCTATAAAGAGCTGTCCGGGGAACTAATTGATAACGCTGTGGACTACGGTAAGTACAACGCTAATTCATCATATTTATCCTTTGCGAAAGACTGGAATACTGCTGAAAATGGGGGTATAGTAGGTAATTACAACAAGGTTTATGCAATATGTAAAACTCCGTACTTTGTATTGGCAGATGCAGCCAGAACCGCTGTCAGAGAAGGAAGAGAGCTCTCACAGGAGGAAATAAAGTCAGTATTGAATGAAAGCAGTAACAGGCTTGTATTTATGGTAAAATTCCATGGATATGAAATAAACTTTTTTGACAAAAACAATTTCAAGGCGGTGATAAAGCAAGGAGATAAGATTATCTATGCGTCATCTTATTATATAACGGTCTTTAATAATAATACTGCCGAGACATGGAGTATGCCCGTTTATAACGCAGGTGGGAGTTTTGGGTTCGATATTTCCGGCCTGGATTATTCGCAGAATTTTGATTTCTACCTTATACCTATAGAAGGTCCAAAAATTCATTTCCCTATATACGTGTCAAGAATTCATTAATAATGAAAGCCATATAATACGCGCAAAGAGTTCGAATACTGATACGGCTGAGATTACTTTTAACCTTATTACCGGTACTAAAAAGAAATAAGATAATAAAAAATGCATACCATATGGCAGGTGTATGCATAAGACAATTGAGGAGGGCATTAGGATTAGGGGGGATCGTTATAGAAAAGGCAGTGAAGGTATTGACAGATTTGGGGAATTAGCATATACTATTTATACCGACCGTCGGTATAAAATATTAAATATTGCGAGGTTTAATATGGCTGAATCATCAAAAAACTATAGCAACAGAAAAAATGAATTTATGATGGC